>DURK01000125.1 GCA_012837325.1 Clostridiales bacterium
AGGCGGCATCTTTCTTTTCGTTGACCATGTCAAGCCTGAGAAAAAGCGACTTGCCGGCCTTGCTGAATCCATCAACTGGTTCTGGCATGACATGGCCGGCGGATGCAATTTGCTGAACGAATCCCATAAGGCGATTGAAGCGTCGGGGCTGACCATAGACCGGCGCGGCAGTTCTTCCAACGGCATAATCAGATGGGGAATCGGTATCAAGACAAAATAGCTACTCTCTTTTCTCCTTGCCTTTTGTCAGGCTGTGGTACAGCAGCATGATCAGGTAAATGGGAAAATTAAAGATCATCGCCATGGGATTTAGCAGCACGGACTGTATATTGTTTTCAAGAGGTTTATCATCTACCATGTATGTCCACGTAGCACCAGGTGCCGCCAGATCTTTCCCGCCCAAATCCACGCCTTCCTTTGTAATGCTTGCGTCAGCCAATGCCTTTATGATTTCTTCCTGTAAATCAATACCGAACTGTTCAAAAGCGGCCACAACTCTCTTATTGTATTCAAATATGGGCACCTCTTTTGCAAAATTGACAAGGTGGATGCTCTCCCGGATGTAGGACAGGTAATCCAGGTAGTCCATCCAGCACTGGTTTATCATATAAAGCACAACCTGTTTCTCCGCCCTGGCCAATGATTCAGCCCCAGCTAGAGGCAGCAGTCTGCTGTACTTCTCAGGAAGCCCCTTCTGCAGGATATTTGTTTGTACCCTGTTCAGCAAAATGTCCATCCGCTGTTTCCAGATAATCTGGCGTTGATTCTCCGTAATTGCCCAGTACTTGATGAGGTTTTTCCGCATATCAAAATTCTGCCCTTCAATAATACGCTGAGCGGATGCGATCTCCCTGCTGATTACCGGATTATCCAGAGGCTTGTCCTGTCTTTTCGGATAAAGGCTTTTTGGAATCAGCTCCCTAAGATTGTACCGCAGCATCAGGTCATCCTCCAGGCTGATGAAAAACCTGCTCATACCCGGATCTCCCTGCCTTCCAGATCTGCCCCTGAGCTGATCGTCAATTCTCCTGCTTTCATGACGGTTGGTACCTATAACATACAGACCGCCAAGGGACATTACCTTATCCTTGTCCTCTTCCCCTGCCCCTCCCAGCTTGATATCCGTGCCCCTTCCAGCCATGTTGGTAGAAACCGTAACTGCATACAAGGCTCCTGCATTTTCAACTATCCTTGCTTCCAGCTCATCATTCTTTGCATTGAGCACCTGACAGGCAACCCCTGCCTGCCTCAGTTCCCCCGCCAGCTCCTCAGATTCTTCAATGCTGGCAGTGCCGATTAGTATCGGCCGTCCGGTTTTGTGAACCCGGGTAATCTCTTCAATCAATCCATTGCGTTTGGCTTCATTATGGGTATAGATGACATCCGGCAAATCCCGGCGAATGCATGGTTTATGGGGCGGTATAACCATTACCTTCAGCTGATAACATTCAAAAAATTCTTCAGCAGCGGTCAGTGCAGTACCCGTCATGCCCGATACCTTGGGATACAGATGAATGAAATTCTGCAGGGTTATGGATGCCATGATTCGTCCCTCCTGTCTGGAGAGAATTCCTTCCTTAGCCTCCACTGCTTCGTGAAGTCCATGAGGCCAATGCCTTTTATCCGCCACCCTGCCCGTAAATTCGTCCACCAGCTCCACCTTTCCGTCCCGGACAATGTAGTCAATATCCTTTTTAAGCAAGGCTCTTGCATGAAGTGCATTATTCAGATCCGCAAGCAGATTGTTATTTTCTCCGTTGTATAGATTGCCGCATCCAAGAGCAGCCTCCACCCTGCTCAATCCGGTTTCCGTCAGATATACATTGCGTTCATATTCATCCAGCTCGTAGTCTTCATTGGGATTCAGCTGCTCAACTATTTTCGCCATGCGCAGTGTATCCGATGAAGTTGAGACAGTTGCTCCTGCAAGAACCAAGGGAATTCTGGCTTCATCTATCAATATGGAATCCGCCTCATCCACAATAGCAAAATGAAAGGGCCGCTGGGTCAGCTGGGACGGCTCCATGGCCAAGAACTCCCTCAGATAGTCAAATCCGGCTTCTTTCGCTGTCATATAGGTTATTTCGCACCCATATGCTTTTCTTCTCTGCTCTGTCGTCACCCCGTCGTTGATGTAGCCCACGGACAAGCCAAGGGCTCTATAAACGGGACCCATCCACAAGGCATCTCTTTTTGCCAGATAGTCATTAAATGTGAGAATGTGCACCCCCTTACCGGTGAGCGCATTAAGATATGCCGGAAATACGGCCGCCAGGGTTTTACCTTCACCGGTCATCATTTCCACTATCCTGCCTATGTGAAGACCTATTGCCGCCAGAATCTGCTCATCATGTACCCGGATGCCGAGTTTTCTCCATGCTGCTTCCTTTACCAGGGCATAGGCATTGGGCAGAAGTGCGTGCATGGACTGCTCATCAGTTATTTCCTGCCTGATCTCCCTGGAAATCTCCATAAGCCCGGCATCGTCCAGACCGGAAAAATCATATGAATTCACTTTATTCAACCATTCCTGGTAAGCTGACAAGTCAAACTCCACATTGGGGTATTTCATTTTTCTTTTCATATTATCCAGACGCATTTTCAATTTGGACACAAAAATCCCTCCTGTATCAAAGCTGTAAGGGCAGACTGCTGCCTGTGCTTAACTAAGCATAAATCAGCTTAATTTCATAGAGAGATTATTTAATACCTTTAAGGTGTGATGCATAATCAGAAGCATGGAACTGAATAAAAACAGGATTTCCAGAGATTGTACTGCAGAATTGCCTATACTGGACAGCAGGGACAAAGCCCTGTCCAGGGTTGACATGGAAACGAATCTTAGAAATACAGCGTCCGAATTAACTAAATTCTCAAATTGATAATATAGGCCGAATGAAATTGCCCACCCGGCCTGATAGAAATAACCATGGTAATCAGGCAGAGAGAAAGACAGCCGGTTAAAGATTGCAGCAAGTACTGATATCATCCATTTCATCTGTCCTCTCCCCTTTCTTTGCCGGAAATATTGATGATCCTGCTTTTGCGTCTGGCCTCCAGCAAAGCGCTTGTAAAGTCTTCCTGCCCTTCACCTGGCAACTTTTCCTTCTTCATTTCACTGCCGATGCTGTCCTTATCACCGGATTTGTCAAAGGTCTTCATTTTCTTCGTTTTTTCAGGAATAATGGATCTATTTTCATCTATTGATTTCCTGCCTGCCGGCGGGATTGAACTCTTTATACGAGCGATACGAGTTATACGGGTTATTCTGGCTAAGGTTCGCATAATTGCCTTTACCGGCGGAGCCAGCAGTCTCTCGGTGACAAACCGCATTCCCAGCTTGCGGAGCACAATATCCAGGAAAAACAATATCAAGGCCGATAATAACAGGGCAGGCCAGATCTCATGGTTCCGCCAAACCGGCTGCGATTCATCCAGCAGCAGATCCTCCGGTCTTTGAATCAGCCTTCCGCCGGTCTTTCCTGTAATATGCTCCGGAAGATTCCTTGTTGAGGTCAGACGTATATCATATTCCGGGGAATAGGGATAAATCAGCCCGGTCTCCATGGCCGCAGTTGTGCCGTCCTCACGCTTCTGCTCCGTTCGGATCAGATAAACACCGGTATCATCCAGCTCAAAATTGCCCTGATAATATCCCGGCTTGGATGGCCGCATTTTTACCCTGCTTTCCTCTCCATTTGGGCTGACGATTACAGCATAGATATCCTGACCTGTATCCGGTTCATCCACTGATACCGTTACCTGACCCATATTGCCGGTGCGGCTGGTTTCAATCTTCCCGGATTCATTGCTGCTGCCGGGCAAAACGGAGGATATGGTGTTCAGCCAAAATGTGGATGCCTGATCCCAGTTAAGCCACTCTTCAGTCCAAATCCCTCTGGCATCACTGGTCCATGCAGCTGCCTTACCCAGGCCATAATCCCAGTATGCCAGGATCGGATCATCATCCTTATGACTGACAAGCACAGGCACGGCTCCGCCTTTTATGGTGGTAGTTATATATCCGTCCAGTGACGGTACGGAGTCAATACCGCTTAACACAGCAGAACTGCCCAGAGCCTTGGGAAAAAAGGTTTCGTTATTGATATAGCTGCGGGTTGCCATGTAGGTTTCCTTGGTGAAAATCTTGGGAATACTGGCAAAGTCGTTGGTGAAGTAGAATCTGCCGTTTCCCAGCTCTGCAATATGCTGCATCAGCTTGTCGTCTGCGCCTTCCCCGACAGCAACTCCGGATACGGTGATTCCGCCGGCTGTCATCTGCATAATCAAGGAATCAAAGTTCCCGCCTGCCGTATGACCATCGGTCAGGATAATCACATGCTTCAATGCCGCTTCTGTATTTCGTAATGCCTGGTAAGCCAAGTTCAGGCCGGGATACAGATTTGTTCCGCCGCCCGGCTGAATGGTGCCGATGACGTCTTGTATTTCCTCCCTATTTTGCGCCTTCTGCATTTCCACAATCCAGGCGGCAGCAGAATCAAAGCCTGCCACTCCTATGAAATCATTATCCCGTAATGCTTCCGTTGAACGAATGGCTGCTTCCTTTGCCAGCTCCATTTTATTCACACCATGCTGGGTATCCGACATACTGGAGGATTTATCCATGACCAAAGCCAGCGCCAAAGAAGGAATATCCTTCTTCTTGGATAAATCCATGTCCACCGGCAGCATTTCCTCCAGCTTGGTTCCCAGATACCCCCCCAGGGCATAGCTGTTGTCACCGCCGGTTACCAGCAAGCCCCTGCCCATAGACTTCACATAGCTGTCCAGCAGATCTGCCTGATCCCTGCCTAAATCCTCATAATCCACATTTGACAATACCACGGCATCGTACTTTACCAGCTCCTCCAATTGATTTGGCAGGCTGTGGGGAGTGAACAGCCTGTATTCCAGTCCGCCGGCTTCCATTATTTTGGCAAGCTCTCTGCCTTCCTCTTCCCCTCCTTCCACCAAGGCTATAACAGGGGGTCCTTCTATGCGGACATAAGAAGCCATCCTGTTGTTCTGCCGGAAGGTATCATCGGTTGATACAGGCTCCAGCTCTGCCTCATATACAATCGTACCCGCAGTCTCGGCGGTTTCCCGAAACAGAAAGATGTTTCTCCCCTTCTGAATTTGAACCTCCAGGCTGCCGGCCGGTGTCCGGTTGGCATACAGCCGTAAGGTGCCTTTGGTTTCCACAGTACTGTTGATTTCTACCCGGATATCATAATTTTCTCCCTGATAAAGGCTGGATGGAAGAGTCAGTTCGGTCAGCTGTACCTCTTTTGGCGGCGTCGTATCCAGGTACAGGACATCCACCGGAATGCCCCGCTGTGCTATGGCTCCTGCCCGGAGCATGGCATCTCCCATATTCTCCGCACCATCGGTTATCAAAACCATGCGCTTGCGGCTGTCCTTCGTAAACAGCCCTTCCGCTCTTTGCAATGCCTGGTCGATGTTACTGTAGTCCGTATCGGGTTTGGAATGAAAGGTGTGAAAATTCCGGATGTCTCCCAGGGATTGTTCAATCAGGGCATTTCCGCCAAAGCTGACGATACCGGCCTGATGGGTTTCCGGCAGGAGTCCTAAGGTATCCGAAATAAATGCAGCCAGTTCATCCTGTCTGGACAGGGTGCTGTCTGAAAGGTCCGCCACAAACAGAATTTCGGTGTGATCCACCGGGATCCTGATTTCCAGCCCGGCCAAAGAAAGAACCAGCAGCAAAATCACCAGCACTCTGAGTACCAAGGGACCGATGCTTCCGTGGAAACTCCTGCCCTTGAATTTACGATAGGTGAACAGAACCATGGC
>DURK01000126.1 GCA_012837325.1 Clostridiales bacterium
CAGAAAACTATTAAAACAAGTTGAAAGGTAAAAAGCAAACAAGGCAAATAACAAGGAAATATACAAGGCAGCAGCAAAAAGAAAAACAGGAATCTTCTTATGACATGATGAATTCCTGTTTTTCTTTGCTTATTTTTTGTTTTTATTTCATGATAATCTTAATAAACATTACTCCTTATACCTGATTTTACTCGCTATACCTGTTCACTTTCTTTATTCTCCCTGCTCTAAATCAGGCTGAGCCTCTGCAGCATCTTCTTCAGCTGTGGAATCATTGCCTCCATTTGTTTTGTTTTCAAGCTGCTGCAGAACATTTCCTGCAAATTCCCTGCCGCCTATCCCAAAAGCAATGGCAAAGGCCACTGCAATGGCGCCTAGGATTATAATAAACGCTGAGTTAACAATTGAAGTAGCAATTCCCAGTTGATTCAGTGTCATAAATACAGCCAGCACGATAATGGCAGCTTTTGCCGCCCATGCCAATAGCTTTGAACCCGAAAACCGGTTGAGTATCAGGCTTTCTACCCAGTAGGCAGCAAACAGGGCTGCACCTAAAATGATAATGGCACTGACAGCCAGGGGCAGGTAGGCAATAATTGCCTCTCCTACAAATCTTAACACTTCCAGATTCAATACATTAACCGCTTCTACAACAAAGAGCAGAATCAGAATGTATTTTACAATTTCACCAATCGTTTTGGAAATGGAAAAGCTCTGCAGTTTCGTTTTTTCAACCGGAGCAGCTTTTTTGAATAAGGCATCTGTTCCTACACCGGATAGAATATCAGCTAACAGCTTCCCAGCAATTCTGGCGATGAAGGCTCCAATTATAACAATAGCGATAGCATATAATACATTGGGCAGATAGGAGATCATCTTATCCAGCATGGATATTGCCGGTGCTGAAATGGCTGTTATGTTAAGAACCTGCAATGCCGCAATCGCAACAGGGATGAGAATCAATACATATACAATATAGGATAGCACAGAAGAAATAGATGTTTCGTCCCCGGCAGCAATTCCTGCTTTTTCCTGAACCCTGTCGACATTCAATTTTTTCAAGACCGGTACTAGCAATTGTCTGACCAGCCTTGCTATGAACAAGCCCACAACCAGGATCACTATGGCTGCAATTAAATTAGGGATGTAGTTCAAAAATTGGGATACCAGAGATGATATTGGTGCTGAAACATTTTGCATGCCCAGCTTATCCAGCACGCCGGGCAGGAACAAGAGAAACACAATCAGAAATACAAGCTTTCCTAAGAATTCAACCGAACTTCCTGTTGCTTCATCCGTAATTCCAATTTTGTCTGTATACTTGTCGGCCTTAAGCTTTTGTAAAACCTTAACTGTAATGCTTTTTGCAACGGCTGCTGCAATAAATGCGAGAATGAGCAGCAGTATGGCTGAAATCACGGAAGGGAGGGATCCAAAAATCGAGTTCCAGAATGCCTGAATATAACCCATACAATCAACCTCTTTCCTTATTATTTTTATATGCAAGTTAAGTAAAACAAGCCTTATCTTTTTCATAACCCCATGACAGGAAACGAATCGAATAATTTACCGGCAGGTCTTATGTATTTGGATTTATACCGCTGCGAACCAGCGTACAGCGCAGCGCAGTTCTTTGCGAAAAGGCTTGAGTGAATAGGGGTTGTAGGCCAGAAGGGAAACCTTGCCGTCGGTATGAGGGATGGCCCAGCCGTAATCCCAGTTGTCGGTGGCATAGGCTAGGGGTATGCGGGGGGCTGTTCTTACAAAGGGCTGGGTTTCAGCCACGAAGAGTTGGGATTCCTGATAGTGGTAGCCATAGCTGATGTGGACGAAGACTTCGTTTTTCAGAGCCTGTCCACCAGGCATGCCGTCGCACAGCCCGGTTATGCCCGCCTTCAGGTCTGTTCCGGTACTGTAGGCATCCATCAGCGCATCCAGCGAACCGGAGAGCACATTTCCCTCCCCATCGTGATGGAGCAGCTCCGTGTAGCGGTCCCGAACCAGATAGCGGAAGCTGTCAAAGGCATAGGCAAAATTCCAGCTGGGAGCATTGGTGCCCTCATCAAAGCAGGAAAAATAGTTCATCTTGGTATGCTCTGTGTATTGATTGGGCGGGTTTTCGCCCTTTTGGCCGGTTATGGGGCCTCCATCCAGAAAGGGGCGGGCGACGGACTGGCTGCCGTCCTGGTTGTACAAAAACAGGGACAGCGAGGGGCGTGAGCCAAAGCCGAAGGGAACCTCTGCAGGCTGGCGCAGGGTCATAAAACCGGCACTCCACCGATCGTCTATTACAATGGTCTCATGAAACTCGGAGACTTCGCGTACAGTATCCTTGATGGGGGAATGCACATCCATGTGCTCATCGTGCCGGAAGAGGGTCTCGATCTTCAGATCGGCTCCCCGGTTCAGGGCAGCTGTGAGCGCTTCAGTGCTTCCTGCCGTAACTGTACGTCTGCTGTCCAGAATCAGCACAGGCTGAAACATGTAATCTGCCATTGCAGACACCTCCAGTTCACCGCTATTGTTTTTTCTTTTGAGACAGCCTCTCCAGCATGGCGGCTATCCTCTCCCTTTTGCTGGCTTCACCTGCTTCATCCAGCTCAAAGGAAATATTCAGGTGGCTGCTCTCTCGAGTGCCTTCAGGCAGCAGAACCAGCGGGATGTCGACCTTGATCTCTTCCTCTCCGATTAGTACAACTGCAATTTGGTTTTCAATGCGGTCTACGACAGCTTTCATTTGCTTACCCTCCTAATTTCCCGTGAAGGCCTTTTATGTTCGGGGGACTCAATTAGCATACCTGACTTCATATTCCGCTCCATTTGTTTCCACAATAATGGTACCGTGCATATCTGTACGATACACCTCAATGCCGGCATTCTCAAGCTTAACCAGTGTTTCCTTATGCGGATGTCCATAAGAATTGCCTTCCGCACACATAATCACAGCCATTTCCGGAGAAACCGCATCCAGAAAATCATCACCTGTGCTGGTCACACTTCCGTGATGCCCGGCTTTTAAAACCGTGCTTTTCAGCTGGTATCCTGCATCCAGCATTTGCTTTTCTGATGGCACTTCCGCGTCTCCAGTGAAGAGGAAGCTGATATCTCCGTAGGTCAGCCTGGCGACAATGGAGGCTTCATTCAGGTTGTCCTCGCCTGGATTGCTGGGGGACAGAATCTCCAAGGAAGCTCCATCCTCATAGGTTCTTTTTGTTCCTGCTCTTACAACGGTAAAGACCATGTTTTTTTCATCTATCAGGGTGAGGTAGTCCTCAAAGGTTTTACTGGTATGTACAGTGCCGGGATCCATGACTTCCTTAACGGGAATTTGCTCAAAGACATTAATGAGACCGCCTATGTGGTCGGAATGGGGATGGGTTCCGATGACCAGCTCCAGTTCATCTACATTCAGACTCTTCAGGTAATCGACAACGGTATCCCCCCGTTCTCCTGCGTCGATTAAAATATCCTGGGTGGGTGTTTTAATGTATATGGAATCTCCTTGTCCTACATCGATAAAATGTACTTCAACAAAACCGCCTTGGGTATCAGCCTGTAAGGGAGAATTGTCAGAGAGCAGGCCATTGCTATCCAACAATTGATAAAGGGCCAGTAAAACCAGTGCGATGATAACGGTGGTAAGTGTGGTTCTGCTGTTGGTTCTTCTCCTTGCCATAATGGATCCTATCCTTTCGCCGAAAGGCATGCTGTAGTAGTTTTATTATATCTTATTCCCTGTATGAAGGGAATGCTGCTGCCAAAGTTTGGATAAGCAGCCGAACAAAAGTGCCCTGAAGTATTGGTTATCTATACCTCAGGGCATCTATAATGAAACTGTCTTTTCAATCTGACCCCATAAAGGGAGATTGAAGTACAGACAGTGTTCTTTGCTCAGCCTGCTTCCTGAATGAAGTTCTGCCGGCATTCCCAGCTGCAGAAGTAGTGGAGATGGTTATCGGAACGTATGATATAGGCCTTGTCCTTTTCTATCGTCTTACCGCAATAATCGTCATGTACCAAGCGCGCCAGAAGTTCTGCCTGCTGCTTTTTTTGCAGCTCCATGAGCTGCTGGTTTACCGCAGTCGTATTTTGCTGCGCCTGCTTCATTTTTTTTGATAGAGCAAAGCTGGTTGCTATGGTAAAGATTGCTCTGAACAGCAATACGATCATGGTTATTCTAAGAATGGAATTCAGCATTTCCATAGATCAGTCTCCTTTCCCTCAGCGACAATCTGATCTTCCTTCACATATATTATACCACGGTGATGTGAATGAAATATGAATGAATTGTTAACATTCATTCTCATGTATACGGATAATCGCCTGATTGCCAATGGCCTTGGCTGTGATCACCGTTTCCATCAGCAGCTGTATTTCACCGTCTTCATATACCTGACTGTCTTCCCTGACTTCAACGGTAATGCTGGATGCGCCCATCGCTTCCGCCCGCCTTTTTGCACTATCGGCTGCGGTTTTTTCCGACCATTTCAATGCTTCCTGGTAATCATCGGCTTCAAAATAATCGAAGGAGCCATGACAGCCGTAGCTGGTGATTCCCGTATTATCGTAACGGGGCTTGATCAAAACCGTTTCTTCTCCCACTATGCTGCCGGTAATTGCGCCCACAGCATTGGCCACTCCTGCATTGCGGGTGAGCTTTGCAGTGGTGCCCAGTGCTTCTGCAACCTGATTGAGGAAAATATGGGTCGGAGCGCCGATGCCGACAATGGGCAAAGAAGTAGAAGCTTGCATTCGAACGTCATGATAAGGATGGTAGAAGGCCATATTCAGCAGTCTTTGCGCATCATCCGATAGTTTGCGGGACGAAGGGTTCAACCGGTCGGCAAGCAGAAATTCCAAAATCAGCTGATACAGCTTGTGTATGATTTCGGTATAAACCTTGTGAATCAGGCTGTCAACCGGCATCTTCAGGCGGTTGGCCATGATCTCCGCCCCCAGCTGTGCACTTTCCATGTCCCAAGCCTGGTAATCGCCCTTAATATGCATCAGATCCGAAGGAGTTAAAGCTCCTCTTGCAATCGTGCCCAGATGCTCCAGGCCTTCTGTCCGAAGCAGAAACACACTGGTTTTGGTTTTCTCTGCCAGCTCCTCCACGCTTTTCGGTCCGTTTTCCAGGACCCTGATAATCGCCTGCTCTTCCTTTGTAAAGGAATCATATCGGTGCGGCTTGGATACCAGGTAGAAGAATTCCCCCAGTGACAGACTGTGCCATTTATTCTCATCATGGATGCGCTTCAGCTCCCGCTTGATTTCCGGATGACGCTGAGCCAGCCAGGAGAGGGGAGCAGCCTTTCGCGGCCCTATTTGCAGCACATCATTTTTATCGAAGGAGACAATGCTGTCGCCTCCCAGACCGATGGTACGAATCTTGATCGCCTTTGTACCCGTCCGCCAGGAGCCTACATCCACGCCCTGCTCTGCAAGAACCGTCAAACCATTGCGGATCAGAGCCAGGTCACTGGTGGTACCGCCGATATCCAAAATCAAGGCATCCCGGCAGCCGGTCAGCTCCATGCCGCCCACCACGCTTGCAGCAGGTCCGGACAGCAGGGTTTCAACCGGGCGCTCCCTGGCGAAGGACTCGGACATCATGGTTCCATCACCTCGGACAATCATAATCGGTGCGGAAATGCCCATGCGAGTCATGCCCTGCTTAACCGCATCCAGCAATTCATCGATCAGTTTAATCAGTCCTGCGTTCAGCAGGGTGGTTGATGCCCTGCGAAGGGAGTTGATTTCACTGCTCAGCTCGTGTGCACAAACCACAGGCTTGCCTGTCCACTGCCGGATGCGCTGCTTTGCTTCCTGTTCAAATTCCGGGTTTCGGATGCCCCAGTATTCAACTACAGCATAGGCATCTGTATCAGAGGCGGTTTCCCGGACTTTATTTTCCAGTTGGATCCAGTCAGGCTGAGACAAAACCTGTCCCTGCTGACCGTGCCCTCCCGGAATCAGAATCATTTCGCCTGCATCGGGCAGACCATAATTGCCGCGAAGCTTTGTCAGCAGTTTTCGGTCATAGCCGATAAGCACCAGCTTACCCCTTGCTCCTTTGCCCTCAACACAGGCATTGGTTGCCAGCGTTGTGGACAGGGAAATCAGCTGGATGTTGTTAAACAGCTTCTTCGGAAGCCCGCCAAGGGAACGGATGATTCCCTCAGTCAGGTTTTCCTTCGTCGTTAAGGCTTTGGACTTTGCCAAAACCTGCTTTGATTCAAAGTTGTATATAACCGCATCGGTATACGTACCTCCGGTGTCGATTCCCAGACCTAGTTTCAAGAAAAGGCTCCTTTCATTGCTGCGATTCGGCAAAGCAGGATACAATCACATGCAGGCTGCAATACCAAATGGGAATAGTATTTTCACAAAACAAATCAATATCCATTATCCTATGCAAAAGGAAATATGTAAATGGTATATCCTGCATCAACCTTCCGATTCTTGCGGAATTTTGCAGGATAACTATGATATAATATACAAAATATCTGTATATGGAAAGTGTAAGGTGATATTTTGATACCACTGGGAAATGATTGGGACGAGCTGTTGGAGGATGAATTTAAAAAGGATTACTACCTCCGGCTCAGACAATTTCTGAAAAGTGAATATCGGAGTAAAGCGATTTACCCGGACATGTTCAAGATCTATGAAGCACTGCGGTTGACCTCCTATCAGGATACCAAGGCCGTGATTCTTGGTCAGGATCCCTATCACGGACCCAATCAGGCTCATGGTCTGGCATTTTCCGTTCAGGAAGGCGTGGCAATCCCTCCCTCCCTGGTAAATATCTATAAAGAGTTACATTCGGATGTTGGCTGCACCATTCCCAACAACGGCTGTCTGATTCCCTGGGCCAGGCAAGGGGTGCTGCTTCTGAATACCAGCCTGACTGTTGCAGCAGGCCAGGCCAATTCGCATCGAGACAGGGGATGGGAGACCTTTACGGACAAGGTGATCAGGCTGTTGAATGAAAAGAGTACACCGGTTGTATTTCTGCTATGGGGCAGCAATGCCAAAAGCAAGGCATCTTTTATCACCGATCAAAAGCACCTGGTGTT
The DNA here is from genome assembly GCA_012837325.1 of Clostridiales bacterium. GTDB lineage: Bacteria > Bacillota > Clostridia > Caldicoprobacterales > DTU083 > DURK01. The sequence continues at coordinate 7,080 of DURK01000126.1, forward strand.
AACCTCCGTTCATCCCAGTCCGTTGTCTGCCAGCAGGGGTTTCTTCGGCTGCCGGCATTTTTCCCGTACCAACGAATTTTTAATCAGCACAGGGCAGCAGCCAATCGATTGGCAGATTCCAAACATTTAATTCCAAAAGCTATTGAATCGCGAATTCAACCGGTTTATAATGGAAGAAGACAAGTTACTCCGGGCAATTAACTCAGCTGGCAGAGTGCTACCGTCACATGGTAGAAGCCGTGGGTTCGAGTCCCTCATTGCCCACCAGTTTTTTATGCCCAAAAGCCCGATCTGATCGGGCTTTTTGTCATTTCACCGCTTATCGCAGGTTGAACCTTCCTGTCTTAATAAATAGTTGTGCTGAATTGGCCTGCCGCGTTTTTATGAAATCTATTTGACCCAAAAGAGATTCCGTTTGAATTTATATTAAAAGATCAACTGATTAATTTCAGACCCGCAGGAACGAAATACCCGGCATCTGGAATAGAATAAGATATATGTTAAGGATATATGAGGTGGTGAGAAGTTGGCGATAAAGATAACGGTTGACCCCGGGCATGGAAGGTATGGCAATCCCTATCCTCCCAGGCCGGGTTTTTATGAGGGCACCCAGATGTGGATCCTGGCAGGTTTTTTGAAACCCGAGCTCGAAAAGCATGGGTTTCAGGTGATTACGACAAGGCCGAAGGTAACCGATAATCCTGAAGTTGCAGCAAGAGGAAGAATGGCAGCAGGGCATGATTTGCTGGTATCCCTGCACAGCAACGCAGCTGCGTTGGCTTCTGATACCAGGCCGACGGGTTCGGTGGTGTTTTATACGATGTCCACTCCGCAGATCAAGGTGTTGGCAGACAGGATTGGGGAAAAGGTATCGGAGGTTATGGGGCATTACTACCGTGGAAGTATGATAAAGGAAAGCGGATCACGACCCGGACAGGATTACAACGGGGTATTGAGAAATGCCATCGCAGCCGGGTGTAAAGCTGGAATCCTGATTGAGCACGGCTTTCACACCAACTTGAAGGATTCTGCATTTTTGATTGCAGATGAGAATTTGAAAAGGCTGGCGATTGCTGAGGCGGAAACAATTGCAGAATATTTTAGTCAGAAAGGCGAGGATCAAGCAATGGTATATAGGACATTACGATACGGCATGTCCGGTGAAGATGTGGAGTTCATGCAACAGTTTTTGAAGGCTCAGGGGTACTATACCGGTCCAATTGATGGGGAATTCGGCCCCGGACAAGGGTTTTTAAATAGTGTGAAGGCCTTTCAGCAAGCAGAGGGGCTTGCTGCAGACGGTGTAATCGGGCCGGCTACCAGGGCAAGAATCATCAATATTTTGCTGAGCAGAGCCAAAGAACCGCCAAGTGATGACCAGAGGGTTGCGGAATTGGAAGCAGAGCTGGCCAGGTATAAGCAGTATTTCCAGCTGCAGAACGAGTTGTCAAGCTTGGTGTGAAATGCTCTAGCAGTGCCGCCCTCTTAATGCCCGGGAAAACAAACGATAAAAATGGAGCGCTACCTGATATGCTTCCCGGAAGGGAGAAGCCTTTCTGAAAAAATCCTCCACCATGGCTTCATCATACTCAAGGGCTGGATGATAATCCTGCAAGCTGCCCTCGTATATCAGGTAGCCATCCAGAAGCTGTTCCATTTCACCAGGGGTTATGGGAGCAAGCACGGATTCCACGAGGCTGATTTCTCCATGCATGAGCGCTTTTACAACAAAGTCGGTACAGACGTAGGCTTTGTAGGTATTGTATCCCCGCCCGAAAGGTCTGCCCAGAATTGCCAGGGAATTATACAAGCATTGATCTTCATCATCCCGGATTTCATAGACAAACTCCCTGATCCTGTTGTATTGAGATTCCGACAAGGGTATTTCAAATACCTTTATGTGAACCTCTGCTGCTTTTCCCATGGTCAATCTTTGAGGAAATTCCTGTATAAACCCCCCTACCAGGGCATTATGAGCCCGATAACGGGCAAAGGAGTACATTTCGCTTAAGTCTTTGGTCAGGCTGATGGAGGCATGGTTAAAAGTGCTTCCGGTAAAAGCTCGAATCGCTCTGCCTATTTTCGTAGGCGTTGCGGATAATACAACATAAATCTGATTCATTCCAAACCTCCATGTCCTTAAAAAAACAAGAACCCAAAAACCGATACCCTATGCCCTGTCACCACATGTGACAAAGGGCAATTGCAATTCAACGATGTCATTATACACCAGATCCTGCTGAGATACCAGATTAACCTGAATGGGTTAACAGCCGTATCCAGTTTCTCTGCTCTATGCTACTTCATCCGGTTATAAAGCCCGCGAATCAGCAAAAAGCCCGCTGCGCTGCCTGCTGCCCAAAGCATTTTTCTGCCCAGGCCTCCGGCTTTTCTCTGAGCAGGCATCCCCAGCTCCTGTGAAAACTCGGACATCATTTTTCCCAGTTTATTGCGATTCATCTTCATTGATTCATCCACTCCTTTGTGCATTTGATATGGTTAGTATCCCAAAATATTTGAGATCTAGCCTAAAAAAATAGACAGGCATGCTGGTTTTTGTTATCATTAAAAACAAATGAATGACAAAGGAGCTATTGTATGTCCGATAAAAAAATTTTGGCAACGGTGGAAGGCAGAGAGATTACAGAGGAACATGTTGATCGACTGCTTGCCGGCCTGGGCCCCCAAAGAGCTGAACAGTTTAATACACCTGAGGGAAGGAAAACCCTGCTGAACGAGGTGATTACCCAGGAACTGATTTTTGTTGATGCAAAGAACAAAAAGATGGATGAGGAATCTGATTTCAAGGCAGAGCTGGAGATTATGGAGATAGAACTGCTGAAGCAATACGGCCTCCGAAAGCTGCTGCAGGAAGTAGAAGTATCCAACGAGGAAGCTTTTGAATACTACAAGGCACATCGAAATGAATTTAAGACACAGGAATCCATACGAGCAAAGCACATTTTGGTTGATGATGCCGGAAAGGCGGATCAAATCTACTGGGATGTGAAAAAGGGCTTGTTTTTTGAGGAGGCTGCAAAAAAGTTTTCTTCCTGCCCTTCTGCATCGGCAGGTGGAGATCTCGGCTATTTTTCCCGGGGGCAGATGGTGCCGGAATTCGAGAGAGCGGTTTTTGCCTTAGAAATCAATGAGGTGAGCAGACCGGTTCGCACCCAGTTCGGTTATCATATCATTAAGCTGACAGACCGTAAAAAGGCTGGTATCAAGGAATTTACTGAAGTGGAGGCGGATATCAGACAGATTCTGACTGGCAGCAAACAAAACAAAAAATATGTGGAAGAAAGCAAACGCCTGCGGGAAACCTATTCTGTCACGATGAATCAATAAGCCCTTGTTCGTAAAGGCACAATCGTGCATCAGCAAATAAGTATACAAATAAAGGAGAGGAACATATGCATAGAAACATATGCCCTCTTCTTTTTTATTCTTGTCAGCCATGCGGTTTGGTTCAAGATACGCATCCCCCGGAAAAACGGGCTGAAACAAAGCTGAAAAAACCGAAATAAATTGATTATCGCCTGCAATTATGGTAGTTTAAAAGAGGTGTAATCGGGAAAGGAGTAGTGCTTATGGTGTCTGGTCTGACGATTGTATTTTCTGTAGTAACCTTGCTCCTGTCTTTGTTTTTTCCAATTGTACTGGCTGTCTGGTTTTGCAGAAAATATAAGGCTCCTGCAACAACGGTTTTGCTTGGAGCACTCACATTTCTCATTTTTCAATTGGTTTTACGGCTTCCCCTCCTGCAAATTTTACAACCCTTTTATCCAGGAAAAAATCCGGACCTGCAAGGATGGAATTTGGTGAAATACAGCTTTTTCCTGTCCTTTACCGCAGCCTTGTTTGAAGAAGGCGGACGGGTTCTGATCTGCAGCCTGTTTTTGAAAAGTAAAAAGAACTGGCCCCATGCAGTTGCCCTGGGCATCGGTCATGGCGGATTTGAAGCAATGTCTCTCGTGGGGCTTACCTATATCAGCAACCTGGTAATGATGGCATTGATCAACCTGGGCCTATTGGATGCCGTAAACGATCCGACAGGGGCATTATCCCAGACGGTGGTGCTGTTAACCGAAACGCCTTCCATAATGTTTTTGCTGGCTGGCATAGAAAGAGTATTAGCCATGATTTTGCATATCGGCTTTTCCGTGCTGGTGGTGTATGGCTTGGCTTCCAGGAATTATCGATATGTTTTTTATGCATTTTCGGCCCATTTTATACTGAACTTCCCCCTTGCTTTTGTACAGGGTGTGACCGGTGGATCATACATTGCCATTGCATATGTTGCTGTCATGGCGTTGCTTTCCCTTTATTGGATCATCAAAATCTCTCCTGCATTGTTTCAGGGCTTGCAGTTGGATGAGGCACAGCTGCAAAGTGACAACGAAGATAAGGATCGATGAAAATGGATGGCAATCAACCTATATCTGAAAAAATGAATGTCGAAAGACAGAGAATGGGAAAGCAAAACCAGAAAATTCGTTATATGGTGAATATTGCAGTGATCCTCGCTTTGGCAATTCTGTTTTACATCGGTGTCCGGCCTCCCCATGTGGAGGTAAGCGACAGTTATGTGAAGATTTCAGGGATGTATGGTGTGGAGCTGCGGGTTATGGATATCCGGAGTCTGGAGCTGAAGGATACCCTGCCGGAGATTCAAGCCAGAACAAATGGCATGGATCTGTTTGGATTCGCCAGAAGAGGCATATATGAGCTGGAGGGGCTGGGCCGCACCAGACTGATTTCCTTTTCCTATGGCGGCCCCTTTATCTATATGAATACAGGCAATGAATGGATTATCATCAATTTTAAGAATCCTGAGGCTACAGAGGAATTGTATGACAAGCTGGAACAAGTGGTAAACGAGATATAGCCTGATCATCCATTCTATCAAGGCAGATGAAAGGAAGGGAAACTTGCGTGATTGAGCTGATGAATGTAACCAAAACCTACGGCAGCACCATTAAAGCGGTAGACAACCTCAGTCTGGTCATCCCCGACGGGGAAATTTTCGGCTTCCTCGGGCCCAATGGAGCCGGGAAGACCACGACCATTAAGCTGATAGCGGGTATACTCAATGCTGACAGTGGATCCATTCGAGTAAATGGGAAGGATTTAAGGGAGCATGCTCTGGAAGTGAAAAAGCAGATCGGTTTTGTACCGGATACTCCGAACATGTTCCTTCGCCTGAAGGGAATTGAATATCTCAACTTCATGGCAGATATGTATGATGTATCTACGGAAGACCGCCAGGAACGAATCCAGAGTCTGGCTGCGAGATTTGGCATGGCGGATGTGCTGCAGGACCGCATTCAGAGTTATTCTCATGGGATGCGTCAGAAAATCATTCTGATTGGCGTGCTGGTTCATAATCCGTCCGTATGGATACTGGATGAACCCATGACCGGACTGGATCCCCGTTCCTCCTTCCTGCTCAAGGAGATGATGCGGGAGCATGCTGACAGCGGGAATACCGTTTTCTTCTCCACTCATGTACTGGATGTTGCAGAGAAGGTTTGTGACCGGGTGGCCATCATCAACAAGGGGCAGCTTCTTTTCTGCGGCAGCATGGAGGAAATGAAGGATCATTTTAAAAAGAACGCGTCACTGGAGAATATGTTTTTGGAGTTGACAGAAAGTGAAAGTGAAGAATAAGACATTTCTGCTGGCCAGAACACTGATCAAAAACGGGGAAGGGCTGGGCATAAAGGGCAGCAGCACCTTTGCCAAGGTTTCGGTCATCCTGGTCTTTGCCATTATGATTCCCATGTTTATGGCCGGAATTGCCTACCTTGTGACAAGCCTGTTGGGTGTACTGGTTCAAATCGGACAGGAAGGAATTATTTTAAGCTGGGGAATTGCCATTAACTCTGCCATCGTCTTTTTATTTGGGATCTTCTACGTGGTCAGCACCTTTTACTTCTCCTCCGATGTGGAGTTCCTGCTGCCTATGCCGCTGAAACCCAGGCAGATCCTCGGAGCCAAGTTTTTGGTTGTCACCATCTATGAGTATTTTACAACGGCAATATCCTTTCTGCCTGTCTGGATTACATACGGCATTTATATGGGCTGTGGGTTGTTATATTATATTTATGGTCTGGTCGTTTTTCTGCTCATGCCGATTACTCCCCTGGCTGCGGCATCTCTTATTATCATGGTTATTATGCGCTTCACCAATTTATCCAAGCATAAGGATGCAGTGAAGGTATTGGGCGGAATGGTTGGTGTGTTTTTTGGAGTGGGCTTGAATCTTGTGATACAAAATGTAATGGGCAGCATGTCTCAGGAGCAGATCATGGAATTGGTTCAAAAGGGCAATAATTCGCTGATGATCTTAACCTCCGGTGTTTTCCCGACAGCTCGCTGGGGAGCAGAGGCATTAATAAACTACTCACAGCTTTCAGGCTTATTCAGCTTTTTGCTCTACGCGGGTTTTTCACTTCTGATTTATTTCGCTTTGCTCTGGCTGGGACAGCTGATCTATCTGCCGGGAGTGGTCGGGCTGTCTGAAACGGGCTCAAGGAGAACCAAGGTAAACAAGCAGGCATTGGAGAAAACCACTGTGAAAGGTTCGGTTGTTCGAACCTATACCCTTGTGGAGCTCAGGCTGCTGTTCCGCACCCCCATTTATTTTATAAACTGTGTCTCCATCAATTTCCTTTGGCCGGTTTTTCTGGTGTTTCCCCTGCTTTTTCAATCGCAGCAGCTCAACCAGATTCAGCAGATATCGGAAATGCTGAACAGGCCTGAGTCCCAGGGAATGGTGCTGGCAGGATCCTTCGCACTTGCCTTGTTTATGGGTGCAACCAACGGAACCACTTCCACATCCATATCCCGGGAGGGACAGGAGCTGTTTGTAAAGAAATACCTGCCCATCAGCTATCGACAGCAACTGACTGCCAAAGTCTTGTCCGGGTTTGTGCTGGGGCTGGTTTCCATATTGATTATGGTTTTGTTTGCGGTGTTTATATTTAAGCTCTCCTTCTGGATGGGGCTGCTAATTTTAGCTGCGGCATGGCTGCCTGTCCTGCTGACCTGCCTGACCGGCTTGCTGATCGATTTGCATAACCCCAAGCTGGACTGGGACAGCGAGCAAAAGGCAGTCAAACAGAATGTCAATCTGCTTTATAATATGCTTGCTGCTGTCATTCCCGGCGTGTTGACCTTTGTCGTGTTAGCCTTTTCCCCGAATCTGTTGGTTACCTTTATTGCCTTGACGGCCCTGTACGGCCTGCTTTGCTATATCATGGCAAGGCTTCTGTATACAAAAGGAGTAAAGCGCTTTATCCAATTAGAGATTTGATGATCCATTGGCCAGACTGGATGTGTATGCTGCGATATATTGGTCAAGCAATTGGCTCAGTTCAATGATCTCGGGATGCAGCAGATTATCGCTGCCAAATTCCGCGATCATTTTATTAAGCCGCTCTTTCAGATTTCGAATTACATCTTTACTAACTATATCAATCTTTTGAATTTTTTCCATATTGGTTCCTCTCACTGCTTTTTTCTTTTGTTGTGCTCAAAAAAGCCCAAACTTTCTAAGTATTCTACATGGAACCCTGAATTCCTGCCAGAGTTACCAGATAAAGTAAAGAATTGCTGCAGCTTTTGTAATCTGATTATTTATACCCTTTTTTGCAGAGACGAACTATGTTATGATAAAAAAAATTTTTGCTGACGAGGTAGCATGGATGAAAAGAAAAGGAATCAGTCTGCTTGCAGTGGTTTTGCTTCTGGCACTTCTGGCAGGCTGCGGGAAATCCGAAACCAATCGCATAGAGGAAAACCTGTTTGCATTTGATACCTACATGACCCTTGCCGTATCGGAGGGACCAAATTCCAGAGCAGGACTGGATGCTGCCGTTCGACGCATTCATGAAATCGAACAGAGAATGAGTGCCACCCTGCCTGAAAGTGATGTTTCAAGGATCAATGACAGTGCGGGCAAACAACCGGTTCAGGTTCATTCGGATACTTTTTTTGTTATAAGCAAAGCGCTGGAATATGCGAAAATGACAAATGGCGGCTTTGATATTTCAATGCTTCCTATCAGCCGGTTATGGGATTTGTCCGGGGAGAATCCCCGGATACCTGATGAAGAAGATATCCTGTCCACCCTTGCTCTGGTGGATTATAAAAAAATAAAGCTGGATGAGGAGGATCGCACCGTGTATCTTGAATCCGAAGGGATGGCTGTTGACCTGGGGGGAATCGCAAAAGGATATGCGGGGGATGAAGTGGTGCGAATTCTGAAGGAGCATGGTGTTGCCCATGCCCTGGTTAATCTGGGCGGCAACATTATGGTCGTAAACGGCAGGGAAGACGGGTCTGCCTGGAGAATCGGAATTCAAAATCCGAGGCAGGAGGAGGACTCCGATAACATCAAGGCGGTTGCGGTTGTGCAGGCCAAGGATTGCGCCATTGTCACTTCGGGGGATTATGAACGTTACAATGTGAAGGTGTTTGAACAAACCGGTCAGCGTTATCATCATATCTTTGATCCGGAAACAGGATATCCAGCTGATAAAGGACTTATCAGCGTGACCATCGTTACAGAAAGCGGCATCAATGCAGATGCGCTGAGCACCTCCTTGTTTGTTTTGGAAGTGGAAGACGGATTGAAGCTGGCCAACCGCCTGCAAGGGGTGGATGCCATGCTGATTACAAAAGACAAGGAAGTTTATTTCAGCGACGGTTTTCAGGAAAGGGTCAGCGGAATCCACCCGGATTATCGTGTTGCAGGGGATTGATTTACCCATACTGAATTTTTTCATAGGATTTCTGTCAGGCGGCATAATATTGAAAAAAACAGGAGTGAAGTCCTATGAAACCTCGTTTTTCCTATTTGCTAATTTTGGCTGTTGTATTGGCTTTGTTTGCTGCAGGCTGTGCTGTGGACAACCAACCCCAGCCCGCACCAACCCCTGAGCCTGCCCGGCAGCCGACAGCTGTGCCGGAGCCTTCACCAGAGCCCGCACAAGGCATGGAGACCCCGGCACCTGATGAAGAATCCAAGCCCGCAGCACAGTTAAAGGCCCTGCTGCCGGATAAGGAAGGATACGAATGGGTGTACAATGGTTTTGCGGAATATGGCCATGAGCTTGAGCTGGAGGAAATCAAGGAGGGCAAGGGCAAAATCATATATGCCGCAGAGGGTGAGGTATTTGATATGTCTGACGGCGAGTCGGACAGAGACTTCTCTCTTTCCGTGGATTTCATCGTCACTTCCGATTCCCTTGTGCAGGAGAAAAATGGTGAAATGATGATGGATGTGTTTAGCAGCATGATTCTGGTTCAGCTGCCATTGCAGGAAGGGCACACTTGGAATCAATCGGTTGAAGGAGAAGACGGGGATCAAATCGAACTGAAGTGCACCATTGAGAAAGCGGAGGAGCAGGACGGCGCCAGGAAGTATACGATTGTTTACCAGGATCAAAGCAGCCCCTATTTTGAGCGAAGGGTGATTACGGAAGGCATCGGTGTAACGGAGTTTACCCGGCTGTTCAGGAGTGAAGCGGAAGGGCAGGAGGACTTTGAAATTTCTTACTGGCTGTACGGTGAAGCCTCCGGCTTTGATAAAAATGATGAATAGGATCGATTGAAACAGGATAGCAGTGGATCCCATGAAGTAAGGCCGGAATGAATCCGGCTTTATTTTTTGAGTATTTCAGGACATGGTAAATTTCATCTTCCAATTATTGCATAAGTATAAATTCAATAGTATAGTTTATCTATCAGGCATAGGATTGTTCAAAGCGGTTGTATCGATGGACAAAAGCAGGCTGTGATAGACTATATGGTATAATGATATAGGAAAACAAAGGATCGAAGTACATCAAAAGAAAAAGGGAGATAAGGATGAACCAGAAAAGAGTTTTGATAAGTTATCCCCTTGAGCTGGATGGGCTGCATGAGCTGGTAGAAAAGTTTGACGTAAGGATACTGGATAGACCTGTCACTGCAAAAGCGGAGCTGCGGGAAGCCATTCGCGGGTGCCACGGAATCCTGGCAGCCGGAGTGGACATGGACGAAGAAATCATGGACGCTGCACCTGAATTGGAGATCATCAGCGCCTATGGTGCGGGCTATGATAATATAGACGTGAGAGCTGCTACAAACAGGGGGATTGTGGTAACCAATGTTCCGGACGCGGTTACCGATGCCACGGCAGAAATCGCCCTTGGTTTGATGCTTAGTGTAATGCGGCGGATACCGGAGTTGGATCGCAGTCTTCGAATGGAAGACAGATCCCAATGGGGTATGATGATCAATATGGGCCGGGTACTATACGGAAAAGAGCTGGGCATTATAGGAATGGGGCGGATCGGCAAGGCTGTTGCCAAAAGAGCGGCTGCTTTCGGCATGAGGATTTCCTACTACACCCGTAAAAGGCTGGATCCGGTTATTGAGATGGAATTGGGAATCACCTATAAAAGAATGGATGACCTGATTCGTACAGCGGATGTGATCAGCATCCATACCCCTCTCACAGAGCAAACCAGGCATCTGATCGGACGGCGGGAGTTGTACATGATGAAGCCGGAAGCGTACCTGATCAATACCTCCAGGGGAGCGGTGATTGATGAGCCGGCTCTTGTAGAATGCCTGACGCAGGGCAGGCTGGCGGGAGCCGGTCTGGATGTTTTTGAAAATGAACCCCTTATCCCGCCTGAGCTGCTGGAAATGAGCAATGTGGCGGTCACGCCTCATATCGGTTCAAAGGCGGTTGAAGCCAGGCTTGCCATGGCCAGGGAATCGGCACAGAATATCATTGATTTTTTCAGCGGCCGCCGGCCTTTTCATGTAGTGAATCCGGAAGTATTTCAATGATGGAGCTGGTAATATGAAGACCTTGAGCAGGCAGGAGATTTACAATGGAAAAATTATCAGAGTCATAAAGGATGACGTAGAGCTTGCAAACGGTATCAGGACAACAAGGGAAGTGGTATACCATAAAGAAGCTGTGGCTGTTGTGGCGGTTGATGAA
>DURK01000127.1 GCA_012837325.1 Clostridiales bacterium
AGACCAAATGGCCCGGCAAGGTTACAGCTATAAAGACATACTTCAGCATTATTACAGAGGTGTGGAAATAACACGCTATTAGCTGTAATATGCCCTTCTCCGCCTGTATAAGTGTCCAAAAAATGGCAACAATACAGGTGGAGGTGTTAAACAAATGGAAAAAGATATGTGGAAACAAAAGCTGAAAAAGGTATTCAACAGGAAAAGCATGAAAGGGTTCATGGATAAGTTTGGATTTTATTTCATTTTACTTGTTTGTTTGGGGATCATAGGTGTGACAGCCTGGTTAACAAGAGATGGAAGGGAAGACCAGCTGATCGGGGGGGAAGACAACGGCCCGGCAAACATTCAGGCAGAGGGACAAGATTTGGGTATTCCATCCCCGGATGACATTGACATTACCATCAAGGACATAACAAAGGGGAAGACGGAGGCTTTACCAACCGTCTCACCCGGCGGTTCACCAGCCGAAGACACCGTAAAAACACCGGATAAAGAGGATCAGGGCTCAGCAGAACAGCAGAAAGAACAGGTAAATGAGCAGGAGGATGCCGATTCTGCTTCCTCAAAGGAGCAAGAAGGCAGTTCGGATTCTGATCCCGCTGACAATGTGGAGAAGCCGACTGATGAAGCCGTTCCTGCTTCTGCCGGCAGCCCTTCCAACCCAGCGGTTGAAATGATCATGCCCGTGAGTGGTCAGGTTATCCGGCCTTATTCCGCTGATGAGCTGATCTATTCTCAAACCTTGAGGGAATGGACCACTCATACCGGGATTGACATAAAAGGCACGCTGGGAGAAGAAGTCCGGGCTGCATTGGACGGCGTGGTTGAAAGCATCGTAGAGGATTCTCTTCAGGGAATTGTCATTACATTGGCTCATGAAAATGACTTGAAAACGGTATATACAGGATTATCTACCGGGGATATGGTGAAGATGGGGCAGTCGGTCGAGATCGGGCAGGTGATCAGCGGGGTTGGCAGAACAGCAGCTTTTGAAATAACAGATGACCCTCATCTGCATTTTGAGGTGCTTCTCAAAGGGCAGCACCAGGATCCTTTCAATTATCTGAAGAAGGACTGATAAACCGGAGAGACGCGCTGGATAAAAAAAGCTATGCCGGGACGCTGCAGGCAGCGTCCTTTTTTCATGCCCTTCCCTTCCTGTCCCCTTTTCACCGGGGAGGCTTTAATTTTACTTATTCCATTCTATATTTTTCCCTTACTGCATAAGCATTTAAATAAAGAAAGCTGCAGAACCGGAAAACCAGCAAAACATGGGCTGACAAAAATTCCGGCGCTGGTATTGTTAGGGGGGAATCGATTTTGAAGGATTACATTGAAGAAAGGGCAATCGAAATTGCAAACTACATTATCGAATCGAAGGCTACCGTGCGGGAAGCCGCAAAGGTGTTTAAGGTGAGCAAGAGCACAGTACACAAGGACGTATCGGAACGCCTTCCGAAAATAAACCCCAATATTTCAGAAGAGGTTAAAAAGGTACTCAATCAAAACAAAGCTGAAAGACACATAAGAGGCGGCAGAGCAACCCGCAACAAATATAAAGCATCCTCATTAACGGATTGATCATCCCCTTACCAGCCTTTTGGACCATCAAAGTAAAGCTTTATAAAGCAGAAAAAAAGAAAACATGGTTTGACCGGATTTGACAGTTGAATCGTGTTTTTCTTATTAAAAAAAGAGGAATTCCAATAAAAAGATAGAATAATACCATTCATTGGCTTTTCAAATGTCTTGTCAAAGCATGTAAGCTCCATATACGGATGAGGAAAGGTGAGGTTTTTTTTGTTGGGATTCAGAGACATTGGTATTGATTTGGGAACTGCCAGCGTGCTGGTATATTTGAGGGGAAAAGGGATTACCCTGAAGGAGCCGTCCGTCATTTCCATTGACAGAAACAACGGTCAGGTATTGGCAGTCGGTGAGGAAGCCCGCTCTATGCTGGGAAGAACACCGGGCAACATCATTGCCATCCGTCCCTTGTCCGGAGGTGTCATATCCGATTATGAAATAACGGAAAAGATGCTGAAATATTTTCTGCACAAGGCAGCAGGGAAAAGGCTTTTCGGTAAGCCGCGGGTTGTGATTTGTGTTCCCAGCGGCGTTACAGAGGTGGAAAAGCGGGCTGTGCTGGATGCGGCAGCTGAGGCCGGCGCAGGCAGGATCTTTCTCATAGAGGAGCCGATCGCCGCCGCGATCGGAGCCAATTTGGATATTTCCAAGGCCTGTGGTCACATGGTGGTGGATATCGGAGGAGGGACAACCGATGTAGCGGTGATCTCTCTTGGCGGCGCTGTTCTTTCCGAAACCATAAAAACAGCCGGGAATGATTTTGATGAAGCAATCATAAAATATATGCGCAAGAAGTATAATCTGATGATTGGAGACCGAACCGCAGAGGATATGAAAATCAACATCGGCTCGGCCTATCCCAGAAAAGAACAGGTCAGCATGGATATAACAGGCCGTAATCTGATCTCGGGTCTGCCTAAAACCGTGACGGTCTCTTCCGAAGAAATGATTGAAGCCCTGGAAGAACCGGTACAGGCGATTGTGGAGGTTGTCCACTCGGTACTGGAACGAACCCCGCCCGAGCTGGCTTCCGATATCAGCGATCAGGGAATCTGCCTGACAGGCGGCGGAGCCTTGCTGTATGGTTTTGACAAGCTTCTGCAGGAACGCACCAAAATAGCTGTTTATGTAGCGGAGGATGCGATTTCCTGTGTTGCCCTGGGTACCGGGAAAGCCCTTGAGGCTTTGGATGTTTACTCCAAAACTGCTGTATTTGAACATCGAAAAGGAGTGCAGGTTTCCTATTAAGCTCATGAAGGAGAACAGCCATCGTGTTGGACATCAATGAAATCATGAAACGAATCCCCCATCGATATCCATTTTTGCTGGTAGACCGGGTTACAGAACTGGTTCCGGGGGTATCCGCCAAAGGGTATAAGAATATAACCAGTAACGAGCCTTTCTTTCAAGGTCATTTTCCAGGTTATCCGGTTATGCCGGGAGTCTTGATTCTGGAAGCCCTGGCTCAACTGGGAGCGGTTGCAGTCCTTGGCGAGCCGGGCAATCAAGGCAGGCTTGCGCTTTTTACAGGAATTGACGGCGTGCGGTTTCGCAGGCAGGTTGTACCCGGTGACCGACTGGATCTGGAGATTCAGGTTTTGCGGATGAAAAGCACGATGGGGAAGGCTGCCGTCAAAGCGACGGTGGAGGGTGAGCTGGCAGCAGAGGGGACCATTCTGTTTGCTCTGACCGATCCATCCGCCAGGTAACCGATAAAGGGCTTCAGGCTGAAAAGAATAATTGATCAAAATCCGATTGAGTAGAAAAAGGCAGCATGGCTGCTTTTTTTGTTTTGTCCGGGCTATATTGATAAATATTAGTCAAATATTTATAATTGGTTCTGAAATATTGTTCGGATTTTTCTTCTCATATGGTATAATGAAAAGGAGAAATGAATCTGGGAAGAGGGGTTGATTTAGCTGAGAATTAAAAGGAATGAACGGATTGCGGCTATGACCCGCATTTTGTGCAGCCATCCCAATCAAATTTTTACCTTGCATGATTTCAGCGAACTTTTTCAATCGGCCAAGTCTACAGTTTGTGAAGATATTGCCATAATTCGCGACACCCTGCTGGAATTCGGTCTGGGTGATCTGGAATCCATAACAGGAGCAGGGGGCGGTGTTCGGTTTATCCCTCTGGCTGATAACCGAGACAGGGCAGATTACATACACAAGCTGTGTACCACTCTGTGTGATCCCAACCGAATTTTACCCGGCGGTTACCTCTACATGAGTGATCTTCTCTATGAACCTAAGCACCTCTGCCGCATCGGTGAGATTTTGGCTGCTGAATTTCTCAGTTCCAAGCCGGATTTTGTGATCACGGTGGAAACCAAGGGTATTCCGGTGGCAATCATGACTGCTTTTGCACTGGGCTGCCCCGTTGTGGCAGCAGGCCGGGATGGTCAGATAACCGAAGGACCCCTGGTCAGCATCAATTATGTTGCCTCCTCCTCCCGCCGAATGCAGACCATGTCTCTCCCCAAGAGGGCGATAAAGGAAGGCAGCCGTGCTCTCATCATAGATGATTTTATGAAGGGCGGAGGCACTGCCCGGGGCATGGTTCAGCTGTTGAAGGAATTCAAAGTGGATGTTGCTGGAATCGGAGTGGTGATTGCCACACGAGAACCACGTGTGAAGCTGGTCAGCAACTATACCTCTTTAATGGTACTGGAGGAGGTCAGCGAAAAGGAAAATCGGATCCGATTATCACCTTCTGAATGGATCGCCGTAAATTAAATGGAAGAATTTCAAAAAAACAGAAGGAGTATCCATTTTTTTGGCGAATAAAGACAATAGAAAAATTGCAGCTTGCTATTGCTGGAAGGTGGTGAACTGGGTGACCTTTACCGATGTCCGAATCCGAAAAATTGGCAGTGAGGGCAAGATGAGGGCAGTGGCTTCCGTGACCTTCGACAACGAATTTGTGGTACATGACATCAAGGTAATAGAAGGGCAAAGCGGGTTATTTATTGCCATGCCCAGCCGAAAGACCCCGGACGGGGAGTACCGGGATATTGCCCACCCAATCAATTCAGAAACGAGAGAAAGACTGCAAAATCTAGTATTGGAAAAGTACAACGAGTTGGGTGATGAATGAGCTTTAAAGGAGAGGAAACTCTCCTTTAAAGCTTTTTTCCGTCAAATCATTTCTTTGTTTCAAATCATATGGAATTTCATTTTTGAATATGTATAATGATAGTGATATAATATGTTCGACATTCCATTTCATCCATTTTAAGGAGCGAAGTATATGGAAAAATCGATTTCTGTTATTATACCGGTTTTGGGCAGCCAGTCCTCCGCAATGCGCTCGGATATTCCGCTGGTTCTGCATGCCGTATGCGGGCGCAGCATGCTGGATTACACAATGGATACGGCGCGCTGTCTTACCGATAACATTGCTGTTTTGACAGCAGGCGGATGCGGGGAAAGCATGCATGGGCATGGGGTGGAACCCGGATTCATTCATCCATTGGCGGATGATCAGAATTCAGCCTATGCTTTTTTACAGGCTGCAGTGCAAGTAAGCGGTGATTCCGAGTATTTCATTCTACTCCCTGGAAACCTGCCTCTTGTTACGCTGTCCACCTTGCAGGATCTGCTTCAATTTGCCGGCAGTCAGCAGTTGGACGCAGTTTTGCTGGCAGCAGGTCACACTGCATTACCCGAGTTCGCGGGCCAGGTGATTTGTGTTCGTGTGAAATGGCTTGCTGACCTCCTGACAATGCATCAAAGCAAGCTGAAGGCCATTCCTATGCAGACTATGGATCTATGGCATCTATTGACTGCAGAACAGGCAAAAAAGAAGCTTTTTCATCCTGTCCACCCTGAGGAAACGATGGCAGTAACCGATCGGATTACTCTCTCCGAGGCAGAAAGAGCAATGCGGAATCGAATCAACCACAAGCATATGCAAAACGGGGTTACCTTAATCGACCCGTCCCAAACCTATATCGGGCCTGACGTATGCATTGAGCAGGATACCGTCATCTACCCGGGCAATGTTCTGGAAGGCAGCACTGTCATCGGCCGGGGCTGCACCCTGTATCCCAATAACAGGCTGAAGGATGTCCGGCTGGGGGAGGGAGTAACCCTGCAGTCTTCCGTCATTCTGGAGAGCAGCATCGGCGATAAAACCACCGTTGGGCCTTATGCCTATATCCGCCCGGGCAGTGAGATTGGAAGCGGTGTCCGCATCGGTGATTTTGTTGAGATCAAAAAATCGGTTATCGGCGAGGGAAGCAAGGTATCTCACCTGACCTATATTGGAGATGCCCGGCTGGGCAAAGATGTCAATGTAGGCTGCGGGGTGGTATGCGTCAATTACGACGGGAAAAGAAAACAAAGGGTGACCGTTGGCGATCATGCTTTTATTGGCTGCAACGTGAACCTGATCGCACCAGTGGAAGTGGAACATGATTCCTATATTGCCGCCGGCTCTACCATTACTGACAGGGTTCCGGCCAAAGCCCTGGCGATTGCCAGAGCCAGGCAGGTCAACAAGGAAGGCTGGGTAGACAAAAGAGAAAAGCAGGACGGCTGACGGAAAGGACAAAAGATTATGTTTATCATAGCAGGGCTGGGCAATCCGGGGGAAAAATACCATGGCAGCCGACACAATATCGGCTTTTATGTGTTGGATCTCCTGGCTCAGGCTCACGGAATCCGATTGAATAAAATCAGGCATAAGGCGGTACTGGGAGAAGGCTGGATCGGTGATCAAAAGGTAGTGCTTGCAAAGCCGCAGACCTTTATGAACAACAGCGGGGAAAGCCTGCTGGCCTTAAAGCAGTGGTACAAACCAGAGATGGGGCATATCATTGTCATCTATGACGATGTGGACCTGGATCCCGGAGTGGTTCGGATACGAGCATCGGGCAGTGCAGGCACCCACAATGGCATGCGCTCCATTCTTTATCTGCTTCAGGAATCTGATTTTCCCCGGGTGCGGGTGGGCATCGGCAGGCCTCCGGAAGGCTGGGAGCTGGCAGATTATGTACTGAGTCGTTTCCGTGAGGAGGAAATTGAGATTGTAAAAAAGGCTTGCAGCCGCGCAGCAGAAGGGGTGGAGTGCATTCTTTCCCAGGGAGTGGAGCAAGCTATGAGCAGGTACAACGGATAGGAGAGGCTTGCTTGGTTCTGCTTTTTTCTCTGACAGCCCTGGTGTTGTCATACCTGGTTAATAAATGGATGCTTAAGCTCTTCAAGGAGTACGCTGTCATATTTGGCGCACCCGTGATGGAAGAACTGCTTAAAACACTGCCGGCCTATTATTGGAATAGGTCTGTTTTTCATGTGCATTTTCTCTTTGGGCTGGGGGAAGCCCTGTATGATTATGCAGCTGCCGGCAGCAAGGATTCCGGCAGGCGGGCGGCTGTTTTCAGCATGATCAGTCACAGCTTTTTTGGAGCCGTAACCGTTCTCATTCTTGGACAAACAGGGCTCATCCTGCCTGCCATGGTCGGAGCCGTTACAGTTCACTGCGTCTGGAATGCTGTGATCATGAGATGGGGAAAAAGAGAAGGAAAAGGTAGTTGATGATATGAATCCAATTTGGCTCAAACCAATGGAAAGGTGGCCTCAGTTTCAAAAGATAAGAGAATCGGTGCAAACCATGAAGGGAATCACCTCCTTCACCGGTGTGATCGACGCCCAGAAATGTCATCTGACAGCCAGCATGCTGTATCCCTGGGATCGAACCTGCATCTTCATTACCTATGATGAACTGCAGGCCAACCGTCTGTTGGATGATATGAGGCTCTTCTGTCCGGACAGGCTGGTTCTGTTTCCCGCCGGTGAAATCATGCTGTATCATGCCGCCGCCCACAGCCGCGAAGTAACGGGCAGGCGGCTTTCGGTGCTGGAGCGGCTTGCAGCAGGGGAAAAGCTGGTTGTGATTACATCGGTGGATGCACTGCTGCAGCCCAGTCTTCCCTTTTCTGTATTTTCCGACTCCATGCTGGAGGTCGTCGAAGGAGAGGAATACTCTCTTACCGATCTTGCAGCCAAAGCGATTCAGCTGGGGTATGATCGAATCGATACCATAGAAGGCCCGGGACAGTTCTGTGTACGGGGAAGCATTTTTGATATTTTTCCCCTTACAGCAGAAAAACCCTATCGAATCGATTTCTTTGATGAATTTGTCGATTCCATCCGCACCTTTGACTTGATGAGTCAACGCTCAGAGAACCGGCTTGCATCTGTCCGGATCCCGCCTGCCCGTGACTTGATTCTGACAGCAGAGCAGCTGGAGGAAGGAAAGGCAGGAATTGAGAAAAGCTTTCACCGTCTGATGCAGAAAATGAGAAAGGATGAAGGCTTTGATAAGGCGCATCTTCAGAGCAGGATGGACAGCCTGCTGGAACAGATGGATCATGGTGTTCTGGAAGACAGGCTGGTGAATTTTTATCCCTTCTTTTTTGAAAAACCTGGCAGCCTGCTGGATTATGCAGGCAGGGAAGCCGTTGTGGTTTTAGATGAACCGGTCCGAATACGGGAACACAGCAACCGGACAGCAGAGGAGTTTGCCGAGCACTTTCGGGATTTGCTGATGAAGGGAGAGGTGCTGCCCGAACAGGCCGCCCTTCTGGGCAGCTATGATGCCTTTCTGGCAGACATGGACAATTACAGGGGGATGGCTCTGCTGTCTCTGCCCAGAAGCAATCTGGGCTTTGAACCCAGAAGAATTTATCCGATTGCCGCCCGCAGCATACCGGCCTACCTCGGAAAATGGGAGCTGCTGGCAGAGGATCTTCGTTATTGGAAGCAGCATGATTATTCTATTCTGCTTTTATCCGGCAGCCGGAGCAAAGCGGAAGGGCTGGCAGACGGACTGATGGAGGCTGGATTGGAGGCAGTCATCCGATCCGATGCCAGGGGAGAGATTGCAAAGGGGCAGATTGTCATTGCACCTGGCAGCCTGAGCAAGGGCTTTGAGTATACGGAAGGGCGCTTTGTTCTCGTTGGCGACAAGGACATCCATGGAACTCAAAAGCGCAGCACCAGGGCAAAAAAGCGGAAAAGAAAACTGGATCCCTTTACGGATTTAAAGACCGGCAGTCTGGTGGTACACGAAAACCATGGAATCGGTAAATACCTTGGCATAGAAAAGCTGACGGTAAACGGGCAGGAACGAGACTATCTGCTCATCCGATATGCCGGCACGGACAGACTGTATATTCCCACCGATCAAATGGATCTGATTCAGCCTTATATTGGTATGGATGAAAAGGCACCTCGGCTGTCCAAGCTGGGTGGAAGCGAGTGGCAGAAGGCCAGAAGCCGGGTCAGGGAATCGGTTAAGGAGCTGGCCTTTGATCTGTTGAAGCTTTACGCTGCCAGGGAAGCAGTAAGGGGATACGCCTTCTCCCAGGACAGCCCCTGGCAGAGGCAGTTTGAAGACAGCTTTCCTTACGAGGAGACACCGGATCAGCTGCAGTCCCTTTCTGAAATAAAAAAAGACATGGAATCCTCCAAGGTCATGGACCGGCTGCTCTGCGGTGATGTAGGCTATGGAAAGACCGAAGTGGCCATCCGTGCTGCCTTCAAGGCGGTGATGGATGGAAAGCAGGTTGCCGTTCTGGCACCCACCACCATATTGGCGCAGCAGCATTATCACACCTTTGTCAGCCGTTTTGGAGATTTCCCCTTTGCCATTCAGGTTCTCAGCCGCTTCCGTACACAAAAGGAGCAGAAGGAGATCATCAAGGCACTCAAAGAGGGGAATGTGGATGTGATTATCGGCACCCACCGGCTTTTGAGCAAGGACGTGAAATTCCGTGATCTGGGGCTGCTGATAATAGATGAAGAGCAAAGATTTGGGGTAGGACACAAGGAAATCATCAAGGTGATGAAGAAAAACGTTGACGTACTGACCCTGACGGCCACCCCTATCCCCCGCACCCTCCACATGTCCCTGGTGGGTATTCGGGATATCAGTGTGATCGAAACCCCTCCCGAGGACCGGTTTCCTGTTCAGACCTATGTGGTGGGGTACAGTGATTCCCTGGTCAGGGATGCCATCATCCGGGAGGTGCAGCGGGGAGGTCAGGTATACTTCGTTTACAACCATGTCAAGCTCATGGAAAAGATGGCGGAAAGACTGCGACGACTGGTACCGGAGGTGCGGATCGCCGCAGCCCATGGTCAAATGGGGGAATCTGCCCTGGAGAAGGTCATGGTTTCCTTCTACCAGCATGAATATGACTTGCTGCTGTGTTCCACCATCATCGAAAACGGCCTGGATATTCCCAGCGTAAACACTCTGATTGTCTACGATGCGGATTATTACGGCTTGTCACAGCTCTACCAGCTGCGGGGAAGAGTAGGCCGCTCGAATCGGGCAGCCTATGCCTACCTAACCTACAAGCGGGATAAGATCCTGAATGAAACTGCGGAAAAAAGGCTGCAGGCCATCAAGGAGTTCACGGAGTTCGGTTCCGGCTTCAAGATTGCCATGCGGGATCTGGAAATCCGTGGTGCCGGCAATTTACTTGGTGCGGAGCAGCATGGCCAGATGGCGGCAGTGGGCTATGACTTGTACTGCAAGATGCTGGCGGAGGCAGTGCAGGAAATGAAGGGAGAAGAAATTACCCGGCCTGTAGAAACAACGGTGGACTTCAAAGCAGATGCCTTTATCGACAGCAATTACATCACAGGAGAAAGCCACAGGCTGCAGATGTACAAGAGGATTGCAGCCATAGAAAGCCTGGACGACAAATATGATGTAGAGGATGAAATGATCGATCGTTTCGGGGATATACCCGGCCCTGCTCAAAACCTGATTCAAATCGCCTATATACGGGCTCTGGCGGGGCAACTGGGATTCACCGAACTCATCCATAAGGGGAAGGAAGTAAGAATGAAGCTTCGGGACAGCCGGGCCCTTGCCCCCAGAGCTTTGATGATCGTCGTGAATGAGAATCGAAAGACCTTGCGGCTGGTCGGCTCCAACCCTCCTGCTCTGATTCTGCATGCAAAGGATGACACGGGAACGGAAGCCATGCAGGCTGCTCAGAAAATACTGGAAACAATAAATGATTTACAAGGGAGCGAGATACCGGTATAATAATAGGAATTGCTGTGATTGTAAATAAAAGTGATGTTCCATACAGAAAGGATGAAGGAGATTGAATAACAGGAAGGGAATCAAGTTCCTTATACTGATTCTTGTATTGGCCGCAATCATGTCCGGCTGTGTACAGGTGAATGAGGAAAAAGACAGAAGCCTTGTCATTGCTGAAGTGAATGGAGAGCAGATCAAAAAGGGAGAAATCCTTGACCAATATCACAGGGGCTACGGTGAACCGGAAGAATACGATGAAGAAATCATGCTGAACATTTTAAACAGCCTCATTGAAAACAAGCTGGTGAAGCAAAAGGCCGCATCCGCCGGGCACATCGTTGATGAGGATGTCCGGAAGAGAGCTCAGGAGGATTACGATCAGACAATCCGAACCTATGGGGAAACACTCAGGCAGCAAGCCGGTGAGGATGCAGATCCGGATACGGATTATGAGCAGAAGGCCAGGGAGGAATTGAAGAAAATCATTACCGAATCCGGCCAGACCGAAGAGGGTTATCTGAACCTTCTGGCAGAAAACATTGCCATTTTGGACTTTTTAGATGAGCTGCTGACAGATCTGAAGGTAGAAGACAATGAAATAGAGGAGTACTATCAGGAAGAGCTGGAGTTCCAAAGGGACTATCCCTCCATGGCTGCCTATTATTCCTCTGTAAAAATCGTAACGGAGCCTGCCAGCAGGCTGGTCAAGCATATCTTAATAAAGCTTGCCGATGAAGATACCCAGGGCATCGATGCCTTACGCAAGGAAGGCAAGGAAGAGGATGCTGACGCCCTGCGGGAGGAGAAACTGAAAACCATTGAATCCAATGCGAAGAAGGTTTTGGATCGGGCAAATGCTGAAGAGGATTTTGAAGCACTGATCGATTTGTTTGGAGAAGATCCGGGGATGGAGCTGGAAGAATACAAGGACGGTTATTCCATGCTGCGGGATGAGAGCATGATGCCGGAATTTCTGGAAGCCTCCTTCCAATTGCAGGAAGGCGAGATTTCCGACCTGGTGCCCACCGACTACGGTTATCATATTATCAAGGTTTATAAGGCTACCGAAGACATCATTGCCCCCCTGGAGGACGTAAAAGAAGAGATCCGCTCTGTGTTATTGAACCAGAAAAAGAGCCGGAAGACCGGTGAATTAATTGACCAATGGCTGGAGGAAGCGGATATCAAAAGGTATGAAAAACGGCTGTAAACATGAAATCCAAACTTTTGCTTTCGTCCCTTCAAACACATGCATAAAAGCAAATCCTCAGTAAAATAATAGTTGTGTAAGTATGGTTTTGCGAGCAATGCAGATTAAGGAGGGATGAATGTGAAAGCGACTGGGATTGTCAGACGAATAGACGATTTGGGCAGGGTTGTCATTCCCAAGGAGATTCGTCGGACACTGCGGATTCGAGAAGGAGATCCCCTGGAAATCTTTACAGACCGGGAAGGAGAGGTCATACTTAAAAAGTATTCCCCTATCGGAGAACTC
This sequence comes from Clostridiales bacterium, assembly GCA_012837325.1. GTDB lineage: Bacteria > Bacillota > Clostridia > Caldicoprobacterales > DTU083 > DURK01. The sequence goes on from DURK01000127.1 coordinate 12,155, forward strand.
GGAGACTTTGCAATGGAGTATGTGGAATCGCTGCATCAGAGCGTCGGACATATCTCTTGCGTAACCGATAAGGATTCCATTGTTGCTGTTGCAGGCGGTGCAAAAAAGGAATTCATGGATAAATCCATAAGCAGTGATTTGGAAAGTGCTATGGCAGCGAAAAAACCCATTGTGGCCAATCGCGGGGAAGAAGGAAAGATGTACAGCATTGTTGATCATGATGAGGATCAGGCCAAGTATTCCGCTCAGGTGATTGCACCGATCGTTGCAGATGGAGACGCCATCGGTGCAGTGGTTTTGCTGTCCAAGGACCCCAATGTCAGCATGGGCGAAATGGAGATGAAAATAGCGGAGACGGCTGCCGGATTTCTGGGCAGGCAGATGGAGGAATAATAAAGACTTTATAAGGATGAACAGGTTGCAAAGGCATTGGGCAGAAGCGTCAATGCCTTTTGTTTTTGCGTAAAATATTATCATCAATGGTTGTTATTTTGAAGGAGATGGTATAATATTCATTAGTAGCAAGTGATCACTTACTGATTCATTTTGCAGCGGATCAAGAGGCCATATAAGGAGGTAAGCATGACCAAAAAGTCCTTTGTGAAGGGAGCAGCAATTCTGGCTGCAGCGGGTTTACTATCAAAGCTTATCGGTGCCCTTTTCCGGATCCCGATGATGAATATCATCGGTTCCACCGGTATGGCCTATTATCAAATGGCTTATCCCATCTATTCCTTTTTGCTGATTATTTCTACAGCCGGCATTCCAACGGCTATTTCCAAAATCGTGGCGGAAAATATCGCTCTGGGCAATTACCGGGATGCCCATAGAGTGTTTCAGCTGTCTGTCCGGCTGATGCTGATCACCGGTGTGACCTCTTTTCTGATCTTTGCCGCATGCAGCAAGCTGACAGCCCGGATTATGGGAGCGGAGGGAGCCTATTACTCCATTCTTGCCATTTCACCGTCTTTGATCTTTGTTACCCTTCTCTCTTCTTTTCGCGGCTATTTTCAGGGAATGCAATATATGACCCCCACCGCCTTGTCCCAGATTCTGGAGCAGCTGGGCAAGCTGGTCCTGGGGCTTTTGTTTGCCTCCATGTACATATCAAAGGGTCCGGAATACGGTGCGGCAGGCGCCGTGATCGGTGTTACCCTAAGTGAAGGAGCCGCTCTGGCCCTGGTGATGGGCATGTATCGACGAAAAAGGAAGGAAATGGTGCATCAAATAAAGCATTCGCCCAGACAGCGCTTTCGGTTGAGCAACCGTTCCATCCTGTCCCGATTGATTCTCATTTCCTTTCCCATCACCATTGGTGCATCCATCATGCCCTTGGTCGGCGTAGCAGACTCCCTGATCGTGGTGAATCGCTTGATCCAGATTGGATTTGGCAAGGAACAGGCGACAGACCTGTATGGCTTGTTGACCGGCGGTGCCAACCCGCTGATTAATTTTCCTGCCGTTTTGACCATAGCCATGGCCATGAGCCTGGTACCGGCGATTTCAGAGTCCTATGCAAGCAAGGACTACAAAAGCATCAGTCAGAAAACCGAAACAGGCATCCGGTTGACCCTGCTGCTGGGTTTACCCGCTGCAGCGGGCATAGGGGTACTGGCCAGACCCATCAGCGCCCTGTTGTACGGCAGCCTGCCGGAGGCGGAGATTACAGCAACGGGGGAGATTCTGGCCATTCTGGCCATAGGTGTTGTCTTTCTGACACTGGTTCAAACCCTGACGGCCATTCTTCAGGGAATGAGCAAAATGACCATCCCGGTACGCAACCTTGCCATCGGTGCCCTTTTTAAGGTGGTTGTTACTTACGTTCTGGTGGGAAACCATCAGTTCCATGTAAAGGGTGCAGCCATCGGCACGGTGATCTGCTATGGCATTGCTGCTCTGCTCGACCTGGCTGCCGTGATCCGTTACTCCAGACTGAAGATGCGGGTTGTGGATTTTATCGTCAAGCCTGTCATAGCGGTTGTCGTTATGGCAGGGGCTGTCTATTTTTCCTATGGATTTTTGGAAAATCTGTTGGGCGGCAACAAGGCTACCCTGCTGGCAGTCGTTGCAGGCGTGGTGATCTATGCTCTTGTTTTGCTGGTGATTGGTGCAGTCAACCGGGATGATTTTGAAACCCTGCCTGGCGGCAGCAGACTGGGCAGAGCGCTGTCCAGGCTGAATCTGATACGTGACCGGTGAAATACATTCCATCCACATTGGAAAGGAGTCAAGATGAAATCAAGGATAACCATAGTGGGTCTGGGAACAGGCAATCGTGATGAATTGACCCTGGGTGCCGTGGAGGCTCTAAAGCAGGCAGAGCAGGTCATCCTGCGCACCGGGAAACACGGTGCAGCCCTTTACCTGCAGGGGCAGGGGATTGCCTATTCCACCCTGGATGATATTTATGAGGCAAGTGAAACCTTTGACGAACTGTATCCCGAAATGATAAAACGAATTACTGCTGCAGCCGGGCAAGGCGATGTGGTTGTAGGGGTGCCGGGCCACCCCATGGTAGGTGAGCGGCTGACCTATGAGCTGCTGGATGAGCTGGAAAAGAGTGCTTATCATATCGAAATCCTGCCAGGAATCAGTCAGACAGCTTCCTTTACCGCAGCCCTGGCAAAGGGAGGCGTGGAAGGTCTGAAAATCCTGTCTGCCGCAGAATTGCCCGCCTCACAGATGGATCCCGGCCTGCCCTCTGTTATCGTCGGGCTGGACAATGAGGTTCTGGTTTCGGATATGAAGATTCGGCTTCTTGAGGTTTACCCGGCTGATTTAATCGTTACGGTCAGCAGTCTTGACAAGGACGGGCTTCCTCAGCTTGAGGACATTCCCCTGTACACTTTGGATCATTCCCGCAGTTTTGACCATACCAGCTGCCTGTATCTGCCGAAGGTGGAGCTTGGAGAGCTGGCCGGCTACCGCTTCCGGCATCTGGTTGAGGTCATGGAAATGCTGCGCTCCCCGGACGGTTGTCCCTGGGATCGGGAGCAAAGCCATGAATCGTTGAAGCAATATCTCATTGAAGAAACCTATGAGGTGTTGGAAGCCATTGATTTGCAGGATATGGACAAGCTGGCAGAGGAACTGGGTGATGTTCTGCTGCAGGTGGTATTCCATGCCCAGATCGCAAAGGAACATGGTGAGTTTGCCATAGGTGATGTCATCACCGGCGTCTGCAAAAAAATGATCCAGCGTCATACCCATATCTTTGGGGATGTCCGGTTGGATACTGCGGAAGAGGTGGTAGGGAACTGGGAAGCCATTAAGAAAAAAGAAAAGGGCTTAAAAAGCCATACCCAGGTGCTTAGGGACATTCCGACGATTCTGCCTGCACTGATGCGCAGCTACAAGGTGCAGAAAAAGGCTGCCCTGGCCGGCTTTGACTGGGACAAGCCGGAGGATGCCATGAAAAAGGCGGAGGAAGAGTTCCGGGAGCTGGAGGAGGCATACCGATCAGGCAGGGAGGAGGATGTTCGGGAAGAACTGGGAGATCTCCTTTTTGCCATCGTCAATGTAAGCCGGTTTCTGAAGCAGCAGCCGGAGCTGGCTCTGACTGCGGCCACGGAGAAGTTCATCCGGCGTTTTGCCTACATCGAAGAATGTGCAGACCGGCCTCTCGAGCAAATGACCCTGGAGGAAATGGACCTGCTGTGGAATCAGGCCAAATGCGTATTTCAAGGCAAAAACAGGGTATAATCCATGTAAAAAATGGAAAACATATAGCTGAAATTCCCTTGGTTCCTGAAATTTGCTAAAAAATCAAATTTTCTCCGGAAATAAGCAGGAATTTCAAGAAAAATAGCGAATATGCTATGAAGACTTCATATTTTTAAGGAGGGTTCGATAGTGAACAAAGCTGAATTAATCTCTGCTGTTGCTGAAAAGAGTGAGCTGACCAAGAAGGATGCCGAAAAGGCGGTAAACGCTCTTGTAACCGTTATCAGTGAAGCCCTGGCTGCAAATGAGAAGGTACAACTGGTTGGTTTCGGTACATTTGAAGTTCGGGACAGAGCAGAAAGAAAAGGCAGAAATCCCCAGACAAAAGAGGAAATCACCATACCTGCTTCCAAAGCTCCTGTGTTTAAGGCAGGCAAAGCTTTGAAGGATGCCGTACAATAAAGCAAAGACCGGGGGCAATCACCCCGGTTTTTCTTTTTAAAGGCGGATCGCAAGCGTGGGAACAAAGGCTGCTTTTTCAGCAGCTGAATGGATATGGGGGATGAATTGAATTTGCGTTTGGATAAATTTCTAAAGGTGTCCAGAATTATCAAGCGAAGGACCGTGGCCAATGAGATCAGCAGCCAGGGAAGGGTGAAGATTAACGACAAGACAGCCAAGCCCGGCAGCGAGGTAAAGCCCGGCGATGTCATCAGCATCCAATTTGGTGACCGAACTCGTCAATACCAGGTGCTGGCTGTCAGTGATCATGTATCCAAAGAGGATGCAGGGCAAATGTACCGTGAAATCTGAAAACTCTGGTATTGCTTCCCGCCATTCGGCAGATACTATCCTTGTACTCAAGAAATGTTGTCAAACAGGAAGGCAGACTTTTAACCAGGATAGAAGGAGGCGTACCATCAGATATGTTCTTAAATATTCGCAGAAGGGCTGCAGCTGTCTTTGCCATCATGCTTCTTTTCCTTCTCGTCTCAGCCTGTACAGGGCAGCGTGACCCGCAGGATCAAGGTCCTGCAGATAATATCCGGCAGCAGGGAAGGGTGGAACCCCGCTCCGACAGGAAAGAAAGCACAGAAAAGTCCGATGAAGAAGGGAAAAGGGATGAAAAGCAGGTCAAGAAGCCGGATCTTCCCCGAGCCATTGCCGCCGGGCAGGATCAGGAACCCAGCCTGAAGGTTTATATCGTACAGGACCAACAAGTCAAAGACATGCCCTTTGAAGAGTATGTCGCCGGGGTGGTAGCAGGGGAAATCAAAAACGACTGGCCTATGGAAGCCATTAAGGCCCAGGCTGTCATCGCCCGTACCTTTGTGCTTCAATTTATCAGTGAAAAGGGTCATTCCAAATACGAAAATGCACATGTATCCACCGATATTGAAGAAGCACAAGCCTGGAATGCCAAGGCCGTCAATGATCGGATCCGCCAGGCAGTGGAGCAGACCCGCGGCCAGGTTATCGTATACCAGGGCGAGTTCGCCCGCACCTGGTTTCATTCCAACGCAGGCGGCAAAACCGCCACTCCCAAAGAAGGCCTGAACTATAAGGATGAAGAGCCGCCCTATATACAAGTAGTGAATTCACCCGATACCAATGAAGCTGTGGAAGCCGATGCAAAAAACTGGTCCGCTTCCTTTACCAAAGAAAAGATAATCGCTGCTTTCGAGAAGGCCGGCAAGCCCATCAAGGATTTCAGCAAAATTTCCATCGGGCAGAAGGGCCCCTCAGGGAGAGCGCTCACCATTCAGGTGGACGATGCCGAGATTTCAGCCGCCGAGCTCAGGCTGGCCCTGGGAACCACGGACATGCGCTCAACCTTGATTGATGAGATTGCGTTGAAGGATGGCAGCGTGTCCATGTCCGGCAGAGGGTATGGTCACGGAGTAGGGATGTCTCAATGGGGTGCCTTTAATATGGCCAACAACGATAAATCAGCCAAGGATATTATCAATCATTACTTTAAGGATGTGGACATTGTTACCATGTGGAAGTGAAAAACATGAAGGAGCAAAAGCACCTTATTTCAGCAGAACTTTGCCGAAACAAGGTGCTTTTCTCATTTCCGAGCATATCCAGGGTGTGGCAGGCATATTATCAAATATGGTATTTGCGTCAATGGAAGGAGGAGAGGACATGGTGCGCGAACTGGATGATAAGAAGCTTGTCAGAGGCAGAAGCCACAGCATACTGATGGAAAATCGGGAGAGGGTAACCATTACCGGAGTACAGGATGTGGACAGTTTTGATGAAGGTTCGGTTTTACTGGTCACCGATTTGGGATACATTGCCCTGCATGGAATCGATCTGCATATCAGCAAACTCAATCTGGAGGATGGACAGTTAATCGTTGAAGGAGAAATCATCGGCATTGAATACAATGATCATGATGGATTGGGCGGCAAAAGCGGTGGATTCTTTAAGAAGCTGTTCAGATAAGGAGGCATCTGCCTAATGCTTTCCACATTCAATCAAGCCTATGTATTTCTGTTCACCGTCTATGCCGGGTTTATCATAGGCTTTCTTTATGACTGCTGCAGGATGGTACGAAAAATGATCCATGCAGGGGTGTTTGTTACCGGAGTATTGGATCTGCTGTTTTGGTCCATGATAGGCATGCTTTCCTTTCTCGTTATATTTTACGTAAACAACGGCGATGTCCGGCTTTATACCATTTTGGGTTTTGTAATCGGATGGATTCTGTATATTCTGACCCTGAGTCCCTTTGTAATGAAGGCCTTGAACTGGATTTACCGGGCATTGGCTGCCATGATTCAATGGCTGGTAAAAATTTTGCTTTGGCCTTTTCGTATGCTTTGGAAAGCCGTCAGCAGGCCTTTGGCCTTTATTAAGCGGAACTGGAACAGGTGGTGGACAGAGCGAAGAAGGAAATTCCTGTCATGCCTCAAAAAAACAGTTAAAAAAGGAGAGGATGAAAAGGAATTCTGATTTCTATGTCGAATACATATGAATGGAAGCATTGCAAAGGAAAGTAGGGTATACTATGGCAAAGAAAGGTTATGTGTTGAAGTTTCGCACCAAACTATTATTAACCCTGCTCTTTTTGAGCTATTTCCTTTTTTTGCTTTTCCAGCAATCCTTTGAAATGCAAGCCCAGCAGGCAGCCATTTCCCAGCTCCAGCAGGCCATTTCTCAGGCACAGCACGAAAATGAAGTGCTCCTCCGCCAGATTGAGCACACCAAATCCCAGGAGTATATCGAGCAGGCCGCTCGAGAAAGGCTGGGCTGGGTCAAGGAAGGCGAAACCATTTTCATCGAAAAAAAAGATTAGGAGGATGCAGGTTTTTTATGGCGGTCGAGGTAGGACAAATAATAGAAGGTACCGTATCGGGTATTACGAATTTTGGTGCCTTTGTAGAGCTTGGTGAAGGTAAAACCGGTATGGTGCACATATCCGAAATTGCAGACGCATATGTTAAGGATATTCACGCTTATCTGAAGATTAATGACAAGGTCAGGGTCAAGGTGCTGTCTGTTGACGAAAAGGGCAAGATCGGCCTTTCTGTTCGTCAGGCTGCAGTGGTGAAGAAATCCACCAGGCCGGCCGATGTGGACTGGAGCAAGGAAGCGCGAAGCCAAAAGTGCGAATCCTTTGAGGAAACCCTTTCAAAGTTCATGAAAGACAGCGAAGAACGATTGCTGGATATTAAGCGCAATCGAGAATCCAAAAGAGGCGGCGGATACTCTCGCGGAAGAGGGTAACGGCCTGCCTGTCTTGTTGCGGCGGCTAAAAATTCCATCAAATAATGGTTGACTTCTTATTTAGTTTATTATACAATATGTCTTGTCGTTGCGGAAAAAACCGCAAGGCAGGAATATCGCGGGGTAGAGCAGCCAGGTAGCTCGTCGGGCTCATAACCCGGAGGTCGTGGGTTCAAATCCCCCCCCCGCTACCATATGGCGGCGTAGCTCAGTTGGCTAGAGCATTCGGTTCATACCCGGAGTGTCAGCGGTTCAAATCCGTTCGCCGCTACCAAAACAGAGGTCAGAGGTCAGAAGTCAGAGGTCAGCGTTTAAGAGGGACATTAAGTCCAGCTTGAATCCGGCTTCAGATTTCCGACATCCGGCTTCAGCACCTGGGAGCATAGCTCAGCTGGGAGAGCACCTGCCTTACAAGCAGGGGGTCATTGGTTCGAGCCCAATTGTTCCCACCAATCCAAACCGAATTCATACGAATTCGGTTTTTTTGATAACCATATCACAATCTTTTGTGAATTTCTACAGGATTTGTATGCCGCCTCCAGGCCGAATCCGGGGCCGCCTTGTCAGATTCTTTGTTTCTTCTATCATTGCATGGTTTTTTGTCGTAAAGTTTATTTTTCATCTCCTGCTATATTGACAAATAATTTGGACAAGCTTTGCTATAATGGCATCACTCTCCCTTTTAAAGGGTTTACATTATTTGTACAGGTGGTGTTGAGATTGGTTCAAAAGGATGCCTTGCTGCCTCTGAACGGATGGCTGAATCGAAGTGGTGCCAAAAAAAAGACCTCTGCTTTTCCGACAGGCTTTCTCATACAGGAAATATTGACGATACTGGTCTGTTTTCTCATTGGACGAGCGGTGCTGCTCCATCAGATTGCTCCTTTCGGCATTGCGCTGTTTGCTGTTCTCCTATCCAGACGCAAGGGAGGGCTTGGCGCTTTTCTGGCTGTCGTTGCCGGACTGCTCAGCAATGGATTCGGACTGGCGGCAGTCCGTTCGATAGCAGTCATGCTGCTTTTTTCCGCTCTATGCACCTATATGGGAAAAAAGTCCGGGAGGCTGACCGTTTTTCGGACTGCGGCTGCTGTCCTGTTTACTATGCTGGCGGTGAATACGGCATGTTTTCTTTTGAACGGATTGATTTTGTATCAGGCCCTGCTTGGTTTGTTTGAAAGCATTGTGGGGTTTGTTATGGTTTATATCTTTTCCCGTTCCATAGATGTTCTCTGGGATCAAAAGAGAAGGCAGATTCTATCCGGAGAAGAGATGATTTGTCTGAGCCTTTTTCTATCCCTGCTGATCATTGGAATCTGGGATATCACCATCCTGTCGGTTTCCCTGCGTAGCAGCTTAACCATCCTGCTCATTTTGTTGTCTGCCTACATGGGCGGAGCGGGTACAGGAGCGGCAATCGGCATTACCACGGGTTTTATGCTGTCTCTCTCCTCTACGCCTGATCCGGCGCTGATGGGCAGCCTTGCCGTATGCGGCTTGCTGGCAGGCACCTTTAGGGAGCTGGGACGGCCGGGCTCCAGCATCGCCTTTTTCCTGGCCAATATTCTCATGACTTACTACATTAATCGGTCCACCTATGTCATATTACCCTTTGGAGAGATTGCAGGGGCTGCGTTCCTGTTTCTGATTCTCCCTCAAAAGTCCATCCGGTTTTTGGAGGGATTCATACATTCCAGCCGGGTTCGTGCAGACGACCGGCGAACCTACGGGAAAAGGGTACAGGAGCTGACAGTAAGCAGACTGAATGAGTTTGCTCATGTGTTCCGCCATTTGTCCAAGGTGTTCGGAAGAATTTCCGGACGGGGCGTTTCAGCCGAACAGGAGGAATTGTCCGGATTGTTTGAAAAGGTGGCTGCGGAAACCTGCAAAGGGTGTCCCTTGTATCGCAGCTGCTGGGAGCGCGACTTTTATCAGACCTATACCAATATGTTTGAAATGCTGTCTGCATGTGAAGAAAAAGGCTGCATAGAAGAAAAGGACATACCAGTCAGCATGAAAAAGCGCTGTCTGAATGCAGGTAATCTGATGGAAGATATGAATCTCATCTATCATACCTATTGCACCAACCTGAAATGGCAGAAGAGGCTGGGAGACTGCAGGCAGCTGGTAGCGGAGCAGCTGGAGGGGGTCAGCCAGGTGGTTACCGACCTTGCTGCCGAGCTGGACATGGATGTCCGGTTTCGATCCGGAATGGAGGATGCAATCCGACTGGAGCTGGACAAGAATGGCATTCAGACAGGTGAAATTCTGGTATTGGAAAAGCCCGGCGGCAAAACCGAGGTCAGCATTCAAAAACCGGTATGCGGAGGCAGCAAAGAATGCCTGAAGATGGTGGAGCCCATCGTAAGCCGGGTGTTGGGAAAACCCATGAGTCGTCAGCATAAGGATTGCACCCGGGCAGGCAGAAAAGACTGCACCCTGCATTTATCGGAAACCCGGCAGTTTGAGATTATCACCGGAGTTGCAAGACAAGCCCGGCAGCAAAACACCACTTGCGGGGACAGCTATTCCTTTGCCTCGGTAAGGGACGGCAAATACATGCTTGCACTAAGCGATGGAATGGGTTTTGGTGCTCGGGCGGCGGAGGAAAGCAGTGCGGTGATTTCCCTGCTGGAGAATTTTCTGGAAGCTGGTTTCGATCAGAGCATTACCATCAAGACCATTAACTCGATCCTGATGCTTCGTTCCAGAGAAGAAATGTTTGCAACGGCTGATCTTTGTATTATGGATCTGGTAGACGGGCAGGCGGAATTTATAAAAATAGGCGGAGCATCCAGCTTTCTGCGCAGAGACGGAGAAGTGGAAATTATCCGCCAGCCTGCCCTCCCCATAGGGATTCTGGAGGATGTTCAATTGGAGAGCATCTTTGTACCGATTCAAGATGAGGATATGATTGTCATGGCCACCGACGGCATTTTGGATGCATTTGCCGCAGCAGGGGATGGTGAGCAGGCTCTTGCGGCCTTTATCACAACGCTGAACACTGCCAATCCGCAGGAATTGGCGGAATCCATTATGGAGGAGGCCTTGTTTCATGCCGACGGGGCAGCGGAAGATGATATGACCGTGATGGCCGGCCGGGTATGGAAGCCATTTTAACTTCCGGAGGATTGATGGGTCAAAACCAGTTCGTATTCTAGCAAAGCCTGCAGCATGTTTCAAATGCTGCAGGCTTCTTTGATTTTTCATCCTGTTGATTTTTCTTGAAAATTAATGGAAAAAAGGCTACAATGATACTATTCTTTCCTTGTACTTATTTTTACTGCACGAAGAAGCAAGGTGAATGTACATGCTGCAAAAGGTCAAACAATATATTGAGCAATATCGTATGATTGCACCAGGGCAGAAGGTTGTAGTGGGCTTTTCCGGCGGGGCGGATTCCGTTGCCCTGCTTCATATTTTGAAGGAACTGAAGCAGTCTTTGCAGATTGATTTGTTTGCCGCCCACGTCAATCATGGTCTGCGGGGGCAGGCAGCCACAGAGGATGCAGAATTTTCTGAGAAACTGTGCAATGCATGGGGCATTCCCTTTTTCCTGAAAGAGGCAGATATCCGTGCTCTGGCCCAAGAGCTGCAGCAAACCGAAGAGCAGGCAGGCCGATCGGTTCGATATGATTTTTTTAATGAGGTGATGGAAAGAGTAAGAGGTGACCGAATTGCTACCGCTCATCATAAAAATGATCAGGCGGAAACCATTTTGCACCATGTCATCCGGGGAAGCGGCCTGCAGGGTCTGACGGGCATCCGGCCCAAGAGGGATGAGGTTCTCATTCGCCCATTATTGGATGTTTCCCGGCAGGAGATTGAAGATTATCTGCAGAAGCGGGGAATTCCCTATCGTGTGGATGCTACCAATGCAGATTCCGCCTATACTCGGAATCGAATTCGAAACCAACTGCTGCCCGCTCTGATGCAGGACTACAATCCGAATATCGTAGAAAGCCTTTGCAGAATGGGGGACCTTCTTCGAACAGAGGATGATTTTTTATCTGGCTGCTGCAGCAGCTTATACAAGGAAATGGCCTCTTTTACAACGGGTCAGGCAGCATTGGATTTGAAGAAATTCAACGACTGTCACCCGGCACTAAAGAGAAGGCTGGTGCGTCTGGCCATTGAAGAGGTGAGAGGGGATCTGGACGGGGTAGGCCTCAGCCATATGGAAGCGGTCATCCAGCTGGCCGCACACTCCGCCACGGGCTCGAGAATCATGATCCCTGCAGGCAGCTTGAACAAAAGCCGGATTGTGGCAGAGGTCGGTTATCAAACCCTGATTTTTCAAGAGCAAGGCAGGGAAGAGTCGTTTGCAGCCTTTAGGAAGGCTCTTCCTGTTCCGGGTCATGCAATCCTGGAGGAGCTGAACCTGCAAATCAACTCCGCCATATGGGATAAATCCGAAGGTTATTCCTTCTCCCCCCGGTGTATATATATTGACAGGGACAAGATCAGGGGCAGCCTGTTTCTGCGGCAGCGCAGAGAAGGAGACCGTTTCAGACCTTTGGGCATGAAGGGCAGTAAAAAACTTAAGGATTACCTGATCGATAAGAAAATCCCCCGAAGGGAACGAGACGGGATTCCCCTGTTGGTTGATGAAGAAAACATCATCTGGGTGGTCGGCTTACAGATGAATCACGATTATCGGATTACAAGCGGAACAAGGAATGTTGTAAAGATCAGCATACACGAATACAATACTGATGGAGGTTAAAGCATGTTGGATCAAGTGGAAAAGATACTGATAGATGAGGAGAAGCTGAAGGCCCGGATTCAAGAATTGGGAAAGCAGCTTACCGAGGACTACCGTGGTAAGGATCTGATTGTGATTTGTATCCTAAGAGGTGCAATTTTGTTTACATCTGATCTGGTAAAGGAAATCAAGCTGCCCTTGTCCATTGACTTCATGGCAGTTTCCAGCTACGGAAGCTCCACCAAGTCTTCCGGTGTCGTTCGAATTTTGAAGGATTTGGATGAGGAGATTGAAGGACGGCATGTCCTGATCGTAGAGGATATTGTGGATACCGGTCTGACCCTGCATTACCTGAAGGAAAACCTCCTGTCCAGAAAGCCTGCCTCACTGAAGGTCTGCTGCTGTCTGGACAAGCCCGAAAGAAGGCAGGCTCCTGTTGATGTGGATTACGTAGGCTTTAATATTCCCGATGAATTTGTGGTAGGCTATGGATTGGATTATGCCCAGAAGTATCGAAACCTTCCCTTCATTGGTGTATTGTCCAGGGAGGCATATCAGTAACAGTCCATGCAGTCCGGCTTACAGCAGTATCAAGCCGGTTTTCTTTCATGCCGTTCATTGCTTTTCAGGCATAGGTATGATAAAATAAAGAAATGTGAAATAAATGAAAAAGGAGGGCTGGGGTTGAGGAGATTTATAAGAGGCCCGGGCTTCTATCTGATACTTTTAATTGTGATCATACTCGTTGTTGCCATGTCCGATATCGGGGGCGTGGAGGAACGATTGCCATATCCCAAGCTGTTACAGGAAATTCGGGAGGGAAAAATAACCCATTTGATGAGCACCGATCGGGTCATTGTCGGTCTTCGAAAGGGTTCTTCCATTCCGGTCGAAAGCTTTCCCCAAAAATATGACTTCGAATCCTATGCACCGCACAGCACCATATTTGAAAGGGATGTCAGAACCATCGAGGCGGAACGCCTGGGGATGGATGCAGAGGAAATCACTTCTGATCAATTTCGATTTGAGTGGGATCCGCAGCCGATTCCCGAAACACCCTGGTGGGTAAGCCTGCTTCCCTTTGTCTTCATGATTGTTGTTTTCGTCATATTCTGGTTTGTCTTCATGCAGCAGGCGCAGGGCGGCGGCAACAAGGTGATGTCCTTTGGTAAGAGCCGGGCCCGGCTTCATCAGGATGAGAAGAACAAGATTACCTTTGACAATGTAGCAGGTGCCGAAGAAGAAAAAGACGAGCTGAAGGAAATTGTTGAGTTTTTAAAGAATCCAAGAAAGTTTATTGAGCTGGGTGCACGCATCCCAAAGGGCGTGCTGCTGGTAGGCCCTCCGGGAACCGGTAAAACCCTGCTGGCCAAGGCAGTTGCCGGCGAGGCAGGTGTGCCCTTTTTCAGCATCAGCGGTTCGGATTTTGTTGAGATGTTCGTAGGTGTAGGCGCTTCCCGTGTTCGTGATTTATTCGACCAGGCCAAGAAGAGCTCTCCCTGTATCGTATTCATTGACGAAATTGATGCAGTAGGCCGCCACAGAGGTGCAGGTCTGGGTGGAGGCCACGACGAAAGGGAGCAAACCCTCAATCAGCTCCTGGTTGAAATGGATGGCTTTGCAGTAAACGAAGGCATCATCATTCTGGCAGCCACCAACCGGCCCGACATCCTGGATCCTGCCTTGCTCAGACCGGGCAGATTCGACCGAAGGGTAGTGGTCGGAGTTCCCGATGTGAAAGGCAGGGAGGAAATCATCAAGGTACACTCCCGGGGCAAACCCCTCCACAGGGAAGTGGACTTAAAGGTTTTGGCCAAGCGTACCCCCGGCTTTACCGGTGCAGATATTGAAAACATGATGAACGAGGCAGCCATTCTGGCAGCCCGAAGAGACATCAAGGAAATCGGCATGGCGGAAATAGAGGAAGCCATTACCCGGGTGCTGGCCGGTCCGGAGAAAAAAAGCCGGATCGTTACCGACAAGGACAAAAGATTGGTTGCCTATCATGAAGCCGGACACGCTGTGGTGGCAAAGCTGCTGCCCAATGCAGACCCGGTTCACCAGGTTTCCATCGTACCCCGGGGACAGGCAGGCGGTTATACACTGACCCTGCCCAAGGAGGACAAAAACTATGTTTCCCGCACCGAGCTGGAAGATGAGATTACCATGCTGCTGGGCGGCCGGGTTGCAGAACATATTGTACTCAAGGACATCAGCACAGGCGCTTCCAGCGACCTGCAAAGAGCCACCCAGATTGCCCGTAAGATGGTTACCGAATACGGCATGAGTGATGACCTGGGTCCCATTACCTACAACAACCAGGAAGAGGTTTTCCTTGGAAGGGATTATGGACACACCCGCAGCTACAGTGAAGATATCGCTTCACTCATTGACTCCGAAATCAAAAGGCTGGTGCAAAGCGGCTTTGACAAGGCTGAAAAGCTGCTGCTGGAAAACATAAGCCGGCTTCATAAAGTAGCGGAAGCGCTGCTTGAGAAGGAAAAACTGGAGGCCGAAGAGTTCGAAGCAATTTTTGCGGCAAACTGACAGATCTGGGGATGGCTTGAAAAGGCCATCCCTTTTCAATGAGAGGATTGATAAAATGAGCGTCATTCTGGCCATTGAACCTCAGCCTCGTAAGAAAAACCAGTATATCCTGACCCTGGATGACGGCAGAAGCTTCTCAGTCCACGAGGAGGTCATCGTCAGACATCGGCTGCAATCCGGTATGGAGATTGATGAAGCCCGGCTGCGCAGCCGAATCCGGGAGGCAAATGTAAAGACAGCCGGCGATTTGGCTCTCCGCTATCTGGAATACCGCACCCGTACAAAAAAACAATTGCATGACTATCTTATTGGTAAGGGTTTTGAGCCAGAGGTGGTGGAGGAAACTGTTCGAAAAATGGAGGGCTACCGTTTCCTGGATGACAACGAATATGCCCGGCGCTGGGTGCAAAGCAGAAAAACCGGCAAGCCGACTGGGCGCAGGAAAATTGCCCATGAGCTCAGGAGCAAGGGAATTGAGCAGGATACACTGGAATCCGCCCTTGCAGGCCTGACAGAGGAGGAAGAGCAGCAGCAGGCTCGCTTGCTGGCTGAAAAGGCTGCACTCAAGTACAAGCACCTCCCCCATCGGGAGCGGATGGCAAAAATCAGCCAGACCCTTTTGCGAAGAGGCTTTGATTGGGAAGTGACAGGCTGGGTTCTAAGGCAGCTTTCCTCAGATGAATGGCTGGATACCTAAAATGGAAAGCTGAAGGAAGAAAAGCTTGGACAAACATTCAAATAGAACAGGTAGAACGACATTAGAAAAGACATTCAAATGTCTTTTTTTTGTGTAAACTATTTGCAAATTGTGTAAAATAGGTTATAATAAGACTAAGGTCAAAGAAAGTCAAAATACAAACGGGAAGTGATGAGTTGGCAAGATTAAGCGATGTCATTGAAGAATTTATCAAGTCCCTTCTTCGGGAAAGCGAAGGGCAGCTGGAGCTGCAACGCAATGAGCTGGCTGATTATTTTGAGTGTGCTCCTTCTCAGATTAATTATGTCCTGGCAACCAGGTTTTCTCTCAACCAGGGATACCATATTGAGAGCAGACGAGGCGGCGGCGGATATATTCGGATATTGCGTCTGGATGTTGATAAAAATGATTACCTCCATTACCTGCTTTCAGAGGGAATCGGAGCAAAAGTCTCTGAACAGGCTGCGCTGCAGATCATCAACAGAATGAAGGAGCAGGAGTATATTACACAAAAAACGGCTTATCTGATGAAGTCGGCAGTTCTGGACAAGGCCATCGGCATGCCGTCCAGCCTGAAGGACAATATTCGGGCCGGTATTCTGAAATCCATGATTACAGCCATTTTGGCCTGGGACAGTCGAAATGCGTGAGGATCAGCTTTCATCTGGTTATCTATTATAGAGGAGGTAGAGAATCATGATATGCCAGGAATGCGGGCAAAGGCAGGCAACCGTACATTTGACGAAAATTATAAACAACCACAAAACCGAGCTGCATCTATGTGAGGAATGTGCCCGGCAGCGGGAGGATTTTATTCAGATTCCCTCCTTTTCCGTCAACGACCTGCTTGCAGGCTTCATGGACCTGGGGCATTCACAGCCTGCCGTTGAAAAACCGGTTTCCTCCCAATGTGCCGCCTGTGGGATGAACTATAATCAATTTAAGAAAATCGGACGGCTGGGTTGTCAGCAATGCTACCAATACTTCGGAAATGAACTCCACCCGGTGCTTCGAAGAATTCAGGGCAATACCCAGCACGCGGGGAAGGTTCCGAAAAGATCCGGTTCGGGTCTGTTGATCAAGAAGCAGATTAACCAATGGAAGGCCGAGCTGAAAAGAGCAGTGGAGCTGGAGGCCTTTGAAAGGGCAGCGGAACTGAGAGATAAAATCAAGGAGCTGGAGCAATCCCAGTTAAAGGAGGGGGATCGGAAATGAGCTGGATCAATGAAAGCGGTCCCGCCCGGGACGTTGTCTTAACCAGCAGGATTCGCATAGCCAGAAATATTGCGGCTGTTCCTTTTCCCTCCATCATGCAGCCTCACCATGCTGCCGAGGTTGCCGAAAAGGTTAAGAAAAGCTTATACAACAAAAAAGCTGAGGCGGGCTCCACCTTTGCATTTATGTACATAAGGGATGTACCTGCGGTGGAAAGGCAGATTCTGGTGGAAAAGCATCTGGCCAGTCAGGATTTGATGGAAAGCTACGAGACCTCAGCCCTTTTGTTGGATTCAAAGGAAAAGATTGCGGTCATGATCAATGAAGAGGATCATATCCGCATGCAATGCATTCTGCCCGGCTTTCAACTCAATCAGGCCTGGGAGAAGCTGAATCGTGTGGATGACATGATAGAAGCTGATCTGGAGTATGCCTTCCACGAACAGCTGGGCTATTTGACCTGCTGCCCCACCAACGTGGGCACCGGAATGCGCTCCTCTGTGATGATGCACCTCCCCGCCCTGACTGTGAACAAGCAGATGAATGCCATTCTGCATACCATATCCAAGATTGGTTTAACTGCCCGGGGTATTTACGGTGAGGGCAGTGAGGCGGCAGGAAGCATCTATCAAATATCCAACCAGATTACCCTGGGACCGTCGGAGGAGGAACTGATCAACAACCTGACCATCACCTGCCGGCAGATTATCGAGAAGGAGCGAATAGCAAGAAAAGCCCTTCATAAGACAACCGGCATCCAGTTTGATGACGCGGTCTGGAGGGCGTATGGCGTGCTGAGAAACGCCAGGACGCTGGACATAAAGGAGTTTATGGCTTATATTTCACAGCTGCGCCTGGGTGTCAGCATGGGGCTGATCCCCGGCTTCAGTCTGGAGGATGTGGACAGCCTGATGACAGCAGGACAGCCAGCAGGGGTCATGAAGAAAACCGGGCAGATCATACAAGGCAGAGACATTGATGAAGCCAGAGCAACTGTTATAAGAGATGCTGTGGATGAATTACTAGAATCAAGGAAAAACCGTAAGGAGGGTTAATATAATGGCTTTTTTTGGAAGATTTACTGAACGTGCACAAAGAGCGCTGATATATGCCCAGGAAGAGGCAAGAAACCTGGGTCACAATTATGTAGGCACCGAGCATTTGCTGCTGGGCCTTTTACGGGAAGGTGAGGGAGCGGCAGCCCAAGCGCTGAAAAGCCTGGGAATGGATATCAATCAGATTCGGGAGCAGGTGGAAAACCTGGTGGGCAAGGGCAGCTATAATTTTACCGAAGGCTTCGGATATACCCCCCGCACCAAAAGGGTGATGGAGCTCAGCTTCTATGAGGCAAGAAACCTTGGCCACAACTATGTAGGCACCGAACACCTGCTTTTGTCTCTGATCCGGGAAGGCGAAGGAGTGGCAGCCCGGATCCTGAAGGATTCCGGGGTGGATATGCAGCATATTCGGGAGCAGGTGATCAGGAGTCTGAAGGAGGAAGGGACAGAGAACTACCCGAACAAGGGCAGGGCAAAATCCGAAACCCCTACCCTGGATCAATACGGCAGAGATCTGACCTATATGGCTTCCGAAGGGAAACTGGATCCGGTTATCGGCAGGGAAAAGGAAATTGAACGGATCATACAGATTTTAAGCCGCCGGACCAAAAACAACCCGGTGCTGATCGGAGAAGCCGGCGTAGGAAAGACTGCGGTTGCAGAAGGCCTGGCTCAGAAGATTCAGGAAGGCAATATCCCTGAGCTGTTAAAGGATAAAAGAATCGTTACCCTTGACCTGGCTGGGATGGTAGCCGGTGCAAAATACAGGGGCGAGTTTGAGGAAAGACTGAAGAGCATCATGCAGGAAATCAAAAAGGACGGCAATGTCATCTTGTTCATTGACGAGATGCATACCATAATTGGAGCGGGGGCAGCGGAAGGCGCGATCGATGCTTCCAATATCCTCAAGCCCGCACTGGCCAGGGGTGAAATCCAGGCAATTGGTGCCACCACCCTGGATGAGTATCGAAAGCATGTGGAAAAGGATCCTGCATTGGAGCGAAGATTTCAGCCGGTTATGGTGGGAGAGCCTGCCAGGGAAGAAACCGAGCAGATTCTCTTCGGCCTGCGGGACCGGTATGAAGCCCACCACAAGGTGCGCATTACGGATGAAGCCATTAAAGCGGCTGTCGACTTGTCAGACCGCTATATTACCGATCGTTTCCTGCCGGACAAGGCAATTGATCTGATAGACGAAGCCGCCTCCCGGGTACGTCTGCAGTCTATCACCGCACCTCCTGACCTGAAGGAATTGGAAGACAAGCTGGAAGACTTGATGAAGGAAAAGGAAGAAGCGGTGATGAACCAGAATTACGAGAAAGCCGCTAAAATCCGGGACGAAGAACAAAGCATCAAGGAACAGATCGAAGAGAGAAAATCCAACTGGAACAAGCAGTCCACAGCCCATACCGAAATGGTGGGGGAAGAGGAAATTGCTCAAATCGTAGCCAGCTGGACCGGAATTCCGGTCAACAAGCTTACCGAAGGGGAAACCGAAAGGCTGCTGAACATGGAGCAGGTCCTGCATAACCGGGTCATCGGGCAGAGTGAGGCGGTCAATGCGGTATCCAGAGCCATCCGCCGTGCTTATGCAGGTCTGAAGGATCCCAAACGGCCTGTCGGCTCCTTTATCTTCCTGGGTCCCACCGGGGTGGGCAAGACCGAACTGTGCAGGGCTTTGGCAGAAGCGCTTTTCGGTGATGAAGAAGCCATGATTCGAATTGACATGTCGGAATATATGGAGCGGCATACGGTTTCCAGGCTGGTCGGTTCTCCTCCCGGCTATGTGGGCTATGAAGAAGGCGGTCAATTGACGGAAAAGGTTCGCAGAAAGCCTTATTCGGTTGTTCTGCTGGATGAAGTGGAGAAGGCTCATCCGGATGTATTCAATATTTTGCTGCAGATACTGGAGGACGGGCGGCTGACGGATTCCAAGGGAAGAACCGTTGATTTTCGAAATACGGTTTTGGTCATGACCTCCAATGTGGGAGCCCATACCATCCGTAAGCAAAAAACCCTTGGATTTACTTCCTCCGACATCATGGCAGCCAGTGAATACGAAAAGATGAAGGACAATATCATGGAAGAACTGAAAAAGACCTTCCGGCCTGAGTTCCTGAATCGCATAGACGAAACCATCGTATTCCATGCGCTGGATGAAGAAGACTTAAGAAAGATTGTACGCCTCATGCTGGACAGCGTGGCCAAAAGACTGGCCAAGCAGAATATTTTCCTGGAGGTAACCGAAGCGGCACAGGAGCATATGACCAGGGAAGGCTTTGATGTGACCTATGGAGCCAGGCCCTTGCGCCGTGTCATTCAGCGTACCATTGAGGACAATCTTTCTGAAGAAATTCTGGCCGGCAGGATAAAAATCGGCGACAAGGTGAAGGTGGATTACAGGGACGACAAGCTGGTATTTGAAAAGTAGGCATTTTTCCACCATTCATGTAGAAATAACGATGATGACGAAACGCGATGGAAGGGCTTAATGAAACGACAAGGAGAAAAAGATGGCAAAAAAGAAGAACACCGCCTGGATCTGTCAATCCTGCGGAGCCAGGTCCTATAAGTGGGCTGGTTATTGTAACAGCTGCGGTGAATGGAACACCATTGCAGAGGAGGTCATCAGAAGTGATGAGCCTGCCAGAGGTATTGGGGCTGCAGAAGGGTTCTCTGTCAAACCGACAGCCATCGGGAAGGTCAGCTTTACCGAGACTCCCAGATTTCACAGCGGTTCTTTAGAACTGGACAGGGTGCTGGGCGGGGGCATTGTACCGGGCTCCTTTGTCCTGGTAGGAGGAGATCCGGGTATCGGCAAGAGTACCCTGCTGACCCAATTGGCGGGCAGGGTATCGAAAACCAGAGGGAAGGTGCTGTATGTCAGTGCCGAGGAAAGCCCGCAGCAGGTTCGAATCCGGGCGGAGCGTCTGAAGGCCATGACCGAGACCTTTCTGGTGGTATCCGAGGCAGATATGCAGCGAATTGAGGGATACTGCAGGGACATTCAGCCTGCGGTGCTGGTTATTGACTCCATTCAAACGGTATACAAGCCGGATATCCCATCTGCTCCGGGCAGTGTGGTACAGGTCCGGGAATGCGCGGCACAGCTATTAAGAATGGCAAAAAATACGGAAACCGCCATCTTTATTGCAGGTCATGTTACCAAGGATGGTGCCATTGCCGGACCCAGAGTACTGGAGCATATGGTGGATACCGTATTGTATTTCGAAGGCGAGAGGCATACCCAGTATCGAATCCTGCAGGCGGTAAAAAATCGATTTGGTGCTTTGGAGATTGGTGTATACGAAATGGATGACGGAGGGTTGCACGATATTCCCAATGCCTCGGAATTGTTTCTCTCCGAGAGACCGGTGGGAGCCAGCGGCAGCGTGGTTGTACCCGTTATGGAGGGTACCCGGCCTGTTTTGCTGGAGGTACAGGCGCTGGTAGGCTCAGCAGCCTATCAGAATGCCCGGCGGACTGCCAATGGCATTGATCTTAACCGCCTCCAGCTCTTGATCGCCGTGCTGGAAAAAAGAGCAGGCCTGCCCATGGGAGGCAGCGACGCCTTCGTCAAAGCCACGGGCGGAGTAAAAATAGACGAACCGGCTGTGGATCTGGGATTGGCCATGGCATTGGCTTCCAGCTATTGTGACTGTCCGGTTGATCCTTATACGGTTGTTATCGGTGAGGTCGGTCTGGCAGGGGAAGTGCGGGGGGTATCCCAAATGGAGCACCGCATCAGAGAATCTCAGAAGATGGGGTTCAGGCAGGCCGTTGTTCCCGCTCATTCCGGCAGGATTAAGGCAGCGGCGGGCTTTCAACTGGTAGGCGTACATACCCTGGTGGAAGCCTTGCAGGCAGTGGGCATCGGGAAATATAAAAAACAGCATTGATGCATATCAATGCTGTTTATCTGTCTGGTTTTTGGTTCAAGCCGGGCTTACCGGAGTTGATATTTTCCAAGGGCGGACATCTTCTTCTCTTCTTCAAGGATAATGTCGTACAGGCTGAGATCCAGTGTGTTGGCCAGGCTGGCCATGTAGAACAATTGATTGCCCAGCTCGGCTTCAATGACAGATCTGCAATGAGGACACAGGCTGCCGGTAATATGAGAATCCATATAGTCAGCCAGGGTGGCCAGGGAGACATCTTCCGGTATTTCCTGCTTTTTCGCATGAATTTCAATACAGCCGCAGCTGGTCGCAGCCTTGACCACCGAACGGTTGACCTTGGCGACAGCGTCCTGATACTTGGATAGAATATCCAGAATGCTGCGATTGCGGATTAATTGCTCCTGCACCTTGTTTTGATAGTTCTGAAACAACATGTCCTTCATATCCTCATGCACACCCCTATAACCTCATAATCTAATTTCATTATGATGGAATCCACTGCATTTGTCAAGGAAACCAGAAAAGCTTGTTTCATGGAAAAGAAACATCTGTATTTTACTGAAAATGGTACAGTCATATATATATTTTTAAATATTCCATTTTACCATTGACAACCAAGTTTGACTTGTGTTAGAATAACCATTTTTGACTTTTATCCTGTTTTATGTTATAATTGAACCATTCGATGAAAGGAGGCATCATGGATGTTTGAGATCGGTGACAAGGTAGTCTATCCGATGCACGGTGCCGGCATCATAGAAGGGATAGAAGTAAAAGAAATTCTGGGCGAAAAGCAGCAATACTATATACTCAACTTCCCTATGGGGGGTATGAGAGTCATGATTCCAACTAAAAATGTAGATGAGATCGGGGTCAGGGAAATCATACCCCGTTCCGATGTCAACAAGGTGGTTCAGATTTTGAGTCTTCCCTGCGGCAATCTGCCCGACAACTGGAACAAACGATACCGGGCCAACCTGGACAAGATCAAAACAGGCGATATCTTCGAGGTCGCCAACGTGGTGCGAGACCTGATGATCCGCGATCGGGACAGAGGCTTATCCTCTGCAGAGAAGAAAATGCTCAGCAATGCGAGGCAGATCCTGATCAGTGAAATGTGCATGTCCACTTCAGCCGATGAGGAAGAAGTTGCATCAATGATAGACAATATCACCTTAAATGAAACAGCGTCAGATTGACGCTTTTTTATTTTCTTTACCTGTTTATTCCTTATAAATTTCTGGTATAATGATAATAATATCTGATAGGAGGTGATATGGTGCGGAGACTATTGCGTTTCCTGCTCACATTGATGGGCTTGGCTCTGGGCATCGGTGTTGCCCTGGCTGCAAAACAAGGGCTGGACCATTTTCAAATCACACTGATCCCGGTTTATCAAGACATCATACTATTTGGTTTTTCCGGCCTTGCCTTTGGAATTATTTTATTTTTTCTGTCACCCGGTATCATAAAAAATTTTTTTGCCTTTTTGAATTGGGCCGAGGGAAAATTGAGCGAAGTGCCCATGCCGGATATCATGTCCGGGTCAATCGGGCTGATTATTGGCCTGGTCATTGCTTTTTTAATCTCCGATCCCATCAGCCGCATGAAGCTGCCCTGGCTGTCTGTCATCTTAACCATCACCATCTATTTCGTTCTGGCTTATCTGGGTATTAACATCGCCACCAAAAGACGGGAAGAGATGAGCCACTTTTTTCCCTTCCGACGCACCCTCAAGGAAAAACCCAACAAGGAATCGGAGTCCACGGCGAAAATCCTGGATACCAGCGTCATCATTGACGGGCGTATTTTTGACATCTGCAAAACCGGTTTTATAGAAGGTCCTTTGATCATTCCCTCCTTTGTATTGAATGAATTGCGCCACATTGCGGATTCATCCGATGCCTTAAAGCGCAATCGCGGCCGGCGCGGTCTGGATGTGCTGAATAAAATTCAGAAGGAGCTGGACATAGAAGTAAAAACCTTCGAGCAGGATTACAACGACATTGCAGAGGTAGACGCCAAGCTGTTGAAGCTGGGTCAGCAGCTGCATGCCAAGGTCATTACCAATGACTACAATCTGAACAAGGTGGCAGAATTTCAAGGAGTTTCAGTATTAAACATCAATGAGCTGGCCAATGCCGTAAAGCCGGTGGTGCTGCCCGGCGAGGAGATGGTGGTTCAGGTGATCAAGGACGGTAAGGAGACCGGTCAGGGAATCGCCTACCTGGATGACGGCACCATGATCGTAGTGGATGGCGGCAAGAAGCATGTAGGAGAGACCATTGACGTGATGGTAACCAGCGTCCTGCAAACGGCAGCAGGCCGCATGATTTTTGCCAAGCCCAAGTCCATTGAAAAAGTGGTTTCATAAGGTGAAACGAATGATATTTTGTACAGGACCAAGATTGGAAAGGCTGGCTGAAAGCCCAGCCTTTTCTGCATCAGGGGGATTGGTATGGAACACTCGGTTGCTGCAATTATTTTAGCTGCAGGCAAAGGCCTGAGAATGGGCGGAGACCTGCCCAAACAATATATGGTTCTGGCGGGTCGTCCTGTTCTGGCTCACACCCTTGCGGCTTTTGATCACGCACCATCTGTCGACGCGCTGGTGATCGTTGCTTCTGATGAGTCATATGTCAAAAAAGAGGTGCTGGCGTCCTATCCGGTGAGAAAGCCTGTTTTCTTTGTCGAGGGAGGCAGGGAAAGACAGGATTCCGTGGGCAATGCCCTGCGTATCCTTGATAATTGTGAGCTTGTAGTCATTCACGACGGAGTGCGCCCATTGATCAAGGTGGATGTGATTGAAAAGTCCATTGCCGCCGCCCGCCTTTACGGTGCCTGTGCGGCAGGTATGCCATGCAAGGACACCATCAAGGAGGCAGATGAAGAAGGCTTTTCCATCCGGACCCCCGATCGAAGCAGGCTGTGGACCATTCAAACTCCGCAAACCTTTCAGCTGTCGCTGCTGAAAGAGGCTCATGCAAAAGCACAAGAGGACGGATACCTGGGAACGGATGACAGCTCTCTGGTGGAAAGGCTGGGAAAACACCCAGTCAAGCTGATTGAGGGCGGCTATGACAATATCAAGATCACCACACGGGAGGATCTGGAGCTGGCAGCCGGGTATCTGAAGTACAGGAGGGGACAGTTATGAGGATTGGTATTGGGTATGACGTGCACCAGCTGGTGGAAGGACGCAGGCTGGTAATCGGCGGCGTGGAGATCCCCTGGAGCAAAGGGCTGTCAGGTCATTCCGATGCAGATGTGCTGCTGCATGCCATCATGGATGCTTTGCTGGGGGCTGCCGGACTGGGTGATATCGGCAGACACTTTCCAGACAACGATCAGGCTTATCGCGGTGTGTCCAGCCTTCTTCTGCTGGAGCAGGTCAGAGAGATGCTGAGCCAAAGCAGGGTTGAAGTGATGAATATCGATGCTGTGATCATGGCTCAGAATCCAAAGATGCTCCCCTATATTCCCCAAATGGAAGATCATATTTCTTCCGTGTTGCGCATAGATAAGATTTATATTAATATAAAAGCGACTACAACGGAAGGACTGGGTTTTATCGGCAGGGAGGAGGGAATCGGAGCCCAGGCGGTTGCATTGATTAAGAAGAAATCCTAATGGAATATAGAACAGTAATTGAGATTCAGGGAGGTTAGAATATGAAAAGGAACCTGAAAAAAATCGTTGTTTTGTTATTGACGGTTTTGTACATAACATGCTTTTCCACCATCGCTCTGGCTGAGCAGTCCAAAAAGGTGGTCAGCCTGGGTGCCAACCTCAGCGATGAGCAGAGAACTGAAATTCTGGCTTTGTTCGGCGTGGAGGAAGGCGAAGCGATCATGCTGCAGGTCACCAATCAGGAGGAACGGGATTATCTGGAGGGCCTGGTGTCCGATGAAAAAATAGGAAAAAGGGCCATGTCATCTGCATATGTTGAAATATTGGAGGATGGCGAGGGCATATCGGTGGAAACCCGCAACATCAACTGGGTCACCAAGGAAATGTATGCCAATGCCATGGTTACTGCAGGCGTGGAAAATGCAAGGGTGATTGCGGCGGCTCCCTTTGAGGTATCCGGCACCGCAGCTTTAACCGGCATCATGAAGGCTTTTGAGGAGGCCACCGGCGAAGAGCTGTCAGAGGAAGCAAAACAAACGGCAAACGAAGAAATGGTAACCACCGGAGAGCTGGGAGAGGACATCGGACAGGATAAGGCTGCATCCCTGGTTCAGGAAATCAAGGAGCGGATTATCAGGGAAAAGATTACCGATCCGGAGCAGATCCGGAAGATCATCATTGAGATCGCCGCCGATTTGAACATTACCATCACCCAGGAGCATCTTGACAAGCTGGCGAATTTGATGGAGCGCATCAGCAAACTGGATCTCAGCGTGGAAAAGGTGTCGAAGCAGCTGGAAAATATCAACAAAGGCCTGGAAAAGGTAAGGGAGACCCTCGAACAGAACAAAGGGTTCTTTCAACGGATATTTGATGCAATCAGGAGATTCTTTGCATGGCTGGCTGAAATCCTGAGAGGTTGAATGCCCGGGTTCTTCGTGTCAATAATCTATGAAAATGTCACCTAAAAGCGAGTGGTTTTAATCAGTGAAAATGTCACCTTTACACCAAAAAATATACTAAGTAAAATCT
>DURK01000128.1 GCA_012837325.1 Clostridiales bacterium
GGGGAATTCGATCTGCATAATCCGCAAAGGATTTGTATATCTGGTTTATATCCTTAAAGTAATCCAAATGATCCCTGTCGATGTTCAGTATGATTGCCAAATCAGGTGAGAATTTCAGGAAGCTGTCCATGTACTCACAGGCCTCGGTAACAAAATAATCACCCTGCCCCATTTGCACATTGCCGCCAATCTCATCCAGCTCACCGCCCACCAGGATGGTGGGGTCCAATCCGGCATAATTCATCATAATGGAAAGCATGGAAGTGGTCGTGGTTTTTCCATGAGAACCGGCTACCCCGATGGAAAACCGAAAGGTATCCATAATCTGCCCCAATAAGGTTGCTCTGTCCATATAAGGGATGTTTTGCTTCATCGCCTCCATCAGCTCCGGATTGTCATGCTTGATTGCAGCAGTATATACGATTAAATCCGCTTCTCGGATGTTTTGGGCACGGTGTCCCTGATAAATGGCTGCTCCTTTGCTTTCCAGGCGTGCAGTCAGCGCCGATGGCTTCAAATCCGATCCGGAAACACGATACCCTCTTTCCAGTAAAATTTCTGCCAGGCCGCTCATGCTGATGCCCCCGATTCCGATAAAGTGAACATGACTGCCCTTTAGATCTCGTATATGATTGGTGTCCATTATGATCACTCCTTTTGCCGATTCTTTGCCGGTACATTCGGTAAAAGCCGTTAATGATGCCATAGTAATAATTTCCAAAAATGATTTTGCAGACAAACCGCCTATTATACACCATACTAATTATGTCCAACCATATGGTTTCTTATTATGTGCTTTGCAGGAGTTTGTTTTTTCCTGTTGACTTTACCATGCGCTTGTCTTATAATAGTTAATTGTCACGTGAAGTTTTTCGCGGGGGAGTACCCAAGTGGCCAAAGGGGGCAGACTGTAAATCTGTTAGCTCAGCTTTCGATGGTTCGAATCCGTCCTCCCCCACCAAAGCACTTGCAGCATGCAGGTGCTTTTTCACGTTGATCCGGCCGCCTTGGAAGGTGTTTGACATATCATATGCATATGTTATAATTAGGTGACAAAAAAATAGAAACCTTATCCAGAGAGGTGGAGGGATGGGCCCGATGAAACCCGGCAACCGCTTGCATGGCAAGAACTGGTGCCAATTCCCACAAGATACTTGGATATCTTGAAAAGATGAGGATTGCAAAATGTGCCCATCTTTCGTAAGATGGCTTTTTTTATGTGAGAAAACCGGCAATCAGATGAAGCCGTTTCAAATACATGGAATAAGAGGATAAGCTGAGTAGAAACCTACAACAGGAGGAATATGAATGAGCAAGAAATTATTTACTTCCGAGTCCGTTACAGAAGGGCATCCGGATAAAATCTGCGATCAGATTTCCGATGCAGTATTGGACGCTATATTGGAGCAGGATCCCAACGGACGGGTAGCCTGTGAAACTGCCGTTACCACCGGCATGGTGCTGGTGATGGGTGAAATCACCACCAGCTGCTATGTGGATATCCCCAAAATTGTGCGTCAGACTGTTGAGGAAATTGGCTATACAAGAGCAAAATATGGCTTTGATGCCGATACCTGTGCCGTGTTGACTTCCATCGACGAGCAGTCCCCCGACATTGCCATGGGGGTTAACAATGCACTGGAGCACAGACAGGGGCAGGAAAGCAGTGCCAGCGAAGGAAATACCGGTGCCGGTGACCAGGGAATGATGTTCGGCTTTGCCTGCAATGATACTCCGGAGCTCATGCCCATGCCGATTTCATTGGCCCATAAACTGGTGAAGCAGCTGGCGGCTGTGCGAAAGCAGGGTGTGCTGGACTATCTCAGACCGGACGGAAAAGCGCAGGTAATCGTTGAATACGACGACAATAGGCCGGTCAGGGTGGATACGGTTGTTCTTTCCACACAGCACAGCCCGGAGGTGGAACGGGAAACCATTGAAAAAGACATGATCGAATTGGTGATCAAAAAGGTGATTCCTGAGGGGCTGCTGGATGAGCAGACCACCTACCTGATCAACCCCACCGGCCGCTTTGTGGTGGGAGGGCCCCAGGGCGACTCCGGCCTGACCGGCAGAAAAATCATTGTTGATACCTATGGCGGCTATGCCAAGCATGGCGGGGGCGCCTTTTCAGGAAAGGATCCGACCAAGGTGGACCGCTCTGCAGCCTACGCAGCACGCTATGTGGCAAAAAATATCGTAGCTGCCGGACTGGCTGACAGGTGTGAGGTGGGATTGGCTTATGCCATCGGTGTTGCAAATCCTGTTTCCATCATGGTAGACACCTTCGGCACCCATAAGATTGCCGAGGAGAAAATCATTGATTTGGTACGAAAAAACTTTGACCTTCGGCCGGCCAGCATTATTCAGGATCTGGACCTGAGAAGACCAATCTATAAGCAGCTAGCGGCCTATGGTCATTTCGGACGCACCGATCTGGACCTTTCCTGGGAAAGAACGGATAAGAAGGACACCCTGCACAAGCAGGCATTTGGCGGGTAACGAATCCTC
This sequence comes from Clostridiales bacterium, assembly GCA_012837325.1. GTDB lineage: Bacteria > Bacillota > Clostridia > Caldicoprobacterales > DTU083 > DURK01. The sequence continues at coordinate 2,512 of DURK01000128.1, forward strand.
ACGCATCTCCTTCCTTGTGCATACCATATACAATAGGAAAATGTTCCTGATAGGGTATTTGGACAGGAGGGTTGACGATGTATATCGATACCTACATAGCCATCCCCTTATGGATATTTGCCATCTTCGGCTTGTTTTATTTTGTGCTTCGCCTTTATACCACATGGGATCTGTTTCGCAGCAGAAAGCAGGGAACCCATACCCTTGTTATTTCTGCCAGAAATCAAGAGCAGGTCATAGAAGGGATGGTTCGGGGCTTGATCCTCAAAGCAGGGCTGGATTCCACCCAGGAAAGGCTGCTGCAGGTTGTTCTGCTGGACATGGGGTCCAATGATAAGACGCCGGAGATTATGGAGAATCTCTCAAGGGATTATTCGGTGGTGAAGCTGGTACAGCTGGATGAATTGGCTGCTTATCTGAAAAAATTGATCTGAGTTTCTTGACTCCCGGCAGCAAAATCTGTATAATGATGTCAATTAATCTGGCTTGAGAGGTAACGCGGGAATGCTTCTCGTCCTATAGGGATGAGAAGTTTTTGTTTTATCCAAATTGCCTTCTGACTTCTATGCTTGGTACAAGTATGGTTTATACTAGTTATAAAGGGTTATTATTCTGAATCCAAAGAGAAACACTTTTTTGATTTGATTGTTAGAGGAAGGTGCACCCATGATTATTGTAATGAAACCCGATGCCACAAGGCAGGACATTCAAAAAGTAGAACAAAGGCTGCTTGATCTGGGTTTTCATACCCATCCCATTTATGGGGAGAAGAAAACGGTTATCGGCGCAGTGGGAGACAAAAGCCGGATTGACCCGTCCAACCTGGCCCGTATGGTCGGTGTCGAGGCAATTGTTCCGATTATGAAGCCGTATAAGCTGGTGGGAAGGGAACTAACAAAGGAACCTTCTGTCGTAGATGTGGGCAGCGGTGTCCGATTCGGCGGAGAAGAGCTGGTTGTCATTGCCGGGCCCTGTGCGATTGAAGGAGAAGAGCAGATTTACCAGGTGGCACAGGCGGTAAAAAAATCAGGTGCCAGGGTTTTACGAGGCGGCGCATTCAAGCCTCGTACCTCCCCGTATTCGTTTCAGGGCTTGGAGGAGGAAGGCCTGAAGCTGCTTTATCAGGTGAAGCAGGATCTGGACATGCCTGTGATTACGGAGGTAGTGGATACCCGGGATGTGGAGCTGGTCAGCCGCTATTCGGATATCCTCCAGGTTGGTGCCAGAAATATGCAAAATTTCCGTCTGCTCAGTGAATGCGGCAAAACAAAGAAACCGGTTCTTCTGAAGCGTGGTCTTTCCTCTACCATAGAAGAATGGTTGATGGCAGCTGAATACATCGTGTCGGAGGGTGACTCCCGGGTGATCCTGTGTGAACGGGGCATTCGAACCTTTGAGACAGCTACACGAAATACCATGGACATCAATGCAATTGCTGTGGTAAAGGAGCTGTCCCACCTGCCCATTATTGCAGATCCCAGCCATGGCACCGGCAACTGGAAATATGTCAATGCTGCAGCCCGGGCTTTTGTTGCTGCCGGGGCAGACGGACTGATCATAGAGGTTCACCCCGATCCCCAGCACGCAGCCAGTGACGGGCCTCAGTCCCTCAAGCCGGAGGTGTTTGATGAGCTGATGCAGGTCCTGAAGCCCATTGCACAAGCGGTAGGCCGCACTTTTTAGCGATATTCTTCTTGTAAATTTCAGGCATATCCGATAGGATATTGATTGGACAATTGTTTCAATGCTTACAGGCAGACAGAGGGACAGGGGACGTGAGAGCAGCATGACAGAGGTGATCGGCATTGTGGAAGACATTGTCTTTCGCAATGAAGAAAACGGGTTTTCCGTAATCGGTGTGCGGGAAGAGGGCACCAACCATCTCATCACTGCGGTGGGTAACTTTCCATTTATCAGCCAGGGGGAGCGGGTTCGCTTGGAGGGTGAATGGACCACTCATCCGGCTTACGGTCAGCAGCTGAAAATGCTGACCTACAGCAGTGCTGCGCCTTCCAGTCTTGTCGGTCTGGAAAGCTATCTGGCCTCCGGTCTGATAAAAGGAGTCGGCCCTTCTACCGCCCATAAACTGGTTCAACACTTTGGTTTGGATGTTTTGGATATCATTCAGTTCAACCCGCAGAGGCTGGTTGAAGTAGACGGCATAGGTCCAAGCCGGGCAGACATGATTGCCTCCTCTTTCTCCGAGCAGAAGGAAATACGGGAGGTTATGATTTTTCTTCAATCCTATGGAATTACAACGGCTTATGCATTAAAGATATACAAGGAGTATGGCGGCAATACCATCAATGTCGTTCGAGAAAATCCATATCGTTTGGCAGAGGATATTATCGGTATCGGATTCAAAACTGCAGACCGGATTGCCCGAAGCATGGGGGTGGATCCGAATTCCCCGTACCGGGCAGCGGCCGGCATCAAATACGTGCTTTCCAATGCGGCCTCAGAGGGGCACACCTATCTTACCAAGGAGGAGCTGCTGAGCAAGGCAGGAAATCTGCTGACCGTCGAAGGCTCTCTTCTTGAAAATGCTTTGACCAACCTGACCTTGCCTCATTCTCTTGTTATGGAACAAACAGAAGCTCACACAGCCGTCTATCTGGCGGGCCTTTACCAGGCAGAAGCCGGGACTGCCAGGATGCTGCGTGACCTGGCTGCCGATTACACCATCAAACAATTCAAGAGGACAAAGGAAAAGATCAAGCGCTTTGAGGAAGACAATGATATCCGCCTGGCAGATCAGCAGCGGGAAGCAGTCATCGGTGCGATGCAGCACGGGGTAATCATCATTACCGGAGGTCCCGGAACAGGCAAAACCACCACCATTAACTGCATCATCGAATTGCTGGCACAGGAAGGCCTGAAGGTAGAGCTGGCTGCACCCACCGGACGGGCAGCGAAGCGAATGACCGAAACAACCGGCCGGGAGGCCAAGACCATTCACCGGCTGCTGGAATACGGATTCGGAGAAGATCCGGATGAGGGCTTTCAGCGCAATGAGGACAACCCCATCAAGGCCGATGCGGTGATTATTGATGAAATGTCCATGGTGGATATTTTGCTGGTTTATCATCTCTTAAAGGCACTTGTTCAGGGAACCCGATTGATTATGGTCGGAGATGTGGATCAGCTTCCGTCTGTCGGGCCGGGAAATGTTTTAAGAGACATGATTCAAAGCGGTGTGATCCCGGTCATCCAGTTAACCGAGATCTTTCGCCAGGCTCAAGAGAGCATGATCATCGTAAATGCCCACCGGATCAACCATGGTGAACACCCGATTCTGAATGCAAAAAATCAGGACTTCTTTTATGACAAACGGGAAACCGTGGATGATGTTCTAAAAACCCTGATTGATTTAACAGTCAGAAGGCTGCCGGGCTTTGGGAAATATCGTTCCCTGCAGGATATACAAATCTTGTCACCTATGCGAAAGGGAATCATCGGCGTAAACAATCTGAATACGGAACTCCAAAAGGTTCTCAATCCGCCGGCTCCTAGTAAAAGCGAAAAGGCTTCCGGAGAGATTGTGTACAGACAGGGCGACAAGGTGATGCAGATTAAAAACAATTACAGGCTGCAATGGAAGAAGTCAGGTGAAGACGGACAAGCCTGCGAAGGGGAAGGGGTCTTCAATGGAGATATGGGGTTTATTCAGGATATTGACAAGGAAGAACAAACCCTGACCGTTCTCTTTGATGACGACAGGACGGTTGTTTATGATTTTTCCCAGCTGGATGAGCTGGAGCTGGCCTATGCCGTCACCATCCACAAGAGTCAGGGAAACGAGTTCCCTGTTGTCATCCTTCCCCTGATTTCCGGGCCTCCCATGCTGATGACCCGGAATCTCTTGTACACCGGTGTGACCCGGGCCAAAGAGATGGTTGTACTGGTGGGCAGGGAGAGGATGATCCAGCGCATGATACAAAACAACCACATTGCAATGCGGTATTCCGGTTTGGATAACCGACTCAAACAAGCTTTTGGGATGGCGTTGCTATGATTAAGCCTGGTTTGCTGGCAGATGCGGTTTTAAATTTCATTTATCCTCCCATCCATTGCATATGGTGTGAAAGACGCCTGGAGAAAAGAGCAGTTCATGGTATCTGCAGTCATTGCATCGATGCCATGCCCTTTATTCACCCGCCTCGCTGTTCCGTATGCGGCAAGCCTGCTGAAACCGAAATGCTGATTTGTACTGAATGCAGGCTGCATGGGCATGATTATAATCAAGCGCTTGCGGTGTTTGAGTATTCCATTACCATACGAGAGTTAATCCATCGATACAAATACAATGGGGAATACACCTTAAGCCGTACCTTCGGATACTTTATGTCAGAACTGCTCATGCAATCCGGCTGGCGGGTGGATGCAATCATTCCGGTACCTTTACATAAAAACAGGTTGAAAAGCAGGGGCTTCAACCAATCCGCCCTGCTGGCGGATTATCTGTCACACCGCAGCGGAATCCCCTGCCTGGAAAACCTTCTGATTCGAAGAGTGGATACCAAAACACAAACCGGATTTAATCGTTATAGGAGAGCAGACAATCTGAAGGGTGCCTTTTCCATTGTGAAACCACACGACCTGGAGGATAAGGATATTCTTTTGGTTGACGATGTACATACGTCAGGGGCGACAGCAGACAGCTGCAGCAGGGTGCTGCACCAGGCTGGTGTAAACAAGGTCTATGTTCTGACCCTGGCTGCAGTCTTGTCCGAATCGGAGCTGCATGACATTTAGCTTACTGTGATCCTGAATTCAGGCGGATGATGAAGATGCTTTTTCACTGCACATAAATCCATTGATTTGATAATGGCATTCTCATATTTTTTTGGGAACCCTTCCGGTACTTTCAGATCCAGCCATACCTTGCCTACCAAACCAGTGTAGGCATCCCTTTCAATATTCATGGAGATGCTCATTCCTTCTGTGGAAATGCCCTTGCTGTTACAAAAGCCCAATGCGTAAATCCCTGCACATGTAGCGATAGAACCCAAGAAGAGCTCAAAAGGGGAAGGGGCACTGTCTTCTCCGCCTGCACCTCTTGGCTGATCGGTACGAATTGTGTGTCCTCTTAGATTTGCATCCACTCTAAGTCCGCCGGGGAATTCTACTTTTAAATAATCCATCCAATCAAACCTCTTTCCTTCTCTTTTATTTTATTGATCGATTATGTCATTTCTCATTGAACAATAAATAGATAGTTTGAATATATATTATCATCAATAAGGTACACCTATTATACTTTCTTTATGATGTACCAACCATATTATATGGAAGATCAATATGATTTACTGTGACTTCATCACACAGATTGCTTCGATTGAGTCTATATAATGCTTCAAAAGTTTAAGCTATGAAGATGAA
>DURK01000129.1 GCA_012837325.1 Clostridiales bacterium
CACTCGTTCATGACAACAGACCTCGAAATAAGGGGGAGATGGAGATCTGCAGCCAGCTTCTCTGCTATCTCTTCACCAAAGCTTCCCGATTCTCGCGATATCGTTATAAATGTCAAACCACACACCTCCCTGCCTCAAGGTTTTCAATACATTCATATTACCATAATTTATATGGTGAATAAAACTGTAAAAAGGTTAAAAAAAGGAGGAAACAGGAGTTAGTGTGAGAAACTTCTGAATATTTTATCATAATCAGCCTATACAATGTTATACAAGCTTTGACGTATTCCCAATCCTTTTATAAAATAAGATCAAGCTCCAAGGAATTCCTAAGAAAGGAAACCAACAGAGCCGGACAACGGAAACGAAACATTACCAGGTACACGGTAACCTGCAGGCTTAAAGAACCTGCTATATCCAAGGAATGAGCAGGGATGGCTTATACCGGAAGAAATTGATTTGAAGTTGAATCACAGCGTTTCTTAAGCGAAGGTGATGAGATGGAAATGAAATGGAATACGGGTAAGCAATCAGTAGCCGTTCTGAAAGACGAAGGTTATTGGCGTAGCTGATAGTGGGAAACACAAGTTTAAGGTGAAGTTCGGTGACCAATCGATAAAGGTTCGTTGGAGCTTTCATTTTCTTGAAACAGGCAAACAGCCTTCCGCATCAATGAAGGCTGTTTTTCTATTTCTCACCTTAATCCAAAATCAGGGCTGCTGTCAAGGCAAGCGGTTCCATGATCCTGCCCTCTTTATAAACACGCATGTTACCAGATGAAATTTCATCGATCAGCATTACTCTTCCATCCTGATCAATGCCAAATTCCAGCTTGATATCATACAGTTCCAACCCTTTTTTCTTCAATGCTTCTTGAATCAAAGCGGAAATTTTCTGCGTGCTTGTTTTAATTTCTGCAAATTGCGCAGCAGACATGATGCCTAAGGCTTCCAAACCTTCCACTGTAACCAATGGATCTCCTCTTTCATCATCCTTTAATGTAGCTTCTACATACGCATCCAACTGATCCCCTTCCATTACATAAGCCCCGTAGCGACGCAAAAAGCTTCCCACTGCCCTATACCGGCAGATAATCTCCAAGCCCTTACCGAAAGCCTTTGCCGCTTTTACATCCATGGTTGCATTTTTTATATCAGCACTGATATAGTGGGTATGAACGCCTGCTTCCTTTAACAATTCAAAGAACTTGGCTGATACCATAAGGTTTTCTTTTCCTATTCCTTCAATGGATAAGCCTACTGTGTTGGCCCCCGGGTCAAAAACACCATTTTCGCCAGTCACATCGTCTTTGAATAACAGACGGTAATTCCCATCCTCCAAGGCAAATACATCTTTGGTCTTGCCCTCGTATACTTTTCTCATAACTTGTTTCTCTCCTATCCCTCGCTTCAAGCTGGCGCAGTCAGCGATGCTCAAATTTCCCTGCTGGGATGAATACTGCTCTCCTTTTATATTCTCTATCATTTTTCATGTTCCTTCTTGTTTTTGAAGTTCCCTCCCCTTTTTTTAATGATGCTGGAGCTCAGTTTCCTGAATAAAGACTTGAATATTAGCTAGTAAATAATATAATAATGTTACTGAAATACAAACGTTAAAGTTTTAAATAACCATAAGGAGTAATTAAAAAATGCAGGGAACAACAATGAGGCTCAAAACAATGCTCATATTTTTATTAGCTGCTCTACTGTTTATACTCCTGTTTACAAGCTGCACTAAAAATATAGATATGGATAATGTTTCAGCGAAAACATCTTACCCTCAAAAAGATAAAGAAGAAGACTCAAATGACAAAAAACATGCTGCTATCAACACTGACCTGAGTACCAGCATTCCAAGTGATCCAGGCAATGAACCTGAAATCGTAAGAATCACAATATCTGCAGCCGGAGATACGACCTTGGGCATAAACTCCAAGATGTCTTACTCCGGTTCCTTTGATGAATACTATGATCGATATGGCTCCGCTTATTTCCTGAAAAATGTTCATGAAATACTAGCAAAGGACGATTTTACCATTGTAAATCTGGAAGGCCCTCTTACCACTTCCAATGAGAAACAGAAAAAACTTTATAATCATAAGGGGAAACCGGAATATGTCAGTATCTTAAAAGACGGTTCAGTCGAAGCCGTGTCGTTGTCAAATAATCATACATTGGATTATGGTTTATCGGGATATCAGGATACGGTAGAAGCATTGACAGATGCCGGAATCGCCTGGGCAAGCAATGGTTCATATGGAATATTTGAAACAAAGGGAATAAAAATCGGATTTGTTTCAGTAGATGAGCATTACAATGGTTCCCTCGTTGAAGGCTGGCTTGAATCGGGTATAACCAGGCTGAAAGAACAAGGTGCAGACCTAGTCATTGCCTGTATTCACTGGGGGCGTGCCGAGGATGAAAAAACATCCCGTATAAGTGAATACCAAATCAAACTGAGCCAAAAGTGTATTGACTGGGGATATGATCTTGTCATTGGTAACCATGCCCATGTGTTACAAGGCATTAACAGATACAAAGGAAAATACATTACCTATTGTCTGGGTAATTTTTGTTATGGCGGAAGTAAAAACCTGGCAGACAAAGACACAGGTATATTTCAGCAGACCTTCACCTTCATTGATGGGAAAGTGCAGACAGATGACAATGTAAGGTTTATCCCGTGCAGATCTTCATCCGCATCAAACAAAAATAACTACCAGCCTGCCATGGCTTCAGGCAGCGAAGCATTACGAATCATCAATAAGATGAACATCTATTCTGCACAGTTCGGTGTTGTTTTGGACGCAGATGGAAATACTGTCCAAAATACATTAACTGAACAGGATAAGTCAAATGCCTTTTATGCCATTTTCCTGCAGTCTCTTAAGGAAACTGATATGGGCAGTCATGTCAGCCATGTCGGTATTGACATCACCTCATTGGAGCTTTCCAATTCTACTTACCTTGAAGGTTTGCTTCAGGACTGGGCAGACGAATCGAAAGTAAATATTCTTATCGGATCCAAAGCAGAACTCATAGAATCTGGATATCACATCCATACAAGTAACGGGATCGGCAGAATATTTATATTTGAAAGAGTAGAATGGGCAAATCTACAAGTAACCTGCAACCTAAGCAGGTTGGTCACGCTGCTGAACTATATAAACGAAGATTTCACCGCTGCCCATGCAGACGGTGCTTGGGAAGTACAAAAAGGGGTCTACATACAAAAATAGATTTTCCCGGGCAACCCATCTGCTAAATCAAATTTCGATTCGTCAATTAAAGCCGATCCTGATTTTTATTTAAAAATTCATGGTATTGTGTCAGAACTTCTGGATGGCTTTGTATAAAGCGGTTAAATAGTATTAATTTCTTAAGTGTTTCTACGCTTATGTTATGCTCTATCATCTCGGTATCCATCAAGGTCTCCTGCAAGCCTAAAAATTTCAGAAAGGCTTCCACAGCTTTGTGGCGCTTTAGGAGAAATGCCCCAACTTGTTTTCCTTTATCAGTCAGTTGAACAACCCCATACTTTTCATAACTGATCAGCTTTCTGGCTTTCAGTTTTTCTACAACCCGGCTGACAGATGGAGCTTGGACATTCAATCGTTCTGCAAGAACATTGATTCGAATATATCCATTCTTCCTGCAAACACGATAAATCATTTCCATATAATCTTCCATACTGGGCGTCAACATTTTTTCATTTTTCTTATGAATCTGGTATCCTCGTACAGTATAAAAATCTTTGTTGTCCATTTTGTACCTCCTTTCATATGAACTATATGATTATGTAACTCAATCATTTCAATTTACATATATTACCCATAGGTAACTTATTTGCCCATAACTAAACTATGTATGAAACCTAGAAAAATTTATAGTTGGGGGTCATTTTGTGAAGAAAACCTTAATTCCGTTAAATTTATTACCAATAGGCAGGCATGGTAGAGTAAATAGATTAATCGCAAACGGCAGTGTAAAGAGAAGACTCCTCGATATGGGATTTACCAACGGCACGCGGGTTGAAGCACTTCAGCAAAGCCCTTCAGGAGATCCTATTGCATACCAGGTACGCGGTGCTGTCATTGCGCTCCGCTCAGAAGAATCCTCATTAATCATAATGGAAGCTTTACTCCAGGAGGGTTGACATGGCCTTGACAAATCAATCTACCGGTCTTGGAGCATTAAAGGAAATGTTTCAGGTGAAGATGGATTCAGCAGATGATGTTGTAATTGCACTTGCTGGTAATCCGAACACAGGAAAGAGTACTGTATTCAATGATCTGACAGGGCTGAATCAGCATACAGGAAACTGGCCTGGCAAAACAGTCACAAATGCTCAGGGCAGTTATAGGTATAAAAATAAAAAGTTCATCCTTGTGGATTTGCCTGGAACCTACTCCCTGATGGCCAATTCAGTTGAAGAGGAAGTCGCAAGAGACTTTATATGCTTCGGTAAGCCTGCAGTTACGGTGATCGTTACCGATGGGACCTGTCTGGAAAGAAACTTAAATTTGGTTTTGCAGATCATGGAAATCACAAGTAAAGTTGTCGTATGTGTGAATTTACTGGATGAAGCAAAACGAAAAAAGATAAGCATCGCGCTGGATCTGTTATCAAAAGAACTCGGAGTACCTGTTGTTGGAACCAGTGCCAGAAACGGCAAAGGGATAGAAGAGCTGAAAGAGGTTGTATACCAGGTTGCACAAGATGGAATACAACCTGAACCGGTTAGAATATTGTACAGTGAAGCAATTGAAAAAGCCATAGAAATGCTGATTCATGCACTGGATAGTGCAGTCAGTAAGAGCCTGAACAGCCGTTGGCTGGCATTGCGGCTGCTGGATGAAGATCCATCCATACTGGAAGAAATAAACCGGCTTCTCGGTTTTCGTTTACTGGAGGATCAGTCTATTCTACAAAGTCTGGATGAAGCAAGGCTGATACTTAATGAAAAAGGGATATGTCAGGATGTTGTCAGCGATCATCTGGTTTCCAGAATCGTTTGTAGAGCTGAGGAGTTGACTGAAGCTGTAGTTACTGTTCATAACAAAAACTACAACCAGTTTGACAGAAAAACGGATCATATATTAACTTCAAAAGCATTTGGCATTCCCATTATGATCGGGCTGCTGGGTATCGTTTTCTGGTTGACAGTTCAAGGCGCAAACTACCCTTCAGCAATATTGGCAAGCTTTTTCCGTTGGATTGAGGAAAAGCTTGTGCTCCTTTTTGCATCTGCAGCTATACCTGACTGGATTCATGGAATTTTGGTTCAAGGTGTGTATAAGACTATGGCTTGGGTGGTTTCAGTAATGCTTCCCCCTATGGCGATATTCTTTCCACTATTTACCTTGCTGGAGGATCTCGGCTATCTCCCCAGAGTCGCCTTTAATCTGGATAACTTCTTCAAACGGGCATGTGCCCACGGCAAACAGGCATTGACCATGTGTATGGGTTTCGGGTGTAACGCTGCCGGGGTGATCGCCTGCAGAATAATAGACTCTCCAAGGGAAAGGCTGATTGCCATTATAACCAATAATTTTGTACCTTGTAATGGACGTTTCCCAACTCTAATCGCCATGGCAACGATATTCATAGCAGGAACAAGCGCTTTTTCCTCCTTCTTTGCCACGCTTGCAGTATTGGGAGTAATTGTTTTTGGTGTTATAATGACCCTGTTGGTCTCCAACTTGTTATCCAAAACCATATTAAGAGGGCTGCCTTCCTCCTTTACTTTGGAATTACCGCCTTACAGAAGACCGCAGGTAGGCAAGATTATTCTACGCTCCATCGTTGACAGGACTTTGTTCGTATTAGGACGTGCAATGATGGTTGCCGCACCGGCAGGTTTGATCATTTGGATTATGGCAAATATCAACGTGAACGGTACGAGTTTATTAAGCTGCGGTGCTGCACTTCTGCAACCGCTGGGAAATGCTTTAGGTATGGATGGTTATATACTGATGGCCTTTATACTGGGATTTCCGGCAAATGAAATTGTTATCCCTATCGTCATTATGAGCTATTTGTCTGCAGGAGCACTGCTTGATCTGGATAGTATGGCTGCATTGAAAGATCTCTTGATATCCAATGGATGGACCTGGCTTACTGCTTTGAATGTAATGATCTTCACTTTGCTGCATTTTCCGTGCGGGACCACACTCTTAACCATCCGAAAAGAAACACAGAGTATAAAATGGGCTGTTGTATCCTTTCTGATTCCTACCGGAGCAGGTATTCTTGTTTGCTTTTTATTGACCCAAATAGCAAAGCTGTCAGGGCTTGCATAATTATTGCCTGTGGCAAACTTTCCAGACGTTAGAAAGAAGCGCAGCCCTTCATGCTCTTTGAATTAGTTCCTCATAGATACGAAGATAATTCATCGCCATTTTGTCTCTGGTAAAATTGGCAGCAGCGTAGTCCCGCATTTTTTTGGGGTCGGGAAAGTCCTGGTGCTTCAGCTTTTCTGCCATTTCCTCCGGAGTACTGCATATAAGCTCGGGGAATTCCTGCAATACCTCAGGGACTGCACCATTCGCAAGCGCCAGAATAGGTGTTCCGGAAATCATCGCTTCTGCCATAACAAGTCCAAAGGGTTCATTGCACACAGTCGGCAGCAGCATGCACTTGGCATGTTTCAACAGGTCTGATCGCTTTTTCCCACCGACTTCACCAATATACTTCACATTGGAGTTCGCATTGATTCTCGGTACAATTTCACGCTGATGATAATCCATATCAAAAACAGGTCCGGCTAAAACAAGCGTATCCCCGGTTTTTTCAACAGCTTCCAAAGCATGCACAATCCCTTTATACCATGCCAGCATCCCCATGTATAGAATATAGTCATCCTTTTCCTCACTGTACCCAAAGTCGTCCGGATTAATGCCGTTGTAAACATAGTATCCCTTGCCTCCAGTGTGAAGCCGGCGAGCGCTTTTGCTGACAAAAACCGGATATTTCACAGGTTCGTATACAGGAGTATGAATGGTACAAACAGTAGGAATATCCAGATCCAATTTTCCTATTACGGATGAATGCGTATGATCGTGTATGATATCCATATCAGAAGGCAGATTTCCCTTAACAAACTCAGCTATCTTGTACGGGCTGACACTGTCATGCTGGTAGTTTATGATTCGGGCACTGCAGCTGCTGCCTCTTGGTGCAAACAGATAGACCTCATGACCCATTTTAACCAGTTCTTCAGTCAGATCATACACCACCCTTTCTATACCACCATAATTCTTCGGAGGTATGGGATAATAATCCGGCGCTACCTGTGCAACCCGAAGGAATCTTCTTTTTTTGGGAAACATATTTGCATTTGGTAAAAAGACCTCTGGTTTTGTGTGCTTTACGAGAGGTTCAGGGTAATTCTTCAGGACATATCCATATACCTCCAAGTATTCATCAACCATACGCTGTGTTATAAACCTTCTCATTACATACCGGCGTAATACACCTGGTTCAGGCAGCTTCAAGTTTAGAATTTTATCAGCCATGTCTTCCCATGATGTGCAAACCAGCTCTGGGAATTCCTCAAGAACCTCCGGAACAGCTCCGTTCTTTAATGCCAGCACCGGTGTTCCGCATGCCATGGCTTCAATCATTACAAGACCGAAAGGCTCTTCAAAGGATGTAGGGAATAATACACACCTTGCCTTCTTTAACAGATCCTGCTTCTCCTGGCCACCTACAGCTCCAACATATGCTAACTTGGAGTTCGCCTTTAATCGAGGTGCAATTTCTGCATCAAAGTAAGCCTGATCATGTACCGGCCCTGCAACAACTAACCTTTGATTCGTCCTGATTGCAGCATCGAGTGCAAGTTGAGTACCCTTTGAGTAATTCAGCACACCGAGATATAATAGGTAGTCTTCCTTTTCCTCTGAAAACTGATACCTGTCAATGTTAATACCGTTATAAACCTGGAAACCGTAATTGTCACCATAAATTTTTCTCGCTCTTTTGCTCACATAAACAGGATACTTCACATGATTATTGACAGGGCAGTGGATGGTACATATTGTTGGAATCCCCAGGTTCATATTACCGATCAGTGAATGGTGGGTATGATCATGAATGAGATCTATCTTGTCCGGCAATGTGTTAATCACTTGCTGTGTTATTGCCTGTTCGTTCCATGGATCATTATGCTCAAAGGGTATCAGCCTGGCATTGGTTTGAGTTCCCTTTGGAGCATAAAGATAAACCTCATGCCCTCTTCTGACCAGCTCTTCGGTTATCTCCCATACCATCATTTCGATACCCCCATAGTTTACAGGAGGGAGTTTGTAAATGTCAGGTGCAACCTGTACGATCCTGAGTGTCTTTGGTTGTGATCTGGCAGTTTCCTTTGTTTTATACTCATTTCCCACAGCTTCAGATTCATTGACTGGCATGATACATTCCCCCGCCTCATTTTGCTTCCTTAACGAGTTGAAGAAGTCTCTGTTATATTTAACGAAAGAAGAATCCGGCTTTAATTTCGCTGCAAGCTCATTATGCTTATAGGATTCTTCCATATTGCCCAGTCTGTAATAACATACACATAGCTGTATGTTGGGAATGAATCCCCAGTAATCCTCAAGGATGAAGCCCCAGTTGTCTTCAGGTTTTTTTAATTTCGTCGCCAGCTCATACCAGAAAACAGCCTTCCTATATTCTTCTGCTGCAAAATAATAGGTACCCAGCTGGCAGCATATTTCTGCCCTGGGCAGATCGTATTCAAAGCTTTTAAGCAGGGCTTTCAACATATTCGAGCTATCCTTAATATTGTC
>DURK01000130.1 GCA_012837325.1 Clostridiales bacterium
CCATCTGATGCTAAATATGGTCTGATTCCGCCTATGCCCCTGGAAGAGAGGCCCATCGCTCAGCTGTATGAAGTCTGCCGTTTCTTTCAGAGGGAAATGCCGATATTTGATTCGGACAGGGAGCGGATGTTTTTTTCTTCCCTGATCGAAGGGACTGCACTTACACTGACTCCCAACACTCAGTATACGGCTGTGCTGGATGCCGGGGAGCTGACCACCGGATATCCGATTATCAAGATGCAGGGCGGAGCAGGCAGCACGATACGAATTCGATATTCTGAATCCTATTACAAAATGAAGGATGAAGGCTATGTAAAGGATATCCGGGACGATGCCGAGCATGGTTTCATAATCGGTCATGAGGATGTCTATCTGCCCTCCGGCCAAACGGATACCTATGAGCCATTTTGGTTCCGCACCTTCCGCTTTGTACAGCTGGAGATTGATACCGGATGGGAACCGCTGCAGCTGGAACCCCCCTATTTTCTGGAAACCGGCTATCCCCTGGAAGTGAATACCTCGGTTCAATCAACTGTTCCCTGGGTCAACGAGATTTGGGATATCAGCTTGCGCACGCTCAGAAGATGCCTTCATGAAACGTACGAGAACAATCCCTACTATGACCAGCTGCAATACCTGATGGACGCCCGCTCTCAAATCCTGTTTACCTATATGGTAAGTGCGGATACCAAGCTGGCTGAAAAGGCAATGTACGATTATCGCTGCTCCCTGCTTCCCAATGGACTGCTCCAATCCAGGTATCCCTCTCGGGAACCGCAGGTCATCCCCGCCTTTAATATCTATTTTATTCTCATGGTGGAGGATTATTATTGGCAGACCGGAGAGCTGGGTCATATCCTGAAGTATCGATCTGTCATAGATGGGATTCTGGAATGGTTCAACAGCCGGATCGGCAAAAGCGGGCTGATTGAAAAGCTGGAATACTGGCCCTTTGTAGACTGGGTTGCAGGCTGGGACAAGGGTGTGCCCCCTGCTTATAAAAAGGGACCGGCTACCATTTACAGCCTCTTGTATGCAGCAGGGCTTCAGGCTGCTGCAAGGCTGAATGAGCTGACCGAAAGAAAGCATCTTGCTGCTGAATATGACAAGCGGGCAAAGATGCTGTTGGAGCAGGTTGAGGCCTTGTGCTGGGATGACCGCAACGGTTTGTTTAAGGAGGGCCCCAAGGTTTCCCGATTCAGCCAGCACGATCAGGTATGGGCCGTGTTAACCGGATTGGTAAAGGGAAAGCGGGCAAAGAGTGTTATGAAAAAATCCCTGGCACTGGATGATATCGACATGTGTTCCCATACCATGCAGTTTTATCTGATGCGTGCCTTGGAAGAGACCAATATGTACGACAGAAACGAGACCCTCTGGGACGACTGGAAAAAGCTGCCAGGGCAGCACCTGACAACCTGCCCGGGGGACAATGTGAACAGGCGAAGCGACTGCCATGGCGGAAGTGCTCTGGCACTGTATGAGTTTACCCGCTGTATCCTGGGTGTAAGGCCTTTGGAGCCGGGCTGGGCGAAAATCGGGATCCGGCCTCAAGTGCTGAACCTGCCGGATTTTTCCGGTAAGGTCATCACCCCGAAGGGGATTGTACAGGTATCCTGGAAAGTGGACTCCGGCCTTTTATCCATTTCCGGCCAGGTGCCGGAGGGTGTTCCGGTTGAGTTGGATCTGCCGGATGGCACGAAACAGCTTTACCTCCAGGGAGGCTCTTTCGAGTTTTAATCGCAGTGAATCATTTATGAAAAAGGAAAGGGACGGGGAATGCGGTATGGTGAATCCGCAAACCCCGTCCCTGGTGCTTTCCGTGTAATCGATCCGCTGCCTTATTCCTCGTCGTCTAACTCATCCATGCCAAAAATCTCGTCATCGTCTTCGTCGTAATCGTCACCGTCTCCCATGTCTTCGTTCAGCATTTCCTGAAGGACTTCCACAAGCTCATCCATTTTTTCATCTTCCACCGGAACAAATTCCTCGGTTTCTCCATCTACAATCACCTTCATGATAAAGATGCTTTTTTCATCATCCTCATCATGGTCGTGTTCATGGCTGCATTCATGATCATGGACGTGGTCGTCATCTTCCTCCGCTTCAACCAACAGCGCATACTCCTGTCCATCGTATTCAAAGTAGTCCAAGATTTCCATTTGTATTTCCTGGTTGTCCTCATCGGCAAAAAC
>DURK01000131.1 GCA_012837325.1 Clostridiales bacterium
AGTTTTCTTCCAATCCAAATCCCAATCCCGCCGGTTAGAATCATTCCTGATACCGTACCTGCCAGAATCATGACAGGAAAAACCGCTTGGGAAGCCAAGGTGATAGCTGTTAGTTGTGTCTTGTCCCCAAATTCCCCAATAAAATAAGCGATGGCTACCGTTAAAACGGGTCCAAGTTTCATCTTATGTTCGCTTGACTCGTCCTCTTCTCCATCCGGCTTTAAGGTCCATAATGCAAAGGCTATAAAAGTAAAGCCTGCAACAATTTGTATTGTCTTGATAGGTAGCAATGTAGAAACAAGGCTTCCCAATAAGACAGCCAGCCCATCATTGAGTAAAGCACCAATCAAAACTCCCAGCAGTACCTTTCGAATGGGATACCGGGCAGCAAAGGTCATAGCCAACAATTGGCTTTTATCGCCCATTTCCGCTAGAAATACCAGCAGAAACGACTCGAATAATTCATGAAGCATTTAGTCCTCCAAGTTTGTATTGTCTTGCTTCCCTTTCATAAAAACAGGGATAAAGAAAGTCACATTCTATCTTAAAGACTCCTTTGGACTTTTGTCAATACCATTCACCTAGCATTGAAACAGGATAAGAGGGTAAAAGAACCTCATAAAAAGAAAAAAGAATTTTCGATGAAAATTCTTTTCATGTTGGATACAATTCTTCTATAGCAGTTACTTGACCTCACCATTTTGCATCTTGTGCAGAATCACAAAGCCATGCTCCTGAATGGATTTTTCAATTTCAGCGGTATTGAAGGAGTTGATTCCGACTACAATAGCGCTTTTCCCGTTTTCGCCTCTGTATACTGCAACGCGGGTGATGTTTGCACCGAATTTACCGATAATGCTGGTCAGGTTGGACATAATACCCGGTTCATCAATCGCTTCAATGGTAAGCCTGGTGCCGGACTCTCGAAATCCTAACAATTCAATAAAAGAATCAAAGATATCACTTTCGGTAATGATTCCTACCACTCTGTTTTTGTTGTCGATAACAGGCAGGAAACTTACCTTATTGTCTCGCATTAAAGTGGCAGCTTCCTCCAAAAGGGCATCTGGTGAAATCGTAATCAGTTCCTTGCTCATAATCTGTTTGATTTTCGTTTTCGTGAGCAAGTAGGTAATTTCACCCATGCTGAGGCTGGTTGCCTTGGAAGGGGTATAGCGATCGATGTCTTCTTTGGAAACAACACCAACCAATTTGCCTTTATGCATAACAGGAAGGCGCTTGATGTTATGCTCAGTCATAATTTCATGAGCTTCCGGAATGGTTTGATCAGGAGAAACGGTAATTGGGTTGGTAACCATCTTTGTTTTAACAAACATACGCTAACCTCCTAAATATGCTTTTTTGATATCATCACTTTGAATCAAATCGGAACCTGCTCCGGACAGGACGATGGAACCGGTTTCCAAAACATAAGCCCGGTTGGCTATTTGCAGCGCCATACTTGCATTTTGCTCTACCAATAGAATCGTTGTGCCTGCACTGTTGATATCTTTGATTATACTAAATATTTCCTGAACCAGCAAGGGCGCCAGGCCCATAGAAGGCTCATCCAGAAACAAAATATCAGGACGGCTCATCAGTGCCCGGCCGATGGCAAGCATTTGCTGTTCTCCGCCTGACAGAGTTCCTGCTGCCTGCTTTTTGCGGTCAGCCAGAATAGGAAAGCGCTGGTATACCATATCCAGATCTTTGGTTATGCCATCCTTGTCCTGTCTGAGATAAGCGCCCAGTTCCAAATTCTCCAGTACCGTCATGGTCGGGAATACCCTGCGGCCTTCCGGAGCATGAGAAATACCCATTTTGACCCGGTCCCGGGCAGAGGTATGGGTAATATCCTTCCCATCCAGTAAGATTTGACCATCTGTAGGCTTCTTTAACCCAGATATGGTTCGCAGTGTCGTAGTCTTACCTGCACCATTCGCTCCAATCAGGCTGACTATTTCTCCATCATGAACGGTAAGTGAGATCCCTTTCAATGCGTGAATAACCCCAAAATGAACATTTAAATTCTTTATCTCAAGCATTGCTGACATCCTCTCCTAAATAAGCCTCAACCACCCGCTTATTTGATTTGATTTCCTCCGGAGTTCCATTTGCTATCAGCATGCCGTAATCCAATACGTAAATTCGCTCACAAATCTTCATCACCAGCGACATATCATGTTCAATCAACAAGATGGTTAGATCAAACTCATGCCGAATCCATTGAATTAATTCTGTCAGCTCTGCTGTTTCAGCAGGATTCATACCTGCTGCTGGTTCATCCAGCAGGAGAAGAACAGGCTTCGTCGCCAAAGCTCTGGCGATCTCCAGATGACGCTGCTCGCCATAGGGCAGGTTTTTTGCCAGTTCATTGGCTTTGCCATCCAGCTTGGTTATTCGTAAAAGCTCCATCGCGTCATTTAATAATTTCTTTTCCTCTCTTTTAAAGGAAGGCAAGTGAAGAAACCCGGACAGCAATCCATATTTCAAATTTTGGTGCATGGCAATGCGAACATTGTCCAAGACTGTAAGATCCTTAAACAGCCGGATATTCTGAAAGGTACGGGCTACTCCTGCCTTGCAGATATGATAGGGCTTTTTACCATGCAGCGGCAGCTGCTGGCCCCCTGCTTCCAAGATTATACTGCCATCCGAGGGATGATAAATTCCGGTCAGGAGATTAAATACCGTAGTCTTACCCGCTCCGTTGGGACCTATTAAACCGACCAGTTCTCCCCGGTTCAGTTCCATGCTCAAATTAGCAACAGCAGTCAACCCTCCAAAGTTTTTGGTTAGCTTCCTTACATTAAGAATGGACATTTATTTTCCTCCTTTCCTGGATGACAAAAAGCCCCCCAGATTTCGGAATGCCTTCAGGGAAAGCTCCTTGGAACCCATCAATCCCTGAGGACGGAAAATCATGATTATGATCAGCAGCAGAGCATAAATAACCATCCGTAAGTCGGAAAAATCCTGTAAGATCGTTGAAATGACTGCCAGAAGAATGGCTGCCAGTACCGACCCGGATACGCTTCCCAAACCTCCAAGCACCACTATAACCAGGACATCAATGGACTTTAGGAATCCAAAGGTATTGGGGTCAATATAATAAAAATATGCTGCATACAATGCCCCGGCAACTCCTGCACAGAAGGCACCGATCGTGAAAGCAGTAACCTTGTATTTGGTAGTATTGATACCCATCGCTTCCGCAGCGATTTCATCCTCGCGGATAGAAATACAGGCTCTTCCATGTGAAGACTTTAAAAAATTGGATATCAGCAGAATAGCGCTTACCATAAAAAGATATAAATAAGTCCAGTTTGTAAATCGAGGGATACCGCTCAAACCTGCCGCACCATTGGTAATATCCAGATTGGTAAAGATAATTCGAATGATTTCAGACATACCCAAAGTGGCAATTGCCAAATAATCCCCTTTAAGACGCAGGGTGGACAGGCCGACCAAGAAGCCGACCAGGGCAGCCAGAACCGCGCCCAGCAGCAAACCGGTCAGGAAACCCCAAACCGTTGGGACGCGCATGACGGTTAAAGCGCATGCATAGGCTCCTATAGACATAAACCCAGCATGACCAAGTGAAAATTGCCCGGTAAAACCGGTTATCAGGTTCAAACTGACTGCCAGTATGATATTGATTCCGATGGTTGCGATGGTTGCTTGCAGATAATCATTGATAATATTAAGCTGTACCAGCAATTGTACAATAATGAAGGTGAGAATCAGGGCAAAGCCTTTTCGCAAGGGCGTAACTGCTATCGATTTTTTCATATCTACACCTTCTCTCTGATGTTCTTACCAAGTATACCCGTTGGTTTTACGATGAGGATGAGGATAAGAATGGCAAACACGACGGCATCTCGATACATGGAATTGCCATAGCCCGAAACCATTACCTCAACGATACCAATCAGGTACCCTCCAATCATTGCTCCGGGTATGATGCCGATTCCGCCTAACACAGCAGCAACAAATGCTTTCAAACCGGGCATTGTACCCATAAGAGGATTGATGGAGTTATAGTATACTCCAACCAGTATTCCGGCTGCTCCGGCCAGAGCAGAGCCCAAAGCAAAGGTAAAGGAGATGGTGGTATCCACATTGATGCCCATCAGCTGAGCGGCGTCATTATCCAGAGAAACGGCGCGCATGGCCTTTCCGATTCGCGTCTTCTTAACGATGAACTGCAGTGCTACCATTAGTACTATGGTGGTTGCAACAATGATAATCTGCTGCATGCTGATTACCATGGTGCCAAACTGAAAGCGTTTTATCATCATTCCTGTCATGGCAGGATAGGTACGTACGCCTGCTCCAACAAAGAACATGGTTCCATACTGGATAAACAGAGAAACCCCGATGGCTGTTATCAGCACCGCAATTCGAGTTGCATTTCTCAATGGTTTATAGGCAATCTTTTCAATTGCCATACCTATCAAGGTACAGATTGCCATAGCAATGAGAAGGGATGGTAAAAAACCAATCTGCAAAGTGGTCATACAAAAATAACCGATATATGCACCCAGCATATAAACTTCACCATGGGCAAAGTTAATCAGCCGGATAATGCCATATACCATTGTGTATCCCAGCGCAATCAATGCATAAATGCTGCCCAGGGAAATGCCATTGATAATCTGTTGAATAAGCTGTTCCAAACATCTTCCCTTCTTTCCGCCAACCGTCTAAAGAAACGCGTATAAGTGAGGCATAGCTCCTCACTCATACGCTTGCATATTATATTACACCTTTTAAGCTACGGATCCAAGCAATGCTCAGTCCATACTCAATCTTTCACTGGAATGTTGTTTACCGTCTTTTAGTTCAATAACCACCAGAGCCTTCAGTGGATTGTGATTTTCATCAATGCTGAAGCTGCCGGTGACGCCATTGAAGTCAGTAGTAGAAGCCATTGCAGCCTTTACAGATTCGCCATCCAGGTTTTCAGCTCGTTTGATTGCATCTGCAACGAATCTGGCTAAATCATATCCCAAAGCGTTGAAAGCATCGGGCTGTTTGCCGTACTTCTTGTCAAATGCCTTGATGAAGTCCTGTACAACGGGGTCTTGATCCAAGGAAGAGTAGTGGTTGGAAAAAAATACATTGTTCAGTGCTTCTGCCCCTGCCAGGCCGACCAGATCAGGTGAGTCAAATCCGTCTGCTCCAAGAATGGGAGCATCGATGCCCTGATCTCTTGCCTGCTTGATGATCAGGCCGGCTTCATTATAGTAACCGGGAATAAATATGACATCAAAGTCCTGCCCTTTTATCTTGGTGATGATGGAATTAAAGTCGGTATCCCCTGATACATAGGCTTCTTGAGCAACAATGGTGCCGCCGCCTTGCTCGAAGGTGTTGATAAAGTTTTCTGCCAGACCTTTTCCGTAGTCACTGGAGCTGTCCATAATTACGACTGCTTTACTTTTGCCCAGGTTGTTCAGTGCATAATTTGCCATACCTGTACCTTGGTAGGAGTCACTAAAGCAAATTCGAAAAGCATACTCTTTTACACCGTTGCTGTCCACTGTAACATCATCAGCTGTTGCGGAACCGGATGCCACTGGGATTTTATTTTGCAATGCAACGGGGATGGTAGCTTTGAAGGCACCGGATGTAGCAGGCCCCATCACTGCCAGTACCTTATCCTGTGTCATCAGTCTGGTGGTCAAAGTAGTGGCTTCCGCCGCTTCAGACTTGTTATCATATTTTACCATTTCAATCTGCTTGCCGTCAATGCCGCCGGCTGCGTTGATTTCTTCGATTGCAAGCTCGATACCTTCAACTGAGCTTTGTCCATAGGTCGCGGTATCCCCGCTCAACTCATAGTTGATGCCCAGCTTAATTGTATCAGATTTGCTAGTGGATGGTGAGCAGCCAACAAAAACAGCTGCGATAACCAATATTGCGCTCAATAAAATTAATTTTCTACTCATAATTGTCTCCCCTTTATTTGAGAATATTATTAATAATTTACTATACGTACAATTCATCTGTCAATAGCAAAACATCACAACAAATGTCAAATATTGAATATTTACTCATTTCGCTTTGCAGGACAGTAGTCCGTATTCACACATATTGTAGATAATAAACAAAATATTAGAATAATTATACAACACCATAAATACACTCAGCAGAATAAAAATATCCAGTTTAATTCTCAAACCTGCTGAGAAAAGCTCTGGTGCGTTCATGCTTTGGTTCATAGATAATCTGTTCAGGCAGACCCTGCTCCACGATTAATCCATCATCCATAAAAACCATACGATCTGCGACATCTCTGGCAAAATTCATTTCATGGGTTACAATCACCATTGTCATATTCTCTGCTGCCAGATTTCGAATAACCTTGAGAATCTCCCCTGTCAGCTCCGGATCCAATGCTGAAGTAGGCTCATCAAAGAATAAAATCTCCGGATTGAGTGCCAAGGCTCTTGCAATCGATACCCTTTGCTGCTGTCCGCCGGATAATTGACAGGGATAGGCATTTTCCTTGTCGGATAAACCCATTTTTTCCAGCAGGTCCAGGCATTCCCTGTAGACTTCTTCCCTGTTTCTTTTTTGAACGGTAACTGGCGCATCCATGATGTTTTTTATAACAGAAAAGTGAGGGAACAGATTGAAGTTTTGAAATACCAGTCCAAAGCAGCCTCTGATCTGTCGAAGTACATCCGGCGATGCGTATACCGATTTACCCGATGAATCCATGGAAGCTGCTTTTTGTCCGAGATAGGACAGTCCCCCGCTGTCCATCGTCTCCAGCAAGGTGAGGCAGCGAAGAAGAGTTGATTTACCGGATCCGGAAGGCCCGATTATTGCCACGACCTCTCCCCGCTTTACTTCCAGTGAAATACCTTTTAGTACCTCCAAATCCCCAAAACTTTTTCGTATGTTTTGCACTTCCAATATTTTCATTGCAGCCTCCTATTGGTAATAACTGAATTTCTTTTCCAACCACTCCATAATGAAAGCTACAAGGTAGTTGAATACATAATAAAACAAGCCTGCAGCAAGGAATGGAACCATCGATTGTTCTTTGGAGGCGATGGCTTTTGCAGCAATAAACATTTCCGATACGGAAATAACCTGAGCCAGCGAAGTATCTTTTACCAGGGTAATGGTCTCATTGGTTATGGAAGGTAAAATCCGCTTGATTACCTGCGGCAGGATGATTCTCAAAAATGTTTGGGACTTGCTGTAACCCAGTACTTTGGCAGCTTCATACTGCCCTACCGGCATGGATTCGATACCGCCCCGATAAATCTCAGCAAAGTAAGCAGCATAATTCAGGACAAAGCCTATAATGACCGCAATAAATCGGTAACCTCTAGGCGGACTGATGCCAAATAAATAATAAGGTCCAAAGTATACAACCATAAGCTGCAGCATAAGTGGAGTACCGCGCATAATAGAAATATATAATTTAATGATGGTGCGAAGCAAGAAGTTCCTGGACATGCGACCAAAAGCCACAATCAAACCCAGAGGCAGGGAGAATAGCAGTGTCAATACAAAAATCTCGATTGACACCAGCATCCCTTCGCCCAGCTTTGTTAAAATAACCGACAACTCCACTCATGGACACTCCGTTTCTTAAACCATTTTTTTTGCAGTCGACAGCATGAATTCCCAGCCTTATTTGCCAATCGTTGTAATATCCTCACCGAACCATTTTTCCGATATGGATTTCAAAGTTCCGTCTTCAGCCATTTCCTCCAGAGTCTTTTGTACAATGTCCCTGAGTTCTTCGTTGCCTTTAAGAAAACCAACACCAAATTGCTCTTCTTGCAGCGTTTCCTCCAGCTTTCTGAATTTCCCTTCTGATTTCTGCATTCTGTAATCAGCAACCACCACGTCTATAGCCACTGCATCCACACCTTTTTGCTCCAAATCCATTAAAGCGTTGTTGTAATCAGCTGCTGTGACACAGTCACCAAAGGATTCCAACAAGTCCGGGTTGTCTTCCAAAGCGGCTTCCGCACTGGAGTCTACCTGAACACATACGACTTTTCCGGCCAGGTCATCCAAAGTAGTGATATCAGAGTCGGCACGAACCAGAAATACCTGCTTGTTTGACATATACGGTTCAGTCCATGTATATCCATTTTCTCTACCGTTCATGGTAAAGCCATTCCAGATGCAGTCAATGTTTTTTGTAGTTAACTCCTCATCTTTGGAATCCCATGCAATGGGTTGCAACACAAGTTCAAGATCCAGACGTTTAGCTACTTCTGCAGCCAACTCAAGGTCGAAGCCGGTAAACTCGCCGTCATCTCCAACAAACCCCATAGGTGGGAACCCCTGATCAAATCCGACTATGAACTTGCCTTCCTTTACGGTTAAACCTGCAGTTTTTTGCGAAGCTCCGCACCCTGCTAAAAGCAGCATAACCATTACTGCGGCTAAAACAGCAATTGTTCTCTTTTTCATAATAATCCCTCTCTCAAATATCTAGTGTAATTTATTCATCTGATATGTTATCACATTAGTGCGCTAAAGTAAATGTAAAAAACGAGATATACAGATATATTTTTTGAAGAAATCCATTTCCTTATGATGGATAATCTTTTTTCTATTAGACAATACTATATAATATGAGTTTTTTATAACAAAGAGAGGGTTTGTCATGAAGCTTGTAGAAAAATCCTATGAGTATTTCCTGAAATTGGTATTCGGAGCAACCAACCCTGTAAAAAAATCCATTATTCGAACTCAATGTCAGGTGCATAAATTCATTAATGTTCAAGCCTTGCAAATTCTTCGCAAAGACAAACGTGAAAAGGAATATAATTTTTTCTTAAGCTATATTGTGGAGATCAACAAGGGTGCTGTGTGGGCGGATCAGGATTTTAAAAGTACACATCATTTTTACAATCCTTATAAGAAAAAAGGCTTATATGGAAGAAAAAATGCAATGGAGCTGGCTGTTCAGTATTATACTCATACCTTGGAGATGTGGAGGTCCGGAGACTTTAACAAGTCCATGTTTTATTTTGGTGCATCCCTGCATCTTGTTCATGATATGAGTATCCCACAGCACGCTAACATAAGACTATTGGACAATCACAGACAATATGAAACCTTTGTCAAACGTTCCTATCAGTATGTGCATGAATTTCGCGCAGAAAAAGGTGCCTATTTGCTGGATACCATTGAAGAATACATCAAATTCAATGCAAGAATAGCCCTTAAAATACATAAACGCTTTCAGTCCGTTCAGGATGACGAAAAGCGCTTTTATCTTATTTCAAAGTGTAATCTCCCCTTGTGTCAAAAGACAACTGCGGGAGCCATGGTCATGCTGTATCATGATCTCTTTGGCCAGCATAGCCTGCACTAGCATCTTTATAAAGTTTTTGTGAAGTAAAACTCAGTATATCACCTCACTTCGCCAAAAAACAGCTTATTACGTATTATAAAGATTTTGAATTTTCATACAATCTTCACATTGTTAATGTATTATCAATAAAGAAGTCTTATCGGTATGTAACACGATTGCAGGAAGGAGGATTGATCATATGTATTCACATCCCCATTGTGACACAGATGAAAACAAGTACAGCGCTCTCAATAATATTATTGATTTGTACAAAGATAAAGAAGGCAGTCTTATTCAAATTCTTCATGCTGCGCAGAAAATTTACGGTTGTCTTCCGCTGGATCTTCAACAAATCATCGCTGGAAAATTGGCTGTTCCCCTATCCAAGGTATCTGGAGTGGTCTCCTTTTATTCCTTCTTTTCTGTCCAACCCAGAGGCCTTCACACCATCCGCGTCTGCATGGGTACAGCCTGCTATGTAAGAGGTGGCAAAAAAATTGTAGAACACCTTATGAAAACCCTGGATGTAGAACCGGGCGGCACAACTGCCGACGGTAGATTCACTTTTGAAGTGGCCAGATGCATTGGTTCCTGCGGCTTGGCCCCTGCTATCATGATTGACGATGTGGTTTACAAGCAAATGACACCAACCAAAGTGAACGAACTTTTGTCCAAGTTTTAGGAGAGGATGGTGATAACATGCGAACACCTGTAACCAGTATAGAGAGTCTGGAACATATCAAGAATGAGTATAACAAACGGAAGGCTGAATATCAGTACCAGATACTTGTTTGTGCAGGAGCAGGCTGCATTTCATCTGACTGTGAATCGGTCAAAACAGCAGTAATCGATGAAATAAAAGCTCTTTCTATGGATAGTCAGATAGAAGTCTATGAGACCGGCTGCATGGGCACCTGTGCAGTAGGCCCGGTCATGCTGATTCTTCCTGAGCGTATTTTCTACACCAATCTAACACCTGAAGCAGCAAAATATATAATAAGATCTCATGTCATGGAGCATACAATCCCTGTTGAATACACTTTCTTTGACCACACATTACAAAAGTACATTCCCCATATCGATGATATCAGCTTTTTCCGCGAACAGGTACGTATTGCACTACGCAACTGCGGTATATTGGATTACAGCAGCATTGATGCCTATATAGCAGCGAATGGCTATTTTGCAGCTGCACTGGCTCTTACTCAAATGAGCAGTGAAGATGTTATTCGTGAAATCAAGCTTTCCGGGCTGCGCGGCCGCGGCGGTGCAGGCTTTCCTACCGGGCTGAAATGGGAATTTGGCCGAAGGTCGCAGAGTAATGAAAAGTATATCGTATGCAATGCAGATGAAGGGGATCCCGGTGCCTTTATGGATCGCAGCATTATCGAGGGAGACCCTCATACACTGATTGAGGGAATGCTGATTGGCGGGTATGCAATCGGAGCAAACAAAGGTTTTGTTTATGTCCGCGCCGAGTACCCTCTGGCAGTCGAACGACTTGCAAATGCAATCGACCAGGCAAGGGACTATAACCTGTTAGGAAGCAACATTTTGAACAGTGGATTTTCATTTGACCTGGAAATTCGAATCGGAGCAGGTGCCTTCGTCTGCGGTGAGGAAACCTCATTGATGTCTTCCATCGAAGGCGACCGGGGAGAACCCAGACAAAAGCCACCCTACCCCACCGACAAAGGTCTTTTTGGCAAACCAACGGTAATAAATAATGTAGAAACTCTGGCAAGCATACCGAAAATTATTGAGATGGGTGGAAAATGGTATACACAATACGGCATGAAAAAAGCCCCAGGTACAAAAGTATTTGCACTTGCTGGAAATATTGTAAATACCGGTATCATCGAAGTACCCATCGGCATGCCTCTTGGTGAAATCATATACAAAATAGGCGGCGGAATTCCTGACAAAAAGCAGTTCAAAGCTGCACAGATCGGCGGTCCTTCCGGTGGATGTGTCACCCAGGATAACCTCAATGTGCAAACCGATTACGAGTCCTTATCCATGCTGGGTGCAATCATGGGGTCCGGTGGTCTGATTGTCATGAATGAGGATACCTGTATGGTGGATACCGCCCGTTACTTCATGGAGTTTATCCGGGATGAAAGCTGTGGGAAGTGTGCGGCTTGCCGTGTAGGAACCAAGAGAATGCTGGAAATTCTGGAGCAGATTACCCAGGGAAACGGCCAGGAAGGTGATATTGAACTGCTTGAGGAGTTGGGCAGCGCTATACAGGATACTGCCATGTGCGGCCTTGGTCAGACAGCCCCCAATCCTGTACTCAGCACCATCAAGTATTTCCGGGAGGAATACGAAGAGCATATCAAGTATAAGCACTGCCGTGCTGGTATTTGCAGCGATCTCTTTATTTCACCCTGCGAAAATTCCTGCCCTGCCAATGTCAACATACCCGGTTATATTTCACTGATCGCTGCCGGACGCTTTATAGATGCCTACAACCTAATTCGGCAGGAAAATCCCCTGCCTGCAGTATGCGGCAGGATCTGCACCCATCCATGTGAAAGCAGATGCCGACGCGGTTCAGTGGATGAACCGGTAGCGATATGCGATCTGAAGCGCTTTGTTTCCGATTATGCCATGAAGAATGAAAAGGCTTATGTTCATGATATCGTATACTCAAGAAACGGCCAGAAAGTTGCTATTATCGGCGCTGGAGCTTCCGGCCTGACCTGCGGGTACTATCTTGCTCGAACCGGTTATGAAGTCGACATTTATGAAAAAGAACCCGTTGCAGGCGGCGTGCTTGCCTTTGGAATACCCGAATACAGGCTGCCCAGTGACATCCTGCAGCATGAAGTGGACTTAATCTGCCGTTGCGGCGTCAACATTCACACCAACACCGAGGTGGGCGTAGATATTGGTTTTAAGGAACTGCGGGCCATGTATGATGCCGTCTATGTTGCCACCGGTACCCAGATACCACAAAAGGTAAATGTGCCGGGTGAAAATTTAAGAGGTGTGCTGCCGGGAATCAGCTTTCTGAAGGATGTCAAGCTATACAACAGCGTGGACTTGACAAATAAGGTAGTCGCAGTAATTGGAGGCGGAAATACAGCCATCGACTCTGCCCGCACTGCGGTGCGGCTGGGTGCAAAGAAAGTCATGATTCTCTATCGCAGAACCCGCCAAATCATGCCTGCATATGATACTGAAATCGAGGAAGCGCTGCATGAAGGAGTCGAAGTTCATGAACTGGTCTCTCCGGTCCGGTTTGTCTCCGATAAACGAGGAAATGTAGCAAAAATTGAATGTGTGCGAAGACAGATCAGTAATTTTGACAACAAAGGCCGCAGAAATACCCGTCATATTGAAGGCTCGAATTTCTTTATCGATGTGGACAATGTCATCATTGCAGTCAGTCAATACGCAGACCTTCCCTTTGTCAAAAAAGAAGAAATCGGTGTAACTTCCTGGGGAACCTTTATCACTGATCCAGATACACAAATGACCACCATGCCGGGGGTTTTTGCAGGCGGAGATGTAACCAGAGGGTCGGATGAGGTGATCCGGGCCATTGCCGACGGCAAAAATGCCGCTCGTTCCATTGACCTGTATTTAAATGGGAAGGGTATCCTGAACAAAGGGGAAAAGATCGATATTCCTGAGATTATTGATGAAGATGAACTGGTTTCCCATGAAAGGTTTCCCATTGATCTCCTTCCCCTGGAGCAAAGAGGGAATACCTTTGATGAAGTTGTTGTCGGTTACCACAAACTGAATGCCATTGCAGAAGCCATGCGCTGCCTGCATTGCAACAGGAGGTAGTTGAGATATGTTGAATTTAACCATAAACGGCATCAAGATCACCGCACCCAGGGGAAGCACCATTTTGGAGGCCGCAAAGCTGAACCATATTCAGATACCCAGCTTGTGTTATATGGAAAACATCCATGCCATCGGCAGCTGCCGCATTTGCGTTGTAGAAGTAAAAGGTATGAAAAACCTGCAAGCCTCCTGCATAACCCAGGCATCGGACGGTATGGTAATACAAACCAACAGCGAACGGGTACAGAAAGCCCGAAAGGTATTGTATGAGCTTCTCCTGTCCGATCACAATCAAGACTGCTTGAATTGCAATCGTAACTTGGACTGTGAACTGCAGGCTCTGGGAAAACAGCTTGGAGTGGAAGAATCCCGTTTTGAAGGGGAACACGCCAGTAATGATATGGACGTTTCGGTATCACTTACCCGTGATCTGTCCAAGTGCATTTTATGCAGACGCTGTGTTACGATTTGCAATGAAATCCAGGGGACGGGTATATTGAATCCGCAGAACCGTGGTTTTGACACAGTTATCGGCCCTGGCATGAACCTCCCCCTGGGATCCGTTAATTGTGCATTTTGCGGACAATGTACCGTTGTCTGCCCGGTTGGCGCACTAAAGGAAACGTCCTCCATTGAAAAAGTATGGAAGGCCCTGAATGAACCCGAAAAACGAGTAGTGGTACAAGTCGCCCCTGCAATTCGCGTCGCCATCGGTGAGGAATTTGGATTGCCGGCTGGTACGCGTTGTACGGGTAAACTGGCAAATGCCTTATCCAGACTGGGATTTCACGATATTTTTGATACAAACTGGGCTGCAGATCTTACGATTATAGAAGAAGGCACCGAACTGCTAAACCGGTTAAACTGTGCACTTTCCAATGGGAAGACTGCCCTTCCCATGGTTACCAGCTGCAGCCCGGGGTGGATCAAGTACATCGAACATTCCTTCCCCGACCTGCTGCCCCATCTGTCCACCTGTAAATCTCCCCACACCATGATGGGAGCTGTCGTTAAATCCTATTATGCAGAGAAAATCGGCATAGACCCAAAAAACATCTTCGTTGTTTCGATTATGCCCTGTACTGCCAAAAAATTTGAAATTGCCCGGCCGGAGATGACGAACAATGGTTTACCGAATGTTGATGCAGTGATCACCTGCAGAGAGCTTGGAGATATGATCAAGCAGGCAGGGATTGATTTTGTGAACCTGCCGGATCGGGAATTTGATGCGCCACTGGGAATTTCTACCGGCGCTGCAGATATATTTGGGTTAACCGGCGGTGTAATGGAAGCAGCTCTTCGCACGGTGTATGAATTTGTTACCGGTCGGGAGCTGCCCTTTGAAAACCTGCATGTCACACCGATTGTTGGATTGGATGAAGTAAAGGAAGCTGTCATCAAGATTGAAAGACCACTGGAATCCTTCAAGCATCTGGACGGGGTCGAAGTAAGGGTTGCTGTAACAAGCGGACTGAAAAATGCAGAAAAGCTGATGGAACAAATCGCCAACGGCACATCCCCCTATCATTTCATAGAAGTGATGGGGTGCCCGGGAGGCTGTATTACCGGCGGTGGTCAGCCCAGAAGCCGCGATCCCCTAGTCAGGGAAAAACGCATGAGCAACCTTTACAGCGAAGACGAAAGCAAGGTGCTTCGTAAATCCCATGAAAATCCATCCATTTTAGATTTTTACAGTGAGTACCTGGGTGAAGCAAACGGCCATCTGGCTCATCAGCTGCTTCACACTCATTATGTTGAAAGAGGAAAATTCAATCATCTAAGTAAGGAATCCTATGTATTGGAAACTCAACCGAAGAAAAAACGAACAGTTGCCAGACCTGACCGCATTGAGGAGAGTAGAAAGGAAAAACCTTCTGTCCTTCACAGCCGGGAAGAACCGGAGTCCCTGAAGGTATTGAACCTGGAGGCAGAAAACAAGAATCTGCAAAGCAAGCTGTCGGATGCGATGGAGACCATTGATATTCTTAAGATGGTAATTTCTGATTATACCAAGCAGAAATAATTTCTTAAAGTATCTTTGCACTTTTTTCAATAAAACAGGCCCTGCTGGGGCCTGTTTTTTTAAGTCGATTCATGATGGTAGAATTCATCAAACTTGTACCCCACTCCTCTGACTGTTGCAATATAATGATGCCGGGGGCGGAGGGCATCCCGCAGGGTTTTGATATGCGTGTCTACGGTGCGGTCCGTACCGTAATAATCAGGACCCCAGATTTCATTGAGCAGGGATTCCCGTGTAAAGGCCTGATTTGGCTTGCTTGCCATATGAAGCAGCAGCTCATATTCTTTGGGAGTTAAACCAACCAATCTGTCTTCTACAAATACTCTGTGCGAGGAGGGTTCAATATACAGTCCGTCAAAGGACAGATTGCGTTTTGGCAGCTCCTGAGCGGGCATTCTGCTGCGAAAGATGACCTTGACTCTGGCAAGTAATTCTTTCGGATAAAAAGGCTTGCGAATGTAGTCCTCTGCGCCCAGTTCGAAAGCCTTAACGATGGACTCTTCATCGTTTAATGACGACAACAAAACAAAAGGAGTGTCGGAAATTTTTCTCAGTTGAATAATGACGCTTTTCCCATCCAGTTCCGGCAGCAGAAAATCCAAAATAACCAAATGATATTCATAGCGCCTGAAGTATTTGATGGCTGTAATTCCATCCGGCACAAGATCAACATCAAATCCTTCCTGATTGAGCAGTGTCTTTAATTCCCTTCTTATGAGTTCATCCCCGTCAGCAACCATGATTCTCACTTCATCTGATCACCTCACTCACCAAACTGCGACCATTCCATCTGCACGAGGTTCCGTGCCGCCGCACAGTGTGCCTTCCTCCGTTTTCCATATAATCTGACCTCTTCCAAAGCTGCCTGTATCCATCTGAATACAAATCTGATGCCCTCTTGCCTGTAATTGCTCGGCAATATGCATTGGGAACCCGGGCTCTACTGCCACCTGTTTTCCTTTCATCCACTGCCAGCGTGGTGCATCAAGGGCCTGCTGGGGATTCAAGTGAAAATCGATTGTGTTCATGATAACCTGCATATGCCCTTGAGGCTGCATGAACGCACCCATTACTCCAAAAGGCCCAACAGGCTTTCCAGCCTTTGTTAGGAATCCCGGTATGATGGTATGATAAGGCCGCTTCCCTCCTGCAATACAGTTGCAGTGATTCCCATCCAGAGTAAAGTTATGACCCCTGTTGTGCAGGGCTATTCCTGTACCTGGCACAACAAGGCCGGAGCCAAATCCCATATAGTTGCTTTGGATCAGGGACACCATATTTCCTTCGCTGTCGGCTGTCGCAAGATAAACGGTGCCGCCTGCAGAAGGCGTGCCCGGATCCGGGAGCAGCGCTTCTTTGCCGATTAAACGTCTTCTCTCCTCTGCATATGCGGGAGCCAATAGCTGCTCAATCGTTACATTCATCGATGCAGGATCAGATAGATACCTCTTGCCATCAATAAAAGCAAGCTTTAATGCCTCAATCTGCCTATGAACGGTTTCTATATGATCTTTCTCTCCAAATTCAAACCCTTTTACGATGTTCAGTGCCATTAAGGCGACAATTCCATGTCCATTAGGTGGAATCTCCCACACATCATAACCGCGATAGTTGATAGATATGGGGTCAACCCATTGGGGTTGAAAAGCCGCCATATCTCCTTTTGTCAGATAACCATCGTATTCCCTGGAGAATTCAGCGATCCGGTCTGCAAGATCACCACGGTAAAAACACTCCGCCTTTGAATCTCCGATGGAGGCCAAGGACCGGGCATGATCTGCTGATTTCCAAAGTTCCCCGGGTTTTGGAGCCCGTCCCTTTGGTGCAAAGATATCAAACCAATGCTTGTACTCCTCTCCCTTCAAGCTTGTTGAATACAGCTTATAAGCGTTTTGCCAGGATAAACTGGTTACAGGAGATACTGCATATCCTTCCTGTGCATATTCAACAGCAGGACTCAACACATCCGAAAAAGGCAGCTGCCCGAATCGCTCCGACAGCTTCGCCCAGCCTGCAGGAGCGCCCGGAACCGTAACGGGAATCCATCCATATTTAGGAATCGTTTTGTATCCCGCGCTTCTTAATTTTTCAGCAGAAATGCTTTTTGGAGCCGGCCCGCTTGAATTGAGGCCATACAGCTTCCCATCCGACCATACCAGAGCAAACAGATCTCCTCCGATCCCATTGGAAGTAGGTTCCACAACTGTCAGGCAGGCAGCTGCGGCAACAGCAGCATCGATGGCATTGCCGCCCTTTTTTAATATTTCAAGACCAGCTTGAGCAGCCAACGGCTGCGAGGTTGCCACCATGCCTTTTTTACCATATATCACATGGCGTTTGGATGGATAGGAATAAACAAGGGGATCGAATTTCATAGCATAACCTCCACAGGCAATTGGAATATCGTAGTAGATTATTTTGATTGAAACACATTAGGTGATGATTCTGAATGTATAAGGCAACAACTATTTTAAAACTGATTAGGTCTAAACCTTGATACTCTTCCATTTTCCGCTGTTAAATCGGATTAAAACCAATAAAGAACGCACAGCCTGATCGGTCAGCAGCGCAAACCATGCCCCCTCCAAATCCCAATGCAGAACTTTAATGCTGAATACTGCAAGGGTGGGCCGGATGAGCAGTACCGTTATGAAGGCAACAACAGCTGTTGCCTTGGTGTCTCCTGCCCCCCGTAATGCAC
>DURK01000016.1 GCA_012837325.1 Clostridiales bacterium
AGCCCCCGTCAGCAGATGGAAACAGCTGGCATTCGCCGGACTGCTGTTTGCCGCCTCCTGGATTGCTGTTGTATTTGGAGGTGCTTTATTTGGCTAGAGAACGTTGTATATTGACAGGCTTTTTGTGTTTTGTAATTTGCTTGACTCTGGCTGCCTTGTTTCATCCGGTTGTTGCCCTGGCTGGCAGTTCAGACAATGTTAAGGATGACTTGAGTTATTTGAGCATGAGTGAAATTACAACCATCCAATCGGAAATCGATCAGGTGGTCGATGCCCATGGCTTGGATGTCGTGATTGTGATTACCGATCAGACAGAAGGAAAATCCTCCCGGGACTATGCGGATGATTATTATGATTTCAATGATTTCGGCATAGGTGAGGATGCATCCGGCTTGCTCCTGCTGATCAATATGGAGATCAGGGAGGTTTGGATTTCCACAACAGGAAAAGCCATTGGCATTTTCACCGACACACGGATTGACCGCATCCTGGATGAGCTGGTACCCTTTCTGACAGATGGAGATTATTATAAGGCCAGCATGGAATTTATCCGCCAGGTAGATCGTTACGCCCAGTCAGGTATCCCCCAGGGACAATATCAAAAGGATGAAAAGGATCTCTCACCAGATGTTCCGCAAAATGAATATCCTCAACCCCAAAGCTCTGACACCTATTGGAGCAGAGCAGTCGGTCTGATGGCAGCCCCTTGGGTGTATTTCATTGCACTGGCAGTATCCATTTTGGCAACGGTGATTGCCTCCAGCGGAAACAAAGGCAGAGTTACGGTCTCAAACCGTACCTACGAGGAGGGCGGTTCCTTCCTGCTGACCGATAAGAGAGATGATTTTATCAATCAGACCGTAACAAGGGTGCGAATCGCCAATAACAATTCCAGCGGAGGCGGCAGAAGCACCACCCACAGGAGCAGCAGCGGCAGAAGCCACGGCGGCGGCGGACGGCGGTTTTAATTAAGCTTTGTCAGTGCAGCAATTGCTGAACCGGTCAGGTTGGCATTGTCTGCTTCCACAAATTCATAATGAAGCCCCAGGTCGTCAACCAGATAAACCTTGAGGTAATGCTCCAGCTTCTGTTTGAAATTTTTAAACTTATAGAAGGAAGAGCCATCGGCTGTGATGCACACCGGACGGCTGGGATCCTGCCCTTTTCCCGTTTTCAGCACCACTGCAATCAGATTGACTGCAACCAGCTTTGCCGCCCGCTCCATGAGACAATCAAACAGATGATAAAGGGTGATCCGATCCTTCTGTTCGGTTTCATTGCATAGAGCAGCAAGCAGGTTGTTCCCGTAAGGCCAGCGGAGAAAGTAATTAAAATCGATGGTGGACAGCTCTTCCACTTTTTGATAGCGCTCGCGAAAGGCATCGGAAAACAGGCCCGCCTCTGCCGCGTGCTTGAGAACCAGCCCGGCCAGAACACCCAGATAAGCACCTGATATCTTTTTCTCGAACAGGGCATGCCCGGGGTCAACGGTCAATTTATCAAACTCTTCATCGATTCTTCCGGAAGGGGATCGGGAGTAATTGCCGGATTCCATATTAATCAACATATTCTCGTATTGCTTTCCCGACTCGCCCAGCTTGCCAATATTGACGCCTTTTTCGATATAGCATGTGTTGGTGCCGGTTCCAAGAATAAATCCGATAAAGCTGTCAAAATGTCTGTCATCATAAGCGGCTTTGCCGCCCAGCAGGGTCGTAACCGTATCGTTCACCAGAACAATCTTCTTCTCATCCTTATAGCCTGCATCCTGCAAGGCCTGCAGAATTCCTGCGCCAACCGGCCTGCCGGCCATGCCCTGCACCTCAATCTCCTTGCTGAAGCGAATCAGCTTGCCGTCACCATTCGGCATCATTTCCATTGCATAGGAAAAACAAAACCCAATTTTATTGCTTTTGTGAATCACGGGTTCCAGATAGCCTACAATGGTCTGCAAAAACTCCTCCCGGCTCATGTTCTCCTTCATTCCGGGCA
Organism: Clostridiales bacterium; assembly: GCA_012837325.1. GTDB lineage: Bacteria > Bacillota > Clostridia > Caldicoprobacterales > DTU083 > DURK01. The sequence continues at coordinate 1,993 of DURK01000016.1, forward strand.
TGGAATATTTGGCAAAGTCGCTGATTACGGGCTTTTTATTGTCGTCAAAATGAACCACCGCTACACGGAAATTCGTGCCTCCGGCATCCAAAGCAATAACCGGCTCATGGGAGGGTATCTCATCGTTCATTGGAATATAGGTAGGCAGCATTTCCAAACATTTCGGTTTCCCATTCAGGCCGTTTTGCATGTCCTCCAGAAAAATCTCAACTTCCTTTCTCACATCGATCCTCTCGTAATCCATGCCATTCATTTTCAGGAAGCTCTTTACTTTCCTTTTCACTTCGTTCACTTTTGATTTCTCCTTTCATGCTTGCCCAAAACGGTTATACAGCACCCTTATCAAATAGATACACTTCTTTATCATTCTTACTCAACAATCTGATATCCCTTTGCTTCGAAAGCTTCTCTGACCTTTTCCATGGATATTCCTTTCATCCTTGCCCCTTTGGGAAGGGTCATAAACCGCCCTGCTGTCCTCAGCATTACTGGGTTGGCAATATCATGAAATCCCAGTTCCTTCATAGTAACCAAAAAATCCGGATCCTGTTGGCTTAACTCCAAAACTGTTTTTCGAAAATCAATGGTTTTACTCATCACTTTACCTGCTCTAAAGCAGCAGCAACTTCCTGCCGGACTGTATCCACAGGGACCAGCTTTTTAATCTTCTTGTCCCTGGTAACAATCTCCACCTGCCCATTGCCTGCATTACGCTTGCTGAGGATAATCCGAACCGGCGCACCCAGCAGGTCAGCATCGGCAAATTGTACACCTGCGGCTGCTCCCCGATCGTCCAGAATCACGTCATAATCTTCTCTCAGCTCATCATAAAGCTGCCAACCCAATTGATTAACTTCTTCCTGGGATTGATTCAACACGCAAATGTGTACCAAATAAGGAGCAACAGCTTTAGGCCAAATAGGACCATATTCGTCATGGTTGTCCTCTATGACACAGGCAAGCAAACGCCCTACCCCGATTCCATAACAGCCCATAATGGGGGTTTGCAGCTTGCCGTCTTCATCCATATATTGCATGTTCATGCTTTCGGTATACTTGGTTCCCAGCTGGAATATGTTCCCGACCTCGATTCCCCTGCTGACCTTCAGAGGGCTTCCGCAGTGTACGCAGGCCTCTCCTTCACTGACCTTTGCCACATCGACAAATCTGTCAACCTTCAGGTCTCTTTCCACACTGACGCCCACAAGATGATAATCGGTTTTATTGGCTCCGCATGCCAGGTTCTTTTCACCTTCCAAGGACTTGTCATACATAACCTGAACATTTTTCGCATTCAGATTGTACGCACCAATAAACCCAAAGCATAGATCAATCCCATCATAATCGACTAAAGGGAAGACCTCGGTACCCAAAATCTTTCGCAGCTTCACCTCATTCACCTGCAGGTCACCACGAACAAACACCACCACCGGCTGCTCATTGTCCCGGCGGAAAAACACCGTAGCCTTCATGGTCTGGGATTCCTTGATATTTAGGAACTCAGCAAGCTTCTCGATATCCTTGATATCGGGGGTGTGCACCTCCTGGATTTCCTGTTCCTGTGCTGATTCCTTGTGAATCTTGGAAACTGCCACCTCCATGTTGGATTTATAATCGCAATTCTCACAAAACACAATGGTATCTTCCCCGCCTTCAGACAGGTACATGAATTCATGAGCTTTGCGTCCGCCCATCATGCCGGTATCCGATTGAATCGCCATAACATTTTTCAAGCCGGCTCTATGATAAATCCGGAAATAGGCATCCAGTGTTCTTTGGTAATAGGCTTCCAGGTCCTCCTGTGAAGTATGGAAGGAATAGGCATCCTTCATGGTGAACTCCCTTACCCGGATCAAGCCGCCCCGTGCTCTGGGTTCATCGCGAAATTTGGTTTGAATCTGATAGATCATAAAGGGATATTTCAGATAGGTTTTCGCTTCATTGCGGGCCAGATGAACAGCAGCCTCCTCATGAGTCATGCCCAAAACCATATCCCTGCCTCCGCGATCCTTGAATCGCAGCAGCTCACTGCCCACCGAATCAAACCTGCCGGATTCCTGCCACAGTTCTGCAGGCAGAACCACAGGGAACAATACCTCCTGGCCGTCAATATTGTCCATCTCTTCCCGAATAATCTGCTCTATTTTCTGAGCCGCCTTTGCAGCAGGTGGAAGCAGCGAAAAGATACCATTGGACACCTGCCTGATATAACCGCCCCGCAGCATAAAAATGTGACTGATCATAAAGGCATCGGCAGGCTTTTCTTTGAACCTGTCCCCCAGCAGCTTGCTTAACAACATATATTGTGTGCTCCTTTCCATCTGACAATGTTACTTGTATAATATTTTAATATTTATCCCCGGATAAACATCTTTATCAACAGCAGCAATACGATATGAATAGGGTAAAAACCGTACTGCAGGGCTCGATTCAGTCGATAATCCTTCCCCCGTACAACTGGTATTATAAAAGAGGAAATGATGGAAAACAACTGTATTTCATGAAAACGATAGACCAGGATTCCTCCCAAAGTTAAAATCCCCTGGTATAGAGGCAGATTCCTGTCTTCCTGATAATAATAAAAAACCAGTATGGTTAACACTCCATAAATACCATACTCAAAATTCAGTAAGTGTACCAGCGACAAGATGCAGGTTAACCCGACTGCCCTTATCCATATTCTTCTTAAATGCAATACCTTTAATGCCAGCAGCCCGGCCAATAGTGTAAAACAGACATTCAAATCCCTGCTTTGAAACAAAAGGCTGTAGGGGAGCTGGGTAATCAGGCCGATAGCCGTCAACCTGATGGCGTACATCTTCCAGTTTCGAGTGCGTATGTAACCCATGGCAACGCCCCAGGCAAACATGGGAAAGGAAATTCGTCCAATAATCCGAAGCCAGAGTGCTTGTGGAAAAAAGACGGCTCCGATATGGTCGATCAACATGGCGGCCATTGCAATCAACTTTATCATCGATTGTATGAAGCCCCCTTCCCTGGCTGTGTCAAGCTTCGATATTTATTCTACAGTATATCACAATTTCCGTCCACTGAAATGTTGGAACGGGATGTCAATCAAACGGAATAAGAAAAACCGGGGTCGATGAGGATCTCCCGGTTTATTTCAGTCTCTTTCGCTATGCCTTACAGGCTGTCTCCAAAGTCTTCTCTGAACTTCTTCATGAGTTCATTCTGCCAATCGCCGACCGGCGCCAGTCTGCCGAAGAAGAAACGCAGAACCTTTGGCTCTTCCACGAACTTCAAGCCGCCGATGAGCCTTCGATTTTCATACAGCCAGGTAATCCGATCCACTGCATACATTACCTGAGACAAAGTGAACACCCTGCGTGGCAGTGCCAGCCTCACCAGCTCCATGTTGGACAGGGGTTCTACCCCGTTTTCGTCCCTTTGTTCTGACATGGTGCCTCTTTCCATGCCCCTTACACCGCCTGCTATATAGATCGCTGCTGCCAAAGCACCAGCGGGGTATTGCTCCTGTGGAATATGGTCCACAAACTCCATGGCATCAATGTGGCAACCCAAGCCTCCGGCAGGGGTAACAACAGGTATGCCTCGTTTCTGTAGTTCTTCCACCATAAATGCAATAAACTCAGGACCCTGATTGATCATCTCTTCGTCCATGGTTTCATCCAGACCTACCGTCAAGGCCTCCATCTCGCGAACAGACATGCCGCCATAGGTCAGGAAGCCTTCATACAGCGGAACGAGCTCTCGCATTTTATCCGCCAGCTCGGGTTTATCGGTGCAGATTCCGCCGCCGCGGGCACAGCCCAGTTTCCGGGCTGAGAAATAGATGATATCACATAAATCGGCCATGGCACGGGTAATCTCCCGTATGCTTAGATTCCTGCAGCTTTCTTCTCTTACTTTAATGAAGTGCAGATTATCAGCCAGCAGGCTGGCATCCAGTACCAGCATGATGCCGAATTCATCACAAACCTTGCGAACCTGGCGCAGGTTTTCCAGGGAGAAGGGTTGGCCGCCGATCAGGTTGGTACCGGCTTCCATTCGCACATAGGGAACGTTTTGTGCACCTTCCTTCTTGATTAAGGCAACCAGTCCATCGATATCCACATTGCCTTTAAAGGGGTGATCACTGGTAATCTTCAGTGCTTCCTCAATAAAGACTTCTTCCACCCGGCCGCCGTTTAGGGTAATATGGGACTTGGTGGTGGTGAAATGGTAGTTCATGGGAACGACAGAGCCTGGCTTGACAAAGGCTCTGGAGATGATGTTCTCACAGGCACGCCCCTGATGGGCGGGAAGAAAGAACTGGGTTCCAAATATCTCCTGAATTTTTGCCTCCAGCTTGAAATAGGTCTCAGATCCTGCATAGCTGTCGTCTGCCTCCATCATGGCGGCCAGCTGACGATCGCTCATGGCATTGACACCGCTGTCGGTGAGCATGTCCATAAAAACATCTCGGTTGCGCAGCAAAAAGGTGTTGTTACCTGCTTCCGACATGGCTTTCAACCGCTCTTCCACGGGTATCAGGTTTAACTTCTGTACAATTCGCACCTTGTGCATCTCCAGGGGAAGACCTTTTCCCTGAAAAAATTTGATTTGTGACACGTTCAAATCCCCCATTCCTGTTAATTCAATTCTGCTTGAGCGGGTATGGAGCAGGACATGGGAATAAAAAAGCACCCCAAATGGAGTGCGGCAAAAATTGCATAGTAGCCCTACCACCCTGCCATCCTACAATAAAAAACACAAAAACCCTACTCATCCTACAAATTCTACATTTTCAATTGTAACTCAAATCGGGGGAAAAGTAAAGGAGAAAAGGAATCTATGCCTGGCTTCCTGCTTTCCGAACTTCTTTTAATGAAATGGATTCCCTGTGCTCGATGGGCTTCCATTCCACCTTTTTGAAGAAAGCCGCAACTGTGATTGGAATATAGGTCAGCATAAAAAGTGGAAAGGTGAAGGTGTATCCTATCTTTTTGGAGGCAGAGCAATATATATGCTTCCACTCGGTAATTGTTGTAATTGCACCGATGATAAAAAACATCAGATATGCATTGAACAAAGATTGACCTGCGGATTGAAGAAGTATAATCAAGTTTTCTTTAGAATGCAGAGCATATGCTGCCCCGATCAGATTAATGATACCACTGAAAGCGGTCAAAAAGATAGCTGGAAAGAGAGTAATGGTCATATCGTAACTGGAGAAGCTCTTGTTTTTTAGTATGGATTTTATCAATTCCACGCCATATTTCCGGCAAACCTGAATGTTGCCCTTTGCCCAGCGCATTCGCTGACTCCAGGATTGACTGAATCGGGTGGGCTGCTCATCATACAAGATGGCAGATTCACAATAAGCAATTTTTTCTCCATTTATGATATGGTGTATACTGAACTCTATGTCTTCTGTCAGTAAGAAGTATCTCCAGCCCCCTGATCGTTCCAGGATATCCCTGTGGAATAAAAAACCGGTGCCGGATACAGCACAGCTTGTCCCAAGCAGTGCTCTTGAACGGTTCAGATACTGGGATTCCCGTAAAAACCACAGAGCATATCCTGCTGAAATCCAATTGCTGCCATAGTTCTTTGAATTCCGGTAGCTTGTAATTATGCGATGTCCTTGAGAAAAGCTTTTATTCATTTCGGATATATAGTTTTCATCCAGTAAATTGTCTGCATCCAGCACAAAATAACCATCAAAAGGTTTGTCAGGGCAGGCCTTCTCGATTTGATTCAGTAAAAAGTCCAGGGCGTAGCCTTTTCCAATCTTTTTTCTGTTGAAGCGTTCCCAAACAACAGCCCCTGCCTCCCTTGCTGCTGCAGCAGTATTATCTGTGCAATTATCTGCTGCAACGAAGATTTCTATCATCTGAGAAGGATAGCTTTGATGTTGAATACTTTCAATCAACTGGGATATTACAGCTTCCTCATTTCGTGCTGCAATCAGTACAGCAAATTTATGCATTTTCGTACTTTCAATTGGCTTGTTTTTCCTGAAAAATGGAACAGCTATATACAAAAGCTGGTAGGAGTAACAGACAAAAAATATTACCGCTGCCATATAATTGATGAATGAAATAATTTTCATTTAAATGCTCCTCTTCCATTTCATTTTCTTTAAATGCACTGTGGGTTACAGTATTACTGAACAGTGTTGAATCTCAAAATAACCTTAAACAAATCCCCA
>DURK01000017.1 GCA_012837325.1 Clostridiales bacterium
AAAACAATAAGTGAGGTCGATTTCATGTTCGAAGAATTTTCGTTCAAACCTGCATCCTGGCTGCCTTCCAGAGATGTAGAAATGCTCAAGCGGGTACGCAATATCAAGCGGGAAGACATGGAGTACACCAATGAGAACGGTTTCAGTGTAAAAATAGTTCTAGATCCCACGCTGATATTGGTGCAGGATATTTTCCACAGGTTCTACCTGAGCGACGTTATGGACAAGCCTTTTACTGCGATTTTTCCGAATCAATGGCCTGCCGCCTACCGAGCCGTAGCGGAAATGATCAACAAGTTCAATGTGAACTGCCGAAATGTCCATGCCTTTGCAATGGATGAATGGGCGGATGAGGACGGAAATGTTGCACCATTGACCTTTGGTGCAGGCCTGGGATACTCCTTCCTGAACCATTTCTATTACAAGATCCGGGAAGATCTTCGTCCTCCTATTGAGCAATGGCATGTGTTTACCAATGAAAACAAGGGCGATGACGTGTATTCCAATCTAATCGAAGAGTGTGGAGACGGCGGCGCAGATGTTGTCTATTCTGCTACCGGCTGGCCGGGCCATACCGCTTTCATTGACCCGGGTGTCAAGGAGTTCCAGGCCGATACCCTGGAAGAGTTCTGCAAGCTGGGCTCCCGCTTAACCACCGAATCTCCCTTGACCATCTGTGAAAACTCATTGTTTGCACCCATGGGCGCATCCGGTGATGTCTGGGCGGTACCCCCCAGAGCTGTTACCATCGGCCCCAGGGACATCGTCAATGCAAGGGAACGCGTTGAGGTTCACAGCATTGTCAATCCCGGCGGCGATTCCTGGCAGAGAATGATTTCCAGAATCGAGCTGTATGGTCCTATTTCCATGGAATGCCCCGCTTCCATCATGCGGCTGGGCAAGGGAACCTGTTATGTCAGCGAAGCCATAGCCAGGCCATTTGGCATGTGGTATAATGGCATTGAAAACAAGGATCTGTAATATGTAACCTGAAACGATTCTATAGGAATTTAACGAAACCCAAGGCATTTTCATCCTGCCTTGGGTTATGGTAATTGAAGAAGCAGCTATGTTGTGCTGAAAACGGTTACATAACACAGTATGCGGAGGTTTAATCGAAAACTGAAATGGGAGGTAATGGAATGAGCCCTTTCGAATCCTTGGTAACAGAGTATATCGATAAGAATCAGTCAGAGATGGTTTCCCTGCTGGCAAAGCTGGTTGCGTTTGATACACAGAACTTTATCAGTTATGGCAGGGAAAAGGAGTGCCAGGAATACATCGCATCCATTTATGAAAAGCTCGGCCTGGAAACGGATCTTTTTGCTCCGACCAGCATACCCGGAATCAAAGAGCACCCGGACTTCCTGGACGGACGGGCAGCAGAAGACAGACCCAACGTGGTTGGAGTATACAAAGCTGAAAATGAGACAGGCAGGGTTATGCTTGCTGCACATACCGATACCATGCCGGTTGGAGATCCTGAAAAATGGACCGTATCCCCATTCGGCGGTGAAATAAAGGATGGAAAAATGTTTGGTCTGGGGATTGGCGACAATAAGTTCGGCCTGGCGACCAGCTACTTTGCTTTGAAAGCGGTCATTGACAGCAACATTCCCTTGCGAAAATCAGTCGTATTATGTGCCTATTCCGACGAGGAATACGGTGGAGGAAATGGAGCCCTGGCATCCGCTCTCAAGTATCCTTGTGATGTAATTGTCAACACCGATGGGGGAAGTTATGAAATATGGATGGTGGCACCAGGCGGCAGCGTGTATGAAATCAAGCTGAAAACCGTAAAACCGGTGGATAGTGCTGCCAAGATGATTGATGCCTTATACAAGACCAAGGCAAGACTGGAACAATTTGCTGACAAGCGCAGGATGGAAATGCATAACAATAAATGGTTCAGAGGAACAGATCTGGAAAAAGGCGCATACCGGATTACTGAATTCTCAGTCGGTAAGGCGGGAGCAAACCTGGATACAGGACAATTGACTTTTGTTTTCTACACGGATCAGGCAAAGGAAGCAATTGAAAGGGAGCTTAAAGCCATTGAAAGCAGCCTGATAGCTGAGCTGGAGGGTGAAGGGATTGTAACAGAAGGGTTTTATCCCACCACACGCTTCTTCCACTATCAGGAGGCAGATAAAAACGATCCAGCAATCGCTCTTATGACGGAGCTGGCCTCGGATGAGATCGGCTACCCGATCAAGCAGTCAGGCGCAAGTCTTTCGGATCTTTCCCTGTTCTTGAAATATGGAAGTAAAAGCAGCTTTAACTTTGGAATCTTTGGTGACTTTGCAAGAGCCGGCGGCGCTCATCAACCGGATGAATATGTGGAGCTGCGCGAATTGCTGGCCCATGCAAAGGCTCTTGCCCGCTTCATTGTGAAGTGGTGTACCTGATGATACAGGGCTTTTGAAAAACGAATCCAAAATAATAGAAAAAACATCGCTTTACCCAAGGTAGAGCGATGTTTTCTTTTCTTCATTTAATTGGCTGCGACAACTAACTCAGCTGGCAGCGTGTCATAGTTTGTTATACTCCTCTTCTGTTGTTCCGCAGCTGCTCATTGGGAGTAAAGTTGTTTTTTGAAACATGTCCCTTCAGGGGCAGGATCTTTTCATGGATCGCATCGATGATCCATTCCGGTTGCGGGAAGAAGGCATCTTCCAGCTCATAAGCCGGTGTGATCCAATTGCGTGCGCCGACGACCACAGGCGGTGCATCAAGATAATCAAAGGCCAGCTCGCTGATGTTTTGAGCGATGTCGTTCAAGTGAGAGCCGCGTTCGCAGGCATCACTGGCCAGCACGATGCGGCCTGTTTTCTGAACAGACTCCAGTACCTTGTCATAGTTGAAGGGTACGATGCTTCGAGCATCAATGACCTCGGCAGAAAGCCCGTATTTCTCTTCCAGAATCTTCGCTGCATCCAATGCACGGTACAGCGTCGCACCTACAGTCAGGATGGTTATATCCTTGCCTTCCTTCTTAATATCGGGCTCTCCGATTTCTACCTCGTAATATCCTTCGGGAACGCCTTCAGGCTGGAACTCTTCACCGATTCCGTACAGTCTCTGGCTTTCAAAGAAGATAACCGGATCCGTACCGGCAAGTGCACTGTTCATCAAGCCCTTTGCATCATAAGGAGTAGCAGGGAAGACGACCTTTAAGCCGGGTATATGAGCACAAAGAGAGGTCCAATCCTGCGAATGCTGTGCACCATACTTGGAACCTACCGAAACCCGCACGACAACCGGCATTTTCAAAACACCGGCACTCATAGCCTGCCATTTGGACAGCTGGTTGAATACCTCGTCACCAGCCCGGCCAAGAAAGTCACAATACATCAATTCCACAATGACTCTTCCGCCGCACATTCCATAACCTACGGCAGAACCGACAATGGCACCTTCCGATATGGGAGAGTTGAACAATCTGTTATAGGGAAGCGCTTCGGTTAACCCTCTGTATACTGCGAAAGCACCGCCCCAGTCTCTGTTTTCTTCACCATAGGCGATCAAGGTCGGATCGGTATAGAACTTATCCATAATCGCTTCAAAGATCGCATCCCGGTAGCTGTATACGCGGTTGGCGGATACCGGTTTTCCGTCCTGAGTAGCGGTACGTATCTTTCTGCTGATCTGAACAACACGAGGATTTTCTTCCTTGGGCATAAGCACCTCAGGCTCCCGGTCATCCATTTTCTCTATCTTCTCATTGGAGAACATCAGATCTGCTATCTGGTCCGGTTTGGCAATCATATTCATTCTGGGGGAAATTTCGTCATCAATCGCCAGACCATAGGATTTGTTAATCAGCTCGCCTGTTGCTTCCAGAATTTCTTCAAACTTATCATCGGCAGCAACCTTGGCGTCAACCAGCTGCTTGCGGTATGCGGATATGGCGTCGATTGACATCCACAGGTCCACTTCTTCCTTGGTACGGTAACTGGAAGCATCAGACGGCGAATGACCGCTGAAACGATAGGTAAGGGTATCCAGCAGAACCGGGCCTTGTTTCTCTTCCAGGATTTTTTTCTTTCTCTTCATCACATCGATAACAGCCAGCGGATTATAGCCATCCACTCTTTCAGCATGCATCTGTTCGGGGTTGACACCGGCGCCCAGTCTGGCCAGAATCTCAAAGCCCATGGTCTCACCGTATGTTTGTCCACCCATTCCGTACAGGTTATTGTAGAAGTTGAAAATCAAAGGCAGGCCGCCGCGATAGGGTTCTTCCCAGAGCTTTTTGAACTGATCCATGGTAGCCAGGCAGATGGCTTCCCATACCGGACCGCAGCCAAGAGAAGCATCACCGATATTTGCAATGACGATGCCCTTTTGCTGATTGACCTTCTTATACAGGGCAGCACCTACAGAAATGTCTGCTGAGCCGCCTACGATGGCATTGTTTGGATAGATGCCGAATGGAGTAAAGAAGGCATGCATGGATCCGCCCAGACCCTTGTGGAAGCCTGTTTCCCGTGCAAAGATTTCGGCCAGGGTTCCATAAATCAAGAAGTCGACAGCCAGTTCCTTTACGTTGCTCTTATCCTTTTGTCTGCCTTCCACCACTCTTAAAATGGCACCATCAAAATAGCTCTCCATTACTTCCATAAGCTCTTTGTCACCCAGCTTTTCAATGGCTGACAAGCCCTTGGCAAGAATTTCGCCATGGCTTCTGTGGGAACCAAAGATGTAGTCGTCCTTATCCAGAATATAAGCCTGACCTACTGCAGAAGCTTCCTGGCCGATGGACAGGTGAGCCGGCCCGGGATGGTTGTATTTGACTCCCTTGTATTCCCCTGTGGTCTTGATGGTGTTGAGCATGGTCTCAAACTCACGGATGATGGCCATGTCGCGATAGATGCGAAGGAAATCCTCAGTGGAGAAATTGGATTTCTCCTCCTCTATGGTTTTGTTGTATTGATTAACCGGTATGTCTTGAAATTTGATATATCCGCTCTTTCTTACCTCAGCGGGATCGATAAATTGTGATCTTGGCATAGTTTAGGCCTCACTTTCCTAAAATTCAAATATGGTTTCCCGAATCATTTCGCTGACGGTGGGGTGCGGGAACACCAGCTCTTTGACATCATCCACCCGCATTTCCATTTCAATCATGAGGGCGGCACCGTATATGATCTCAGAAGAATAATTTCCAATCATATGAACGCCCAGCAGTGTTCTCTGGTTTTTCTCGATCAGGATCTTGCAGATCCCGTCTCCGCCTTCATTTTCTGCCATATACCTGCCGCTGTACATCATAGGCAGCTTGGCTACCTCGTACTCGATTCCCTTTGCAGCAGCGGTTTGTTCTGTTTCCCCTACGCTGGCGACCTCCGGGTTGGTATAGATGACAGATGCAATGGCATTGTACCGCATGACATCCTTCCTGCCCAGCATGTTATTAACCGCTACCTCGGATTCGCGGTATGCGGTATGAGCCAGCATGGATACGCCGTTGACATCCCCTGCTGCATAAACACCGGGTATGTTGGTTTGACATTTGTTGTCCACCTTTACACGGCCCCGGTCCAGCTCTACACCAATGTTATCCAGCCCCAGCCCTTCTGTGTCTGCTCGTCTTCCGATGCTCATCAACACCTTGTCCGCTTCCACCACCAGAGTTTCTCCATTGGTTTCACATACAACAGAATTGCCTTCCAGCCTGGTTACCTTGGAGCTGAGCAGAAAACGTATGCCCTTCTTTTCATAGTTCTTAAGCAGAATCTGAGAGATTTCCGAATCGGTGGGCCCTGCAATGTGATCCAGCATTTCGATTACGGTTACCTGGCTGCCGGCAGAGTGATAATAGGATGCCATTTCCAGGCCGATTACACCGCCGCCTACAATGACCAGCCGGTTTGGAACTTCTTCCAGATCCAGAATCTCGCGATTGGTCATGACGAACCCCGTATCAACCCCCTCCTTCACTCCGGGCAGGGGAGGCATGATAGGAACAGAACCGGAAGCAATCAGCAGCCTTCTGCCTGTGTAGACGGCGTCACCTGCTTTTACTTCAAAGCCTTCCGCATTGCGGCCAGCTATGTAGGCTGTATCTTCAACTACAGTGACATTGTTCTTTCGCATTTTGGCCTTAATACCGGCCACCAGATTGCGGACCACCTTGTTTTTTCTCTTGATTACGACAGGATGGTTGAGCACCACTTCACCGGCCTCAACGCCGTATTTTTCACCATGTCTGGCATTATCGGCTATTTTTGCTGAATAAAGCAGAGCTTTGCTGGGAATGCATCCTTCATTGAGACAAACCCCGCCCAGACTGCGTTTTTCTATCAACAGGGTGGACAGTCCTGCCTGACCGGCTCGTTCTGCGGCCAGATAGCCTGCAGGCCCGCCTCCTATTACAATTAATTCATACGTCATTCCACTCACCTCACTAGCAGTACACTGAAGCTTTCCAGATTGGTCTTCAATTCCTTTAAGAACCGGGCTGCAGGTGCTCCGTCAATCGCTCGGTGGTCAAAGGTTAAGGACAGACCCATTGCCGGATAGAATTCGTACTCTCCATTTACTTCGCGTGCACGCTGTACAATATTGTTGACACCCAGAATGCCGGTTTGAGGCGGGTTCAGAACAGGTGTAAAGCTCTCGATGTCCAGGGTGCCCAGGTTGGTAACGGTAAAGCTGCCATTTCTCAGGAGATCCGGATTGATGGAACCAGACTTGCATTCCTCAGCCAACTGCTTTGCACGAATGGATAGTTCATTCAGGGAAAGGGTATCTGCACCGAATAGGGTGGGAACCATTAAGCCCCTGTCTGTATCCACAGCAATGCCCAGATTCACATGATGGAAATACCGAATGGTATCATTGAGGAAATGAGCATTCAGATCCTTATGATTTCCCAGTGTGCGGGAAACGGCAAACAAAATCATATCGTTGAGCGTGATATTCGCCAGACCCAGCCTTTCCATGGATGCCTTCAGCTTCTTACGATAATTGAGAAGATCGGTTGCATCAAAGCTGGTATTCAAGGTTAGCTGTGCCGTGGTTGCCAGGGATTGATGCATGGCCTTTGCGATCACCTTTCGGATATTGGGTACCTTCACTTCTTCATACCCCGGATCCGTAACCAGCCAGCCTGCAGAAGATTGCACGGCAGGTGCAGAAATGGTTTCCGCTGCAGCCGCTGGTGCCTGCAGATCGGAGGTTGTAACTCTGCCGCCCAGCCCTGTACCGGCAATGCCGCTTGCGCCGCCTGCTGCAGCTGCAGCCGGTGTCAGCATATGACCGGCATCCCGAAGAGCCAGTACATCCTGCTCGATGATTCTTCCGTAGGGACCGGTGGGAGAAGCATAACGAATATCAACGCCAAGCCTTTCAGCCAGATTCTTCGCTCTGGGTGAAATCCTGTTGACTGCTCCTTCAGCCTGAGAGACTGCAGGAACGGCTTGTTCAGTTTGGACCTCTGCCGGTGGAACGCTTTGATCAGCATCCTTCGACTCTTCTTTGACTGCATCTTCTTGCTGTGCAGATTCTTCCTGCCCTGAATTGGGATTGAATTCCTCTGTGCTCTCGCCTTCCTGTCCAATCACGCAGACATTTAAAAGACAGGGAACGTCGTCGCCTTCTTCAAAAAAGACATCAAGAAGAATTCCATCTACCGGTGATTCTTCTTCAAAGCTGGCCTTATCGGTTTCGTAGGAAAACAAAATATCGCCTTTGGAAACCTGATCGCCCTTCTTTTTGTGCCACTTGGAAATAATGCAGCTTTCTACCGATTGACCTTGTTTGGGCATAATAATCGGCTCTGCCATATGACCCCTCCTTACCTTTCTTGTATTGGTTTATATTTTAAATTGTAAATCCGTGCAGGCTTATCCTTCCGCACTGAATACAATTTCATGTTTGTTTTAAGCCGAAGTCCGCTGCCATCCATTTGAATTTGATTTATAAGGGATGCAGCTCCATACGGTGAAATGGATGGCGACAGTCCAAAACGGAGGGTTGCCATCCATCGGTTTTATGTTGCTAAATTGGCTTGGAATTTGCCAGCAGATATTTTTCTGCTTCCGCACACCACAACCCCTTGTTTTGTTCAACAATGTCAGCCAGCTTTGCAAAAAACGGATCATTCTTTCCCTTTTCGCGGAAGTCTGCGATTGCGGTCAGCTCCATATCAATATTGGTATAGATCAGCTTTTTCCCTCCCGGGATGTTGGGCAGGTTTAATGTGGTTTCTGGAACGCTGTTCAGCCCTCCTACATGGGTTATCATGGAAACCGGGTTTACCTGGCCCCTGCTCATTGCATCCAGGGCTATTTTTAAATCCTCGGTGTTGCCGCCGCTGGTACCTACAATATGGGTAGAACTATAGTGTACATTATAGAAGTTAAAGCTGGCGGTGAACTTGGGATCATTGGGGCCTGCAAAAAAGTTCAGGCAGCCGTCATAACCAAGAATTTGGTCTCCCATTTCCACAACGGGTTTAACAGGTGCAAATACGAATACATCGTTATAGCCTTTCCCGTCGGTCAGGCTCATTAAATAATCCACGCCTTTATCCGGTGAAGAGGTATTGACATATACCAGCTTGATTCCATTCTTTGCTGCATCTTCCACCGTGTAAATCGTGGCAGCTCGTGCCAGTCTTTCTTCATCGATGTCGGTTACCACCAAAAGCTTGGGCTTTCTTTCATTGTGCAGGGCATAATCAATGGCACCCAGCCCCATTGGGCCGACTCCTGCCAGGATCGCCATGTTGCCGCCATCTATCACACCCATTTCATGCTCGTAGCTCCCAGGTGCCTTATGATGATAGTTGGCACGGAAAGCACCTACAATACAGGACATGGGTTCAGCCAGAGAACCATAGAAAAAGGAGTCCCCTTCGTATGGCAGCAGAGCTCCCATTTCCATAACCACATTTGGGATCACAACATAAGTTGCACCTCCGCCAATATATTGGAAGGAGTATCCAGGTGCAGCATGGGGATTATCCTTTTGACTCAATGCCGGCTGTACCGTAAACTTCTGCCCCGGTTGAAAATCTTTCTCCCACTTTTTTCCTACCTTGAGTATCTCACCACAGAATTCGTGACCGATAATAACGGGGTTTTCCGCAATATCCTTCGGGACTCTTTTGTGGTCCGGTCCTTGGATTGCTGCTTTATAGGAAGACATACAAATGCTATCGGAAACAATATGAGCTAAAATCTCATCTTCCTGCATTTCCGGTAGGTCAAACTCGTCTAATCGCAAATCATTTTTTCCGTAAAGTCGAATTGCCTTGGTCTTCATGTGTCACACCTCCGAAAAGAAGTTTTTGGTCAAAGGAACCATCTTTTGACTCATTACCATACTACCATATGCCGGGATGAAATTCAACACATTCCAACATATATTTTAAATATATAGACATAAACCAACATATATATTATAATAAGTCATATATATTATAAAATGAATCAGGGGTAACCAAACAGAAATCACAGAAACAGCAGAGAAAGCATTCAAAGGAGTAAAACACAACAATACATGTCAGCCCGTAAGAAACAGTACCATTGATGTAACCACCTTTCTTGAATCTCATTAGGAGGGAAGAAAATGCATCAGAAACTGAAGGGACAAACAGCCATCATTACCGGAGGCGGCCAGGGGCTGGGTGAAGCTCTTGCCCAGAGGCTGGATCAGGAAGGCTGTAATGTAGTTGTAGCAGATGTGAATCTGGAAGCTGCTGAAAAGGTTGCCGCATCTCTGGTCAGCGGCGCTGCCTGCCAGGTGGATGTCAGCAGTGAAGAACAGGTGGAAAAAATGGCAGGCTTTGCCTTGTCCAGATTCGGTTCACTGGACTTACTGGTATCCAATGCTGCCATTTTAATCGCCAAATCGGTTACGGAATTCACTCCAACGGAATGGCGCAGGATTCTGGATGTGAATCTGATGGGTTATTTCCTCTGTGCCAGGGCAGCAGCCCGAATCATGATTGCCCAAAGGAAGGGGAACATTATTCAGATTAACAGCAAATCCGGCAAAAAGGGTTCATACAAGAATTCAGCCTATGCTGCTTCCAAGTTCGGAGGAATCGGCCTGACCCAGAGTCTGGCTCTGGAGTTGGCGGAATATGGAATCCGCGTCAATGCAATCTGCCCTGGAAACCTGCTGGATTCCCCTCTCTGGGTGAACAGTCTGTTTAAGCAATATGCCAAAAACCAAGGCATAACCGAAGAAGAAGTGCGCCAGAAATATTTGGATCAGGTGCCCCTGGGCCGGAGCTGCGAATATGAAGATGTTGCCAATGCCATGGTATTTCTGGCATCCGAAGAAGCCAGTTACATGACAGGCCAAGCAATCAATATAACCGGCGGCCAGGAAATGAGATAACCTGCCAAGGCAGTCTGGCCTGCCAGACCGGTTTGCAGGTTGCAGTCATCAAGGAGGAAGCATCACAGAGCGTCGTGTGCGCAGGATGACAGCGAGGGATCCTGAAAGATCTTGACAGGATCAGAACGATTAACAAGCAGGTGAGAATGTGTTTGGAATAGAACGTAGAAACCATCTATTAGCCCTTTTACAGGAAAAGAAAAGCATTACCGTGCAGGAAGCAGCTGCAAGGTTTCAGGTAACCGAGGAAACCATCCGCCGGGATTTCAGAACGATGGAAGCCCAGGATTTGTTAATCCGTACTCACGGCGGCGCCATACTGGCAGATGACATCAATACAGAACCTTCTCTGGAAATACGGGAGAGCATCAATATCAAAGGTAAGGATGCCATGGGCCGGCAGGCCGCTTCCCTGGTGCAGGACGGAAATACCTTGTTTCTGGATGCCAGCACCTCTTCCCTATATGTAGCCAAACACCTGAAAGAGAAAAAGGAGTTAACTGTCATCACCAATGCAGAGCGAATTATACTGGAGCTGGCGAAATGCGATGATATCACCCTGATTTCCACAGGTGGTTTTGTGCGGAAAAAAAGCCTGTCCTGTGTGGGACGGGCTGCCGAAAACGCTATCCTCAGCTATCATGCCGACAAGGTGTTTTTCTCCAGCAAGGGCTTTTCCCTTCAGCTGGGTGCCATCGATTCCAATGAGCAGGAAGCCACCATTAAAAAGTTGATGATGCAGCACTCCAGCGAGGCCATTTTTCTATGTGATCACACGAAATTCAATAAGGTAGGATATATTGTTACCGCACAGCTCTCCGATATCTCCCGCTTGATTTCCGACACGCCTCTGCCGGAAGATTGGAAGCAGGAGATCACCAGGCATGGTGTAAAGGTTATTTCTCCTAACGATTAGCCATATACTCCTTTAATGCTTTTGCCAGTTGGTCAGGGCAGGAGGTGCTGCCCTGGCAGGGGATTCCCTGCAGCTTTTCGATGACATCCTGAACCTTCATACCTTCCACCAGTCGGCTGATGCCCTCCAGGTTTCCATCACATCCGTTTTCGAAGTACACCGAATGCAAAACCCCGTCAACCACATCAAATTGAATGATGCTGGAGCATACCCCCGATGTTTTGTAAGTTACCATAATTCCTTGTCTCCCGCTTTTGTTGTCTTGTAAGCTTCTTTGGCCGTAAAAGCCGCTTCCTTCCGTTCTTCTAGAACTCTGCAGAATTTGGCGTCCTTGGGAAGGGAATGACATCACGGATGTTGCTCATACCTGTCATATACATGATGGCTCTCTCAAAGCCCAGTCCAAAGCCTGCATGACGAGTACCGCCGTATTTTCTCAAATCACGATACCACCAATAATCCTCTTCCTTCATGCCCAGCTCCTGAATCCGCTGATCCAAAAAGTCCAGGCGTTCTTCTCTCTGGCTGCCGCCGATAATCTCCCCTATACCGGGCACCAACAAATCCATTGCCGCTACGGTTTTGTTGTCGTCGTTCAAACGCATATAGAAGGCTTTGATTTCCTTGGGATAATTGATGACAAAAACCGGCTTTTTAAATATCTCTTCCGTCAGATACCGTTCATGCTCGGTTTGCAGATCGATACCCCACTCGACCTTATAGCTGAAATTGTCATTGTTTTTCATCAGGATCTCCACTGCTTCCGTATAGGTAATCCTGCCAAATTCGGACGTAATCACATTTTCCAGCCTCTCCAGCAGCCCTTTATCGATGAAGCTGTTGAAGAACTCCATTTCCTCCGGTGCATGCTGCAATACATACTCGAATATGTATTTGACCATGTCTTCCGCCAGCTCCATGTCATCCTGAAGGTCTGCAAAGGCCATCTCCGGCTCGATCATCCAGAATTCAGCGGCATGACGGGCTGTATTGGAGTTTTCTGCCCGAAAGGTAGGACCGAAGGTGTAAACATTTCTGAAGGCCAAAGCATATGCTTCCGCTGTCAATTGCCCGCTTACAGTGAGATTGGTCTCCCGGCCGAAAAAGTCTTTGCTGAAATCGATTTCGCCTTTTTCAGTCAATGGCGCATTTTTCAAATCCAGGGTGGTGACGTGAAACATTTCACCGGCACCTTCTGCATCACTTCCGGTTATAATCGGTGTGTGAACATAAACAAATTCCCTTTCCCTGAAAAACTGATGGATTGCATAGGAGAGAAGGGAGCGCACACGAAAAACCGCAGAAAAGGTGTTGGTTCTCGGCCTCAAATGAGCGATCGTTCTTAAAAACTCAAAGCTGTGACGTTTTTTCTGCAGGGGGTATTCCGACGGACTGGAGCCTTCCACCTGGATGCTGGATGCTTTGATTTCAAAGGGCTGTCTGGCATTGGGTGTTTCCACCAGAACCCCTTCCACCAGGATGGCTGTTCCCACTCCCAGCTTTGCGATGTCCTTGAAATTTTCCAGGTTTTCGGATTCAAAGACAATCTGCAGGGTTTTAAAGAAGGATCCGTCGTTTAACTCAATAAATCCAAATGCCTTGGAATTTCGATTGTTTCGAATCCATCCGGAAAGAGAAACCTTTTTATCATAATACTCCCCGGGCTGCCTGTAAATCTGTCTGATTGTTGTACTCGCTGCTTCTTTCACAATACATGCTCCTTTGTTATAAACTTCTTCCTGTCTGCCCTTTGGGCACCTTTTTGCCTTTCCTGTAAGGCTCCTTTGGAAACACGACATCTGCTCTGCAGTGGGCTGCTTCTTTCACAATATAATTTACATAACGAACAATGCTGCCCATAAATCGGCTGGGCTCCATCGTGCCTTTTGCAATGCTGGTGAGGGCTCTCTCCCACCTTCCGGTGGTTTCGGGGGACTTCAACTCCTCCGGTACCACCTGAATGAGGCGAATTCCCTTTTCCGTGGGAATCAGGGCTTTCCCTCTGCGGGTGACATAACCTACCTGCAGCAAGCGTTCGATCATTGCTGCTCTGGTAGCAGGTGTGCCCAAACCCCCGTTTTTCATTTGCTCCTTCAGCTGCTCGTCTTCCACAAAGCGGCCTGCATTCTCCATTGCTGACAGCAGAGAAGCTTCGGTATATGGCTTGGGAGGCTGGGTTTTCTTTGCAGCAACCCTGGTGTCTTCCACGACTGCCGATTGACCCTCTTCCAACAGGGGCAGGGGCTGTTCCTGTTCCTGCTTTTTGCCCTGCTGCTTTTCCTGCCCGTTTTCCTGATACAAGGCCTTCCAGCCCGGATTTCTTACGGAAATCCCTCTGGTATAAAAGGTTTCCTGCTCTACCTCTGTATGGATCTGGGTCTCTTCGTATTGGTAAGGCGGATAAAATACCGCCAGAAACCTTCTCACAATCAAGTCGAAAATCTTTGCTTCATCCTCGGTGAGGCTGGTGCTCATCCTTGTTTTGGTCGGGATGATCGCATGATGGTCGCTGACCTTGGTGTTGTCCACCAGTCTCTTCCCGGTTGGAAGCTTATCAAGCGTAAGAATATACTTCACAAACTCTGAATAGGGAGGATGATCCAGGTTTTGCACCAAAGCGGGCAGGCTCGGAATCATGTCACTGGTTAAATAGCGGCTGTCCGTTCGGGGATAGGTGATCATCTTCCGTTTCTCATACAGCTGTTGGGCTGTTTTCAGGGTCTTTTGGGCGGTAAAGCCATACCTGCTGTTGGCATCCCGCTGCAACTCCGTCAAATCATACAGCTGCGGAAAGGGCTGCTTTTTCAGTTCCCTGGCAATGGTTTTAACCCGGCCTGACCGGCCTTTCACCTTTCGGGACAGGGTCAAAGCCAATTCTCTCTCAAGTATCCTGGTCTGGGAAACCGTTTCCTGATACCAGATTCCCTTGTAGCTTCCGCTTGAGCTTCCAAAGCTGCATTGTACTTCCCAATAGCTTTGAGGGGTAAACTCTTCTATTTCCTTATGCCTGGATACCAGAATCGACAAAGTAGGTGTCTGTACCCGGCCGACGGACAGCAGGGTATTGTACATGACGGTAAAAGCTCGGGAAGCATTCATGCCTACCAGCCAATCTGCTTCAGACCGGCATTTGGCGGATTCGTACAGGCCGTTGTATTGCTCTCCGGGCTTCAGCTTTGACAGGCCGTCTTGTATGGCCTCATCGGTCATGCTGGATATCCAGAGTCTTTGAAAAGGCTTTTGACAGCCCGCCATCTGATAGATATAACGGAAGATCAATTCCCCTTCCCGGCCGCTGTCCGTGGCGCAGATCAAAGAATCCACCGATTTGTCATTCATCAGCTTTTTCAGCAGGTTAAACTGCTTTCTGGTTTTCGGCAGCACCTTGAGCTTCATTTCCGATGGAACGATGGGCAGGGTTCCCATCTGCCATTTCTTATAGCGGGGATCATACTCATCCGGTTCCTGCAAGGCAACCAAATGACCAATCGCCCAAGAGACAAGGTAGGAATCATTGTAAAGAAATCCCTCTCCTTTTTGAGAGCACTTCAATACCCTTGCGATATCCCGCCCGACAGACGGCTTTTCCGCTATCACAAGAACTTTCCCCATCTTTCTCCCCCCGCAGCAGCGTTTCTTGCATCAGGCTGCTTCCATCCAACAGCTGCACAAATCCATTCAAAATACACCTATCGCTCATTGGTTGTTGGGCTGCATATCAACCTGGCCTGACTGCTTTCGACTGGATTTACGAAGCTTGTAGCGTTGCTCTCCCTTTCGGAAACGTTCCTGTTCTTCGGGAGTAGACAGAATCAACGGCGGAACCGGACAGGGAACACCGTTTTTATCCAGTGCAACCATGGTAAACAAAGCAGTAAGCGCAGTCTCCGGAGCCTTCTCCTGCTCCAGGTATTCCGCCTCTACCCGAACATGGATCTCCATGGACGTCCGGCCTACAAAACCAAGCTCAGCCCTGCATGTGACCAAAGCTCCAACAAATATAGGCGTATGGAACAAAAGCTCATCTACTCTTGCCGTGACAATACTGGTACGGGCGTGCCTGGCGGCTACTACATAGGCAGTTGTATCCATTAATTTCATAATCTCGCCGCCATGTACATTACCGGTTGGATTGGCCTGACTGGGCAGCATGACCTGAGACATGACTGCCCTGGAATGGGCAACGGTTTTTCCTTTCATTGAAGAAGCCTCCTGTTTCATATTGACCATTATATAGAAAACAAAAGCAAAAATCAATTTGCTCTTTGCATTCCTGCATGAATCAAGGGTATGTCCTTCATTTTTATTTTGCTCAAAGCTGATTTTTAAATTCAGGCAGTGCTTTCTGTCAACGATTGCTTCCTTGATTTTAGCAAATACATTGTATATAATTGGAGAATAAAATTGCAGGGAGGCTGGAACCATGGCAATGATCAGAAAGTCAAGCAAGCTGGATAATGTGCTCTATGATATCCGAGGTCCGGTAATGGATGAAGCAATTCGTATGGAAGAGGAAGGTTACAGTATTATCAAGCTCAATATTGGAAACCCGGCTCCCTTTGGCCTGGAAGCACCGGATGAAATTATTCATGATGTGATTTTCAATGTACGGAAAGCACAGGGTTATACCGATTCCAAGGGTATTTTTCCCGCAAGAAAGGCCATCATGCAGTATTGCCAGAAGAAGAACATTGAAGATGTAACCGTCAATGATATTTATGTTGGAAACGGTGTCAGTGAACTCATCATGATGGCTATGCAGGCATTGCTGGACCATGGTGACGAAATCCTGGTTCCTGCGCCGGATTACCCTCTTTGGACTGCATCCATCAATCTTTCAGGGGGGACTGCCGTACATTACCTGTGTGATGAGCAGTCAGACTGGTATCCCGATATCGAAGACATGAAGAAAAAAATCACCCCCAACACCAGAGGTATCGTAGTCATCAATCCCAACAACCCAACCGGGGCCGTCTATTCCAAAGATGTCCTGCTTGAAATTGTCAAGTTGGCGGAAGAACATAACCTGATTTTGTTTTCTGATGAGATTTACGATCGGATTATCTATGATGAGGATGAACACTATGCCCTGGCCTCTCTGACCAAGGATGTTCTTTGTGTGACCCTGAACGGGCTGTCCAAGTCCCACCGCATTGCAGGTTTTCGTGCAGGCTGGATGGTAATCAGCGGAGATAAATCCAATGCGAAGGACTATATCGAAGGCATTACCATGCTGGCTTCCATGCGGCTGTGCAGCAATGCCCTCGCCCAGCATACCATTCAGACCGCTTTGGGCGGATATCAGAGCATAAATGAATACCTTGTTCCGGGCGGAAGGCTGAGGGAACAGCGGGATCTTGCCTATCAGATGCTGAATGACATTCCCGGCTTGTCCTGTGTCAAGCCCAAGGGAGCCTTTTATGCTTTCCCGAAGATCGATGTGGACCGGTTCCATATCAAAGACGATATGATGTTTGTAAGGGACCTGCTTCTGGAAAAAAGAGTGCTTCTGGTGCAGGGTACCGGATTTAACTGGCCCCAGCCTGATCACTTCCGCGTTGTGTTTCTGCCCCAGAAAGAGGATCTGAAAAAGGCCATCAACCGAATCGGGTCCTTCCTGTCGGATTATGAGCAGGGTGTCAAGAAAAAGAAGAAATAACAGGAACAAATTGATTTGATGTTAATTCTCATTATGAATCAGGTTGTTGATCCATTTGCGGCTGCGAAAGCGCCGAAGTCCCAGAACAAGTTTGAATACTTCCTCCAACCCGGCCAGGAAATATACCCAATATACTGGTAACTGAAGCAGCAATCCCCCTGCCAGTGCAAGCGGGATCCCGATACCCCATACGCCTGCGGTATCCAGAAACAGCGAATACCTGGTGTCCCCGCCGCTGCGCAGCACGCCTACGATGTTGATCAGATTAAACATCTTGAACGGCATCAGCAGGCTGAATGCGATGAGTAACCTCACAGCATACAATTGGACCTCCTGGGGTACATTATAAAATCCTGCAAAAAAACCACTGCTCAGTGCGAGCAGACAGCCCATGAGCACGGCAAGTGCCGGACCCAAAGCCAGCAATCTTTTGGCATAAATATAGGCATGCTCCTCTTCTCCTGCACCAATTCGATTTCCGATCATAACGCCTGCTGCATTGCTCATTCCCTGAAACAGCACCATGGCCAGATTGGTGACGGTACCCGATATATTGACCGCCGCAACGGCACTGGTACCGATTCGGCCGTAGACAATGGAATAAATGGAGACCCCCAGTGCCCAAATGGATTCATTTAAAATAACGGGCACCGCAGTTCGGAAAAACCGGACTGTAAACTCCCTGGAAACATCCAACAATTCACGAATCCGGGCTGCCGGAACATATTTGCCGGTGTAAACAATGATCAGCATCAAAGCAGTCTCGACAACCCGGGCAATCAGTGTTGCCAGAGCCGCTCCTTCCACCCCCAGTGCCGGCGATCCCAGCTTTCCAAAAATCAGGATATAGTTCAATACAGCGTTGGCAATGAGCGAGATGATACTGATAAACATAGGCAGCTTGGGCTGTTCCGTGCTTCTTAATATGGACGCATAGGAAAAGCTGACTGCTGTAAAAATATAGCTCAGCCCTACAATTCGAAGATATCTGACACCTGTATCCACAACAACCGGATCTTTTGAATAAACCCGCATGGCCTGCATGGGAAAAAACAGGGCGATTAAGGTAAAAACACCGGCCACTGCACAAGCCGAAATCAAGGCAAGGCCCTGGACCCTTCTTATGTTTTTGATGTCCCGGACACCCCAATACTGGGCTGTATAGATGGCTGACCCGCTGATCACTCCAAATAGCATCAAAGCAAATAAAAAAAACAGCTGATTGGCCTGACCAACCGCTGCAATTTCGGTTTCACCCAGCTGCCCGATCATAACAGTGTCCACCATGTTGACTGTCGATGCCACAAAGTTTTGAGCTGCTATGGGAATGGCCAGCTTCAATAAGGTTTGATAAAACTTCCTGTCTTCAAACAAGTCATTCAGCATGATGAATTTCCTTTTCAATCAACAATTTTGCATACCACATAGCGAATATTATATATGCAGCCCTGGCATTATGCAAGCACATTATAACGTGATTCGACATCCTTGCCGGAAGGACTCTGAAAAATCCGCAGATCAAATTGTGGAATGACAGCCAGAATATGATCGAAAATATCAGCTTGCACGGCTTCGTATTCCGACCATCTGGTACTTGCTGTAAAACAATAGATCTCAATGGGCAGCCCGTATTCAGTGGGAGCCAGCTGCCGCACCATCATAGCCATATCCTTGTTGAGTGTTGGCAGGTTTTCCAGATACGCCTGCACATAAGCCCGAAAGGTACCAATATTGGTCATTCGTCTGCCATTCACCAATTGGCCGGGATCCACCCCGAGTTCCCTGTTGTATTCTTCTATCTCCCTCCTCCTGCTCTTGATATAATCGGTGAGATAGTGATACTGCTCATACCTTTGCAGCATTTCTTCGGTACAGAATTGAATGCTGTTCATGTCGATATATACTGCCCGTTTGATTCTCCTGCCCCCGGATTCCGTCATTCCCCGCCAGTTTTTAAAGGAATCGGAAATCATCGCATGACTGGGGATCATCGTGATGGTTCGATCCCAGTTCTGTACCTTCACGGTATGCAGGGTTATGTCAATCACATCTCCATCTGCATTGTATTTGGGCATTTCAATCCAATCACCCACACGGACCATATCATTCCCGGACAGCTGAATCCCGGCTGCAAAGCCCAGGATGGAGTTTTGAAACACCAGCATCAGCACTGCTGAAAAGACACCGATTCCGCTTAACAGAACCCAGGGAGACCGATCCAGAAGGATGGAAACAATGATAATGACTGCGATCAGGGAAAAGATAATTTTCAAAACCTGCAATATCCCTTTGATGGGCTTTTCTCTGGAAACTTCAAATGTCCTGTACAGCCCTTCAAAACCGTCCATAAGAGAAAACACGATAAGCAGGGTGATCAAGGTAATATAGGATGAAGCCGCACGCTGAACCCATATCTGCATGGTTGAAAAAGCTGGAGCAGACAGGTAAAGAATGACGGCAGGGGCCAGGTTGGCAGTTCTGGAAAACAGGTGTCGTTCAAGGAGAATATCATCCCATTTGCTTTTGCTGCGCCTGATATATACGCTGATCACTTTGGTAAGGATGAGCTTTACCAAAATCCAGGACACAGCACAAGCCAGTACAATCAACAATGCTGTTGTGATATTGGCCAGTGCCGGTGCCCAGCTTTCCGAAAAACCGCTGTCTGATAAAAACTGCTGAATGGAATCTGTCATATTTACCTCTCTTTTTAAGTAGTACGCTCTCAAACAAAATCGATCAACGGCAGCTTCACAATCCGCTTCTCAGCATTCGAGATAACGGCAGCCCAGCACGCTTCAGCTGCTCGCACAGCATCTTGCGCAGTGCAGAGATCCGTTTTTTCATCATCATTCAAAACCCAATTTACAAACTCTTTGATCTCTATATCCCACGGTTCGGTGATTCCAGGTGTGTTGTCCGGCATCCATTCCGGGTAAACTGCATAAGCTTCACTCTGTTTCTTGCTGCGGAAATCAGGAAAGCTATCCAATATTAGTTTGTTATTTTTAAACGTACCTTTTGTGCCATACACTTCAACATTAAAGGTAAATGGTGTGATCACGTTTGGACATATTGAAGTAACTTTCCCTAACTGGCCATTTTGGAACCTGAAAATTGCGATCGTCTGTGCTTCCGTCTCACATTCCGGACAAGTTGAATTGTCCACAAACGCACACACCTCAGCGATTTCATCATTAACCAAATAGCGGATCATATCTACACAATGCCCGCCACCCGCATGGAATACTGAAGGATTGAACTCTTTCTTCAGTGCCCAGGATATAATGGGAAGATCCGAAAAATTATGTATGTAATCGGACTGTGCAAAAAAGACTCTTCCGAGATCCCCTTTGTTAATGAGACGTTTCATTTCTCTGTATAAAGGGTTGAATCTTCTATGGTATCCGACTGCGCACTTCACACCGTTTTCTTTTATGGCTTTTAAAGATTTTTTTGCTTCCTCAATCGATGACACAAAAGGCTTTTCCGCCATAATGTGCTTTCCTGCCATTGCAGCAGCGATTGTTACTTCACTATGAAATGCGTTGGGCACACAAATTGAGATGGCATCAATTTCACTATTTGCAAGCAACTTTTTGTAGTCACTGTAATATTTACAGTCCAGATTATATTTCCGCATTACCTCACGTGCTGCATTTTCATTGATGTCTGCTACGGCTGCGATTTCTACATGATCACATTGGAGGTAACCATTAATATGTTGATTGGAAATCCATCCTGTACCAATAATACCTACTTTCAGCACCTTTTTCATCATTACGCCTCCATAAGCTTGATTGCTCTTTTCAGCTTGTCAGCCATCATGTATGCATCCTCAATGGATAAGAAGATGAGTCGTACCGTCACCAGCCTCGGCATAACATCCTCTACATTCGGACATAATCCTTTTTTATATCTATAGTTGCTTTTTGATGTGTAAAACGGGCACCGGTTCGGACAATCTGGATGCCCATAAGCTGTTCCTTCTCTAAAGAAATCATATTCATAAGGCGCTGTTTCGTTAAACCCAAACCTCAGGCCTATTCCCAGTTCGTGATTTAGCTTCTTAAACTTATTATAGTCAAGCCCATACTTGTCACCCTCCCATTTACATGCAAACCAATATCCTGCTACTGCGGCTTCTTTAGGTGTATACCTGGGCTTCAGCCATTCACAGTCTTTTATCGCATCTTCCAAAATGCCTAAAGTCCTGTTATAAGTGTTTTGCACAATATCGTCCACCTTTTCCAATTGTGCCAAGCCAATTGCTGCTGTAACAGTATTCATTCTATAGTTTAAGGTCATGAATTTTGGTGACTCTCCTGAGAAGGCCCAGACTTCGTCCATATTACGTATTAGTTCATCATTGTTAGAAATCGTCATGCCGCCGTCACCGGTAGAGAGCTGCTTATATTCCTGAAAACTGAAGACGCCTAAATCACCAAAAGTCCCGGCATGTTGACCGTTCCACAAGGCCCCGACCGCATGTGCGCAATCTTCTATCAGGAACAAATTATTCTTCCTGCATATGTCTTTTATTCTGTCCATCTGCGCCATCTGACCCCATAAATGTGTTACAATAACCGCTTTCGTATTTTCGGTTATGTTAGCCTCAAGGGAATCTGGATCCATGTTATAGGTATCCGGATGAATGTCAGCAAATCTTGGGACTGCATTAAAGAAATTTGCCGCCAAAGCACCAAAATGAACGACCGGATCACAAATTACTTCGCTGCCTACACCAGCGCCGCTAACACTGACCGCTTCAGCAAGTCCCAGCATAGCGTTTGCTTTCGCTCGTGCATATTTCGCTCCCGTGTATCTGGCAAACGCATTTTCAAACTTTTGAACCATGCCGTTCTCAACTTCGAAAATACTCATTACACCCTTACCCAGGACTTCTTTTAAATAAGTCAGCTCCGGTTCGCCAAATCTTCTAATCTCTTTGGCAATCTCCCATTGTTTTTTGTTTTCCATGGATTCTTCCCCCCAATTAATATGATGTATGCTCTCGAATATCCGAAAGCCTTTATGACTCATTTCAAGGACGCAGCCTTCAAGCTTCACCCCTGAAATATGTCCAAAATGTAATATAAATGTTCCAGCAATCATTACCATTTATCAACATATGGTAGGCTGCTGCAACTGGGGATACTCAAAGCCTATACATTTATGGCCTGGTTGGCGCTGAGAAAATATAAAATCCTTTCCTTCACGGGCTTGCCGGTAATCTGCTCCAGAGCCTCGGTATATAAATCCATCTGAACCCGATACTGCTGTGCCAGTTCCTGCAGCCTTTGCACCGAATTCACATAATCCGTCTTATAATCCACAAGGACCCACTGCCCTTCTTCCTCAAAGAAACAGTCGATCACTCCCTGAATCAAAAGCGTATCATCATTGGGCTGCAAATGATTGATCAGCTCATCCGCTTTTTTTCGGAAGTTAAAGGGAACTTCCCGGCGGACACCGTCTGCATTTCGAATGCGGAAGCCGGTTTCGCTGTTGAAAAATGCATGAATCCAGGTCAAGTCAGCTGCCTGGGCCTCCTCCTGGGTCAACAGCTCGCACCTGACCATTTCATCCACCTGCTTCGCCACCTCCTGCTCAGAAGCAACCCTGTCCAATTCCAGGTGTTGAAGAATAAAGTGGACGATCGTTCCCTTCTCCGCAGCAGAAAACTGTTTGCTGCCTTCCAGGAACCCAGGCCGGGCTGAAAAGGACGGAGCCTCCTTTACCGGATAGGTGACAGCGGTGTCCCCCTCATCAGATAATTGCACAGCCCTCATGCCGTGAAGCTTTCTGATTTCGGTTACCGTCAGCTTGGAGGGGATGTTGACCGCATATCCAAAAGGATATTCCCAGGCAAAGCGTTTTTCTATCATGCTGCGAAGCCTGTCTTCATCCCGACCGGTTTCCACGAAAAATTCTGTATCAATATTCTTTTCCTGATTGATAAAGTTATGAATGGTCTCACTCGGATGCTGCATGCGGTATAGAAACTCCTGCCGATTCTGAGCGGCCTGTCTGCTGAACACGCCGATCTCACCAGGGCTGTGCAATTGCACCTTCCAGCTGGATGTATGATTCCACAAGGGCAGATCAGAATCCTCCTTCAACAAGCCTCTTAGTTCACCACAGTCCGGATGCCTTATAAGCACAGGCCCGATCCAATCCAGAAAGCTTTTCCCCTTGGACAAGGAATAGGGGCTGATGGGTTTCATCCACCTTTCTGCATTTTTCTGCAGGTCAGCAGCCGATCCCAGCAGAATCAACCTGTTTTTTGAACGGGTCAAGGCCACATATAGGATCCGCATTTCCTCAGACAGGCCTTCCAGCCGGATCACCTGCTTCAGGGCGGATCGTGCAATGGTTTCACAGGTCTGCCTGGTATCGGGATTCACGTATTTCGGCCCCAGTCCCAGGTCCTTGTGAAAAAGAACGGAAGAATTGATATCCGAAAAATTAAACTGTTTGCCCAGACCTGCGACAACCACCACCGGGAATTCCAAGCCTTTGCTCTTGTGAATGCTCATAATGCGCAGCACATTTTCATTTTCCCCCAGCGTCTTTGCTGCGCCCATATCTCCGCTGCTGCCTTGAAGCTTGTCGATAAATCGGATAAACTGAAACAAGCCTTTAATGGAGGTTTGCTGGAACTGGCGAGCCTTTTCCAGCAGAATGCGGAGATTGGCCTGTCTTTGCAGCCCTCCCGGCATGGCCCCGGCATAATCATAATAGCCGGATTCCGTATACAGCTTCCAGATAAAATCCTCCATCGGCAAGTAACGTGAGGTCTTCTGCCAGTCAACGATTTTTCCGTGGAAATCCTTCAGCCGCCGGGCAAGGTCGTCTTCCCTGCTTCCGGCATATTCAGCAGCCGCCTGATAAAAATACCTGGTTTTTGATGCAGTGCGAATCTGGATCAGATCATCTGCATCAAATCCTCCGATGGGTGAGCGCATGACCGTTAACAGGGGAATATCCTGAAGCTTGTTGTCGATCAGCTTCAGCAGGGCAATGATGATTTTTACTTCAAGAGCTTCAAAATATCCCGTGTTGATGTCGGCATACACCGGGATTCCCCAAGCGGCAAAAACCTCCTGGAACACAGTCGCCCGATTCTTTGTACTTCTGAGCAAAACAACCATATCCCTGTAGTCCGCCTTCCGATATGCACCTTGTTTTGCGTCATAAATCTCCGTACCGACCAATTGCTGAATCCGCTGTGCTGCAATGGAGGCCTCCACCTCCAAATCACTCAGGTTCTCGGTTTCCGCATCCATTTCTTCCTCATCCGCTGTTTTTTCGATCAGGTGAAATTCCAGCTCACTCTCCTGTTCGGGAGGTGTCTCCAAGCCCGGATACAGCGCAGCCTTGTCATCGTAATCCAGTTCACCAAAGCTGGAGGACATGATATTCTCAAATAAGTAATTCACACCCTCCAGGATATTGGGGCGGCTTCTGAAGTTTCGGTTCAGGTCAACACGCCGGTTTCCCGCGTCTTCCCCGGTCAAAAAGCTGCTGTACTTGTCCAGAAAAATAGTCGGGTCAGCCAGACGGAATCGATAGATGCTCTGCTTGACATCACCAACCATGAATAGGTTGCCGCCTCTGGACACATAGCTTAAAATGGTTTCCTGCACCAGGTTGCTGTCCTGGTATTCGTCGATGAAAATATATTCATACTTCTGCTTCAGTTCCTGTGCGACCTGTTCATGCTGTAAAATTTCCAATGTATAATGCTCCAGATCGTTGAAGTCGACGATCCCCTTTTCCTGCTTCTGCCGTCTGAACTCCTCATCAAATTTGAAAACCAGATTGCTGAGGCACAGCATGTAAGGGTGCAGCTCGTGCAGCTGTTCTATGCTCTGATCCAGCCCGCTTGCCAGCAGCCCCCCTCCCAGCTTTCTCCAGCCCTTCTTTGCTTTCTCTCTCAGATCCCGGACCCTTTGCTTTAAGTCCTCATTTACATCCTTAGGGCAGCGCTTGAGCGTAGTAAATTTAACCTGCTCATAGGCACTGCTGCAGGCCTTCAAATCATTCCCGGCTGCAAGCCTCAATATTTCTTCCATTTGCCCGATATCATCGAATAGGTTTGTCTGATAGGGAAAAGGTCCGCCCGGCCTGGAGCACAGGGAAAGTGCCTCCTTTAACGAGTCCATGATTCCCAGGATCTCCATTTGTATGGTGCTTAACAAAGCCCGGCACCAGGGACTGTTCTCCAGTTGTCCGGCATCCCCGGCAAAATCCTGTACC
Source organism: Clostridiales bacterium (assembly GCA_012837325.1). GTDB lineage: Bacteria > Bacillota > Clostridia > Caldicoprobacterales > DTU083 > DURK01. Next base: position 25,194 of record DURK01000017.1, read on the forward strand.
CGTTCCACCAGCCATTGCCGGGGGAAGGGTTTGCTCTGAATGAATGCATGAAGGCGGATCACCAGATCTTGCAGAGCCGTGTCCTGTTTGCTGCCGCCAAACCGTTCCACCAGGCCCAGAAAAGTCTGACTGCCTTCTTCATACTGCTCTTCAAACAGATCCTCTATTGCTTCCAGCTTAATCAGACTGCACTCTGTTTCGTCACCAATGCGAAAGCCCGGATCAAGGTTGATCACGTGAAAGTATTTCCGGATAACACTGATACAGAAGGAATGAATGGTACTGATGGATGCCTTGGAAAGAAGGTTGAGCTGCTGCCTCAAATGCTTGTCATTCTGACCGCCCTCATCTATGGCCTTTGTCAGGGCGGAGCTGATTCGCTCCCTCATTTCCCCTGCTGCTGCATTGGTGAAGGTCACCACCAGCAGGCGGTCAATGTCTACCCCATCCTTCAGGATCAGCTGCAAGATTCGCTCAACCAGCACAGCTGTTTTTCCTGAACCGGCTGCGGCGGCCACCAGCAGATTGCATTCCCGTGCATCGATCGCTGCCTGTTGCTGCACTGTCCATTTTGGCATTTACCCTTCCTCCTCTCCCCTGCTGAGCCGCCTTACCACTTCTTCCTGCTTCAGCTTGGGAATGATGCGGTAGGCATTGTCCTCCAATCTGCCGTCGAACTGGCAGATTCCGCTGTAGGGACAATATTTACAGGCGGTGTCTGTCCCCTTTTTTGTGGGTTCAATTCGGATATTGCCCTTCAGCATTTCCATGCCGACCCCGCTGATCAGTTGTCTGACATGAGCCAGCAAACCTAAAAATTCCTCCTCACCCAATACAGAGGAATTTGCATAAAAGGAATCATTTTTATCCGATATTCCCAAAGGCAGCACTTCCGACCATCCGCTGATCTGGTTGTCCATACACCTCACAAGGTTGATATCCTTTAAAACCAGGCCGTTCAGCTTCAGTTTTTTACGGATTTCATTTTGTATGGTTTCAGCCAGGCTCTCCTGGGTTTCGACCAGGGGATCATCAATACGAAAATAAAAGATTCCCCCGGGTCTGGCTTTGCCTCTGGTACGCCTCTGTTCCAGCTCCAGCAAGGCTTCCAGATAGACCAGCAGCTGCAGCTTCAAGCCAAACCAGGCATCAGACAAATCAAAGCTTTCCACACCTGATTTGTAATCAATGACATTGATATAGAAATCCTCTTCCAGCTGGCAGATGTCTGCCCGATCAATTCTGCCTTCCAGCAGCATCTTTTCCCCGCCGGACAGCTCAATCTCAATGGGGGGATAGGTGCCCTTTCGTCCGAAGCTGATTTCGTGACCAATGGGATTGAACCGGCTGCGGCGGATATGATCCGTCAGCAGCCAGACAGCTCGTCCGGTGATACGCTTCAGTCTCCTGGACAGATATTGATACCGGTTATTGCTGAGCAGGATACCGTGGTTGTGTTCCGGCAGAATCTGATCCATGACCTGTTCCAAAATGATTTCACATTGTGTATCGTCCAGGCTTCTCCAATCCAGCTGTTGCTTCAGAATGCTTTGGGTGAAGCCTTCAATCGAACGATGGAACAGTTCACCCAAATCCGGGGCGGCTACCGTATATTCCTTTCTCTCACCAGGCCTTAAGCCGTATCGGATAAAGTGGGCATAGGGACACTTCACAAACTGCTCCAGCCTGGATACACTGGCGCGAATCGGCAGGGAATACAGTGCAGCGGCCTTGTCTCTGCCCAATGGTGCTTCCTGATTACGATGGAAGAGGGCTTCCATTAAATCGTCAATCCGCTCTTTCCATTCGGGATGATGGTAATACCAATCATAAACCAGCCACCACAGCAAAGAGGTCTCCTTGCCGTCTGCACAGCTTCGCATATGGGCGGACATATATTTATAAGTGCCGGCTGGGGTGGATACCATTTCCTCCTGCTCTTTCTCATCCATCAAAATATCATTGGCTTCAATCAGCAAGGGAAACAGCCTCTTCAATCGATCCACCAAAATGGACGATCTGAGCGCTTTTCCTTCGGAGTCCGACAGAGCATAACTCAACCACAAAAAATGCGAGGGCTTGGTAAAAGCCGTATAGATACCAAATTTCTCATCCGCAGCCAGTAAATCGGAGTATCCGCCAAGGTCCAGCCCCTGCCGGTGAAGAGCATCCCTTTCGTCTGCAGCCAGCAGACCTTCATCCTGACTTGCTGCCGGCAATATGCCGTCATTTAAACCTACTACAAACAAGGCCTTCACATCCTGGCTTTTCGAGCGCTGTACACTTCCTACCAGCACCTGATCCAGGGTTGTGGGAATCACACCGGCCTTAAGGGAAGAAAAACCGGATTCCAGAATTCGATGGAATTCATCCAAAGAAGCCTCCTGATCTCCCAGAATCTCCACCAGCTGGTCAAAGGTGCTTAAAAGGATCTTCCAGATTTGTGCATTCTCATCGGCCTGTTCCAGTTGATTGGATTCTTTCAGCTCCTCTACCCAGTCCTCCAGCTGCTGCTGAAGATGGATGTTCTCTAAATAGGTGTACAAGGCGGTAACCATGTCCTGAATGCTTTCACTGCTTTTCAGCGCTGCTTCCAGCTGGAGGAGGGGCTGAATAAACTGCACCCGATAAGCGTTCAGCTCGGTTAAGGAATCATCCTGTTCTCCCGGGACAAAGGGCTGCCGCCATTTTCTGCCCTTGATGCCGTACTTCAGACAGTAATTTTCCAGCAGCTCCGCCTGCTTAATTGTCAGGCCGCAAAACCCGGTTTTCAGCAGATGAAATACATCCTCGTAGCGATATCCCCGATCGGTCACCCGCAAAGCAGTCAGAATCAAATCCACAATGGGGTTTTGAATGACAGGCCTTTTTTCATCGATGAAACAGGGAATTCCGTATTCGTTAAAGATGCGCTTGATGAGGGTTCCATACACAGACAGGTCACCGGAAACCACTGTCATTTCATTAAAGCGCCAGCCTTTTTCCCGTGACAGGGAAAGAATACCGGCAGCCAGCCTCTCTACCTCAGATTCCGGATTGCTGCCTGCAAAGATTTGTATCCGATCGACCTCCCGGGAATAGGGCTGATAAGGATATTGATACAGCTGCCGTTCCAAATGCCCAAGCTCTGGGGAGGTGTCGCTCTCTTTGTGTAAGTGGGTAAACTGTTCTTTTAAGTGATGTTCCTTAGCAATGGCTCTGATCTTATCAAACGAAAGGCTGTGTACCCGGAAGAGATCGGAATTCAGATTTTCCTGTTCCTGCTCCAGGGTGAAGGTGATGGTCAGCTCCTTCGCCATGACAGCCAGCCTTTCCAGCACCCGCAGGGTCTGGGGCGGATAATAGTCGAAACCGTCCAGCCAGATCCGGGCACCGGCCAGGTACCTGGATTGATCCATCCGGTCCACCAGGGCATTGATGGCATCCTCCGAGTCGATGTACCGGTCGCGGAGATATTGATTGAATGCTTCGTAAATAAGGGCGGTGTCTTGAAGTTTATCGGCAAGAAGACCGAAGCCTTTCATTTGCTCTGCCTGGTGCCGCAGCTGCTCAGGTGTAATGTCATGTTTTTTCAAGTCGGTGAGCAAATCATTGATTTGACTGATAAAGCCGCTTTGACGGGAAACGGTTTTGTATAAGGTGAGTTGTTCCCGCAGGTCATCCAGCAATCTGCGAAGGATCATGTGCCGGCCCTGCTCATTGATATAAGTGCGGGTAAGGCCTCCCACCTCATTGAATACCTTATGAGCCAGCCGGGAGAAGCTGAGAACCTCCACAT
>DURK01000132.1 GCA_012837325.1 Clostridiales bacterium
AATAAGGAATGCGTATTGCAGCGCGGTTGGGAGGATATTTTATGATTAGCAAAAAGGCTGCCGTGTTCGGTGCAATCATACTCATACTTGTCACGGTATTTTTCACATCTGTTATCACCCTGCGGGTGAATGAATACATGATGATCAGTCAGGGCGATGTCATCCAGGCCCAGGAATATACGGAATTGAAGGACTTCTACCGGAAGTTCAATCAAATCAAAAGCGTCATTCAGGAGGATTATCTGGTGGAACCGGAAACCAGCACCCTTTTGGAAGGGGCTTTGAAGGGCATGGTTGCCTCGATGGAGGACCCTTACACCTATTATCTCACCCCTGAGGAGTACCAGGATTTCCTGGTAGATGTGGAAGGAACCTATGCGGGAGTGGGTCTTTCCGTATCCGTCAGAAATGATGACAACATGATTACCGTAGTCAGTTCCTTCAAGGGCAGTCCGGCTGCAGAAGCCGGCATCAGCTCGGGTGATAAGATAATCGGCATCAATGGCATGGATGTAGACGGCTCCATGCTGGATGAAGCTGTGAGCACCATGCGGGGCGAGCCGGGTACATCCGTTACGGTTACCATTCTGCGAGATGGGGAAATCAAGGACTATACCATCGAACGGGCAATCATCGATATACCGGATATGGAGTACAAGATGCTGGACGAGGAAGTGGGGTATCTGTGGCTGTATCGCTTTGATCAAAACTCTGCGAAGAACTTTGTTGATGCTTTGAATGACCTGCACAGCCAAGGTATGCGAGGCCTGGTTCTGGACCTGCGAAACAACCCGGGCGGCTTGCTGGATGAATGTGTAGCCATAGGTGATATGCTGCTGCCGGAAGGCCTGGTGCTGTACAGCGAGGACAAGCACGGCAATCGCCTGGAATACCCTTCCAATGAGGAGCACATCGACATCCCTCTGGCTGTGCTGGTAAACGAGTTCAGTGCCAGCGCTTCCGAGGTGCTGTCCGGAGCCATACAGGATCATAAGGCTGGAGTGATCATCGGGAAAACAACCTTCGGCAAGGGCCTGGTGCAGACCATCCGAGGGCCCTTCAAGGAAGGAGATGTCATCAAGCTGACCACTGCCCAGTATTTTACTCCCAATGGCAGGGACATCAATAAAAAAGGCGTGGTGCCGGATATCGAAGTAGCGGAGCTGGAAGAAGCCTACGACTTTATTCGGGAAAACCCCAATGATGAGCTTCCTCTTGAGTTGGATGCACCGCTGACCAGAGGATTGGAAGAAGTGAAAAAACAGCTCGACCAGCCTGAAGAATAGGTTGAAAGGGAGCGTGGAAGTATGGCCGGCTTTATCAAGCTGTTGTTTACAGCCTTTGCTTATTCCATTACCAGCTTTTTGTACATCTTCATGATTTTGATGGTTTATCTGCACATAAAAGCAAGAGCCCAACTGGAAGAAACCTGGTTGGGCTTTCTTCGCGGCACCATGAGGGACCGCCTGCTGAATGCAATGCTGTACGGAATGATTACAGGGTTGGCAGCCAGCACCTTGATTGCAGTTGCAGGGATTCCCATTGATTTGAATACCATCCTGGTGATATGGCCGCTGGCACTGCTTCTCACCCTGCTGGACTTTCGATATCTTTGCTTCTCCTACGCCGGGGGTCTGCTTTCCCTGATCAGCCTGATTTTTGGCTGGCCTGATATCCAGGTCCCTGCAGTCATAGCCCTGATCGGAATTCTGCACCTGATCGAAAGCGTTCTGATCGTGCTGGACGGCCATCGGGATGCGCTTCCGGTGGTGATGGAACACAAGCGATTCAAACCGGTTGGCGGCTTTGTGATGAACAAGCTGTGGCCGGTTCCTCTGGTTATTCTTACCATGCCCACGCAGCTCCTGCCTGCATCCGGCGGCACGGTAGCCATGCCGGATTGGTGGCCTGTCTTTGGAATGCGGGGAGAAGGCGGACTGCTCTTGTTTCCAATGGCTGTCATATTGGAGTACAGCGGTCTGGCCACTACCGGCGTTCCAAAGCAAAGAACCCGGGCAACCGGGTTTTGGCTGGCAGCCTACAGTCTGTTTATCCTGGGTCTGGCATCCTTATCCATAAAGGTACCATGGCTTCAATATTCAGGTGCTGTATTGATGCCCTTGTTGCATGAATTGATTTTACATGGCAGCTGGAAAAGTCAGCTGAAGGGAAAGCCTGTTTTTGGCGCACCCTGGAGGGGAATCCGCATCCTGGATGTATACCCTGACTACATGGGCAGCAGGATGGGGCTGAAGTCTGGTGATATTGTGATGAATGTAAACGGGCAGGCAGTCAATAGTGAAGAAATGCTCCGCGAGACACTGAACAAGGCTTCCACCTATGTATGGATAGATGTGAAGCGGGCAGGCAAAATGCAGACGGTGGAATGCAGGAATTATAAAGATGAGGATCAGCTGGGGGTTTTGTTTGTTCCCAGAAAGGCAAGCAGACTTTTTCTGCCCACGGAGCAAAACGGTCTGGCCTTTACCCTTTGGAAGCGTCTGGCTCAAAGAAGACAGTAAAACACCATCAGGTTATTGGCTGCTGAATGCGTACCATGATATGAAGCTTGATATGATGAATCTGCTTTGCAGTATTCCAACCAAATGCATGGTACACACCATCCTGGGAAGAAGCAGGCAGGGTAAACTGGTCTGTATAGCGGATCACCTGGCCGGGAGCAAGGGAAACGCTGCCCAATACCTGGGTGAAGGATTTGTCATCCGACCAGCGCCACAAGGTGCGGCCGGAGGGGTAGGCAAGCTTGAAATCAAACCGCTGGCTGGTGTTGTAATTCAACTGAATGGTGTGACCGGACAGGTTGATTTTTGTCAGAGTCAGGATAACCGGCTCATCTGGTTTGAAGACGGCCTTGTCAGCCGACAATACCATGAGCAATCCGGACAGCAGCATGTCTGCGTGATAGGGCGGCGCATCAAGAAATCCCCGGGTATCATCCAGCAGATGTCTCCAGGTATTCACATCTACCTGGCCGGTGGGCTGGAGATTTCTGCTGCTTTGAAACTGCTTGACACTTCCCTCGGTAGTCGGCGTATACATCCCGTCCATGCTGCCCTTGTAAAACCCAAGACGGGTTAACTGACTTTGCAGCAGAAGCACAAAGGGCCCGCTGCTGCCCTGACGGATGTCCGGAAAGCGGCCGGTTTCTCCTGCCGGTGAAAGGGGAAAGGGAATTTTCAGGATCTGCCCGGGATACACCATATTGGGGTCTGGAATATGATTGGCCTGCATCAAGGCACCGACATCGGTTTTGAATCGGACGCCGATGGAGTAAAGCGTATCACCGGGTTGGACGATATACTGAATCATAACTCATTCCTCCTCCGCGGATCCATCCGGTCCGCCGCTCCGAGTAGGCCTTCATTATTTGAGTAAAGCCTTCTGTATTAATGTATATTATATTATCGCAAAACTATTCCCATATAAAACGGGGTTG
>DURK01000133.1 GCA_012837325.1 Clostridiales bacterium
ACTACTGCCTTATTAAATAAAAATGTCACCTGTTAACATAATGCTTCTAGTGATAGGTGACATTTTCACGCGTTAATTAACTCGACTTTGTATCTTTTTTAGGTGACATTTTCAAAAGTTATTGACATACAAACCAAAAATAGCATCAATGGCCGCATTGCAGTCCTGGAAAATTCAATTGCCTAAGAGCTTCATACAAGACTATGGCAACAGAATTGGACAAATTCAGAGAGCGAGCTTCCGATCTCATGGGAATTCGGATGCATCGCTCCTGGTAACACGCCAGCAGCCTTTCCGGCAAACCTGCCGTTTCCTTGCCGAAAACCAAATAGCTGTTTTCCGTATAGCGGACCTCGGTATACGAATTACTTGCTTTAGTTGAACAAAAATAAAAATCTCCCGAGGAGTTAACCTTGAAAAAATCATCCAGAGACTCGTGATACCGGATATCAAGGAGTTGCCAATAATCCAATCCAGCTCGCTTCAAGTAGCGATCCTCTGTGGAGAAGCCCAGAGGCTTTATCAAATGAAGAACAGCACCTGTTACGGCGCATGTTCTTGAAATATTTCCTGTGTTTTGCGGGATCTCCGGCTCTACCAATACGATGTTCAACGGCATAGTGGTTGTTCCTGCTTTCTATTTTTCAATATACAGCACACCTATGGTGCCGGGACCGCAATGGCTGGATATAACCGTTCCTGCCTGAGTGATATGTACTTCAGATATTCCCAGTTTTACCAGACGATTTTTAAAGTCATTGCATTCCTCTTCCAGACAGCTGGAATGGGTTACAAAAGCTCGCTGCAGTTGAATTTGGGAGCCGTCTCCTACCGCTGTCTTGTAGAACTGATCCAGACAGCTGGAGCGCTTTCCTCTGAACTTTGCTCCGACAACCATCCCGCCATCCTTTACGATTATCTGCGGGCGGATCTTCAGCACATTGCTGGCCAATAGTTCTACTGCATTACATCTTCCGCCCATATGCAGATACTTTAATGTATCAATGATGAAGCTGACTCTTACCTTGGGAACGAGCTCCGATATCCTTTGATGAATTTCAGCTGCACCCTTGCCTGACTGCGCCATTTCCGCAGCATGCAGCACCAGCAAGCCGATACCTGTCGAAAGGTTTTGAGAATCCAAAACCCATACCTGTCCTTCATCAAACTCTTCTGCCGCCAGCCGGGCAGCCTGATATGTGGCTGAAAGCCGGGAAGAAAGGCCTATATACAAAACATCATAACCAGCCTGCACCCACTTGGAAAAAACCTCATAAAAGTCTCCGGTAGAGGGAGACGCAGTTTTGGGCAGTGTTTTGTTTTTTTCAATCTGCCGATAAAGCTCTTCCGTCGTTAGTTCAATTCCATCCAAGTAATTCCTGCCCTCAATTAAAACATAAAGAGGGACAACCTCAACCTCGAACTTGTCCAGCAGATGCCTGGTCAAGTCCGCTGTGCTGTCAGTGATAATTTTTACACGATTCATGACTTTCCTCCTGACTGCAAAAATTTTCTCAGGGTCATGCTGTTAAAAATAAATAGAATAATTGCGGGTATAAAGCGTGACCTGATTCCTATTATATTACATTTTTGCAAATGTAGATATACATTAATAATCCCGCTTAATACGGGTTTTTCTCCTGACTCAGCAGAATAGCAGGTTTTATCATGGATAAACCATGCTTTTCTCGAATCTGATCAACCGCTGCCTCCAGTTTCTCCTCTTTTTTTTGACCCGATTCCGTAGAAAAGTCAAAAAAAGATATCTGGTCTTGTTCATCGCTTTCAAAGTTCGTTATTGCAATCCCCAACAGCCTGATCGGCTGTTTTGGATTCCAGTTTTCCTTCAGCAGCTCTGCTCCTGCAGCATAGATGTCTTTGGTTAAAAACGTGGCTGCAATTTTTTTCTGTCGTGTAATCGTCTTAAAATCTGAGTATTTAATTGTAATTTGGATGGTGCGTCCTCTTTTTTTGTACTTCCTGGCTGAAGAGCCCACTTCATCAGTCAGTGCAAGAATCACTTTTTTTGCCAACATCAAATCTGTAAGGTCATGGCTGAGGGTGGTGGATCTTCCGATGGATTTCATTTCATCGATTGCATGGGGGAGAACAGGAGACGGATCAATTCCGTTGGCCAATCGATGAAGCTCATTACCCCATTTGCCCAGCTTATCCGAAAGGAGCTCAGGCTTGCTTGCTGCCAGTTGACCGATGGTGAAAACACCTATCCTGTTAAGCTTCAAAGCTGTCTGCTTGCCTACTCCATACATCCTGCCAACTGGCAATGGCCACAGCTTTTCATCCAGTTCTTCCCTTCCCAACATGGTGATACCCATTGGCTTCTTCATGTCAGCAGCCACTTTTGCCAGAAATTTATTTTCAGCAATCCCAATGGAACAAGGCAGACCCAGCTTGCTTTGAATCTCCTTCATGATTCGCTGCGCCAGCTCTAGTGTGCTGCCAAATAAAGCCTCACATCCGGTTGCGTCCAGCCAGGCTTCATCAATGCTGTTTTGCTCAACCACAGGCGTAAATTGAGATAACACTTGCATGACTTCACGGGACTTTCTTTCATAGAAACCATGATCCGGAGGAACCAATACAATATCCGGACATAGCTTGCGTGCCTGGTGAAGCACCATAGTGGTTTTAACTCCATATTTTCTTGCTTCATAGTTTGGGGCAAGGATAATCCCGCTTCTATGCTTTGGATCTCCCGCCACCGCAGCAGGACGACCTGCCAATTCCGGCCTCCTGGTCGTTTCACAGCTGATGAAAAATGCATTCATGTCTACCAGCAGGATTGCTCTTTCCACAAAACAAGTTCACCTCCATTCCCTTAATACTCAGAATACATCGGTGGGTTGACATTTGATTTTCAGCCCAACAAGCTGTTTAAGTGAAGTGTTCCTTCTGAACGAATTTTTAATGCAGTTACCGTTTTGCTCCCAAAAACACCTTCTATTAAGTCTATGTATTCTTTTAAATGCTCACCAGGCAGGTATACCTGGATTGTGCCTGCAAAGCCTCCTCCATGAACGCGGCAAGCCCCTTTTCCTGTCCTTTTGATGAAGGCTTCGGTCAAAGCCAAAGCCAAGGCAACACCCTGCTCTCTTGGGTTTTGGCTGGTATGACAATTCTGCAGGCAGCGCCAGGAGCTGCTGCCAGATTCCTGAACAAGCTGAAGAAAATCCGTAAAACGGTTCTCTTCCAGAGCTTGTGCCTGGTCACATACTCTTTGGTCATCCTGAAAGAAATGCATGGCTCTCAAAATGGCACGGTCTCCTGCTTCTTTCCGCAGCATCGGAGTGTTCACGATCAGGTCTGCTAAAGACAATTCCCGGAGAACCTGTTTCCCCAGCAGGTTCGCAACATTCTTCATTTCAAAAGGTATCTCAGCATAATCCTGAGTGAGGTCTGCATGGCTGCCGCCGGTATCAACAACCAGTACATGATACCCATGGTTTTCCGGATCAAAGTTTATCTTGCGAAATTTTGGTTTTTCCTCAATTTGAAAATCGATGATCAGCAATCCGCCGATTGCACAAGCCATTTGATCCATCAGCCCGCATGGTTTGCCGAAATAGACATTCTCTGCATACTGCCCGATTTTTGCCAGTAAAACGGGCTCCAGTTTATTATTATTATATAATGTATTCAAAATGGTGCCCAGCAGGATCTCAATAGAAGCTGAAGAACTCAACCCTGAGCCGCGGGCAACTGAACTGGAGATGCAAGCATGAACTCCCCCGATGGTGCAGCCCAGTTGCCGGAAGCGGGCTGCAACCCCCCGGATTAAAGCTGTAGTGGTTTCCTTTTCCTCTGGTACTGGTTCCAATTGAGAAAGATTCACTTGGAAAAATCCATCATACCCTTCTGAATACAGCACAACCTGGTTATCCTCCACAGCGGTTGCCGCTGCAATGGTATCGAAATGCACTGCTGCAGCCAGAACACGACCGGCATTGTGATCCGTATGATTGCCCCCTACTTCCGTTCGTCCAGGTGTGCTGAAAAGCTGAAGCTCACCCTCGTCCTGAGGAAAGTGCGCTTTGTATGCCCGCAATAGCTTCTTGTATCGTAAAGTCTGATATTCTATAGTCTGTTCCTGCTCTCCGTAAAGCTTTGCAAAAGTTGCCCTGGTTTTGTCTCCGTTCAATAGATTAAGCAATTGCAGCCGCATCCCCATTCTATTTTAAATCTTTTGCCAACTCTGTACCAGATGATCTTTACCCAATAATGAACAGCGCTATAGCGAGCCGCTGCAGAATCGTACAGAAAGGATTGATTGATCTAAGCTCATGGTTACCGGAAAAGCTGAAACAACCAGCTTCGTTTGATATCAACGGTTTTCTGCGGACAAAGCTCCTGACAGCAATAACAGCGAATACATAGCTTCAAATCGACTACAGGTTTTCTGTTAACCATGGTGATGGCTTCAGGGGGACAGTTCTTCTCACAGTCCCGACAGCCAATGCAGCCTTCGTGATTAAATACCGGCCGAGGCCCGAAACGGGTATTGATAAATTGTGCGATCGGGCTGTCCTCGTCAAAATATTGTTCTATAAAACCAACATGCGTGTGTGTTGGGATTTTGAAATCTTGAATTCTCAATTCTTCTAAAGAATCACCAGCCAAGATGATCTTCTCCAAATTACTGCCCAAACCTCTTTTCTCAGCTCTCCGGATGGTGCAGACTTTATCAGGTTCAATGCCTACCAATGAAACACAAACCGTGTCTAAATGATAGGGGCTCGTGCTGGCAAGGACAGCGCCGATTCTTCTGGGATCGCCTGCAGATGGACCTTGTCCCTCCATGCCCACTATGGCGTCCATAATTGAGAGTACAGGCTTCACATAGGTACTGATATCAAGCAGCATATCTGAGAAGTCCTCCAGCTTTTTCATGCGCAGATGATACTCCGCCTTGGCAGTACCGGGAATAACGCCGAAAAGATTCTTTACCGCTCCGGTATAAAGAGCCATACCATGGGTTTTCAGCTTGGCTATGTTGATAACAGCATCAACTTCCTCTATTGCCTTGATAACTGTCAGGCTTTTCACAATTCTACCCTGTGGATGTGATACTTCTATATCTTCTACATTATAATTAAGCTCTATATCATCTCTGGCCGCTATTTCCTCCATACCACAAGCATGGTATACTCCCCGCAGCGCTCTTTCCGTAAAAAGCCCGCCCGGGCTGTCTGCTATAATCGGATGCCCTCCTGCTTCCTTAACCAGTCTCGCTGCAGCAGCCACCACTTCGGGATGGGTTGTCGCTGCCTCTTCGGGCTTTTTCCGCATGAGCAGATTGCATTTCAGCAGCACTCTCATACCGGGTTTTACAAATCGCTCCATACCACCCAAAAGCCTTATACTTTTCGATAAGGATTCATAAACCTGTCTTTGTTGGTAATTATCACATTTAACGATTGAAACTTGTTCCATAAATATACCTGTCCTATATTATATGTTTTATATAAGATAATACTACCTGTATCCTTTATTGGTTTTTCATTTATATTCATAACTCCTATTCTGAGTCTGCAAAGACATATGAACTGCTTCTCTGTCAGGTAAATATTTTTCTTTCCCATAGCGTAAACCAAAGACAAATGTCAAAATGATCAAAGCCCAGATCAATAATTTTTTTGGTTTATACATCTTTTCCCGAATCAGACCAACGGCACTTCCTACCAAATACCCGCCGATAAGACCTCCGATATGACCCCAGTTATCAATACCAGTGTTGGTAAGACCATAAAAGAGGTTAATCACTATGATCATAAATAATCTGGGTCCAAATACCCGGCGAAAGATATCCTTTTTTCTCTGTCTGAAATACAATAGGGATCCCATAAGCCCAAATATAGCTCCGGATGCACCTGCAGAGGGATTTGGACTAAATATATAGCTGAAAAGGCTGCCCATCAGACCGGAAGCAAGATAGATCACAATAAACTTCGCTTTACCAAACAGGCTCTCTACAATCGGGCCGTAAATATACAAAGCGTAGCTGTTAAAAAACAGATGAATGATTCCGACATGCAGAAACATAGCAGTTAACAGTCTCCAATATTGCCCGTAAGCAATCAAGATGTTCCACTTTGCACCAAAAAGAAACAACTGTTCACTTTGATTCAAACCAAAGAACAGTCCGAACAAGCTCATCAAGAGAAAAGCCGCAATATTCAAACCTAATACAACATAAGTTACATAAGGAGGACTGTTATCTACATGCAGCGGCTGCCTAAAAGGTGGTCGATCCTGCCCCTGGTGAAAATCCCTTTCCTCCAACACCTCATATTCGCCTTCAATATATTCTTTATTACGCCAATGATCTGACATGATTCCTCCTCACACAGGGTACCCACTTCCTGCTCATTCCATCATACAATCAATACCACCTTTGGGCACCCATAAACAGCTTTTCAATCAACCCTCCATTAATCCCGCGATCGCATCCAGCTGCCTTCTGGTATAGCCGCGCTTCAGCAAAGGCTTGATAAAATTCTCTTCCTTATCCGGTACAAAGGATCGGATTACAGTACAACTGCCACTGATGCTTACTCTGGACAAAGATGCGGGTAAAAGGCAGGTAACTCCGGAGGGCAGGTCTTCCTGGCCGCCTTCATAGTGAATGGTACCCTGTCCTGCAATGCAGGTTAGTACTTGGAATCGCTTCCCATCCATAAAAAGCTCCATATCTCCCAGGATGCGCAGCTCTTCCATTGCGAAATAATCGCAGGCAACATAAATCATTCGCTGACCTCCTGGTTCTTCCACCTCCAGGCCGGTCAGGATGCTGCCCTGATCGGCATTGAAATCAATGACATCCAATGCTTTTTCAATATGCAGCTCTCTTTTCATGCCTTTATGATCCACTCGATTCCAATCATAAACCCGGTAGGTGGTATCGGAATTCTGCTGAATCTCATAAATAAGAATCCCTTCCCCGATTGCATGAACCAGGCCCGCTGGGATATAAAGCACATCCCCTGGCGCGATCTCCAGTTCCTGCAGATGATCTTCCAGCCTTCCCTGCTCTATACTGCTTTGAAACGATTCCCGATCCACTCCCGATTTGATGCCGTAAATCAATTTAGCTCCCTGTCTGGCGCTGATGACATACCACATCTCTGTTTTTCCCAATTCTCCGTTTTCGTGGAGCCCAGCATACATGTCATCCGGGTGGACCTGCACGGATAACCTGTCTTCTGCATCCAGAATTTTAATTAAAAGTGGAAATTTACGATAGTCCTCGCGATAGATTGCGGTACCCAACAGTTCTTCCCCATACTTCTCAATCGCCTCATCCAAGCGAATGCCCTTAAGTTCTCCATTGCGGATGATGCCCATTCCATTTTTATGGCAGGAAATCTCCCAGCTTTCGCCAATCCGATTCCCTTCCAGCACCCTGCTGTATTTTTCAGCCAGTTTTCTGCCTCCCCATATTCTTTCCTTATAGACAGGATAAAAAAACAAAGGATACCGCATTCGCTCACCTCCGAATTTATTAATTATTTAAATTGAATATCCGTCTCATGCTTATCTTGGTTTTATTATAGTACGCTTTCGCATAAATGAAAAGAAAAACTCCCGTCCTTGGCTTTTGAGGGAGCTTTCAAGATCTTTTCTATTGCTGGAGCAAAGCAGCAGTAAATCAATCATTCTTATATAATTATGGAATTCTAATCATCACTCATGCGGAAGGACAGGGTGTATAGACTGTCGCTTAAATGGACGTTTTCAACGATTACATGGTTGGGTGCCGAGATATCTACAGCAGCAAAGTTCCAAATTCCCCTGACTCCGCTTCGAATAAGCCGTTCGGCTGCTTCCTGTGCCTTTTCCTTTGGCGTACAGATTGCCGCAATATGGATATTATTGTTACGAACAAAGCTTTCCATTTCATCAATGTCATAAATTGGAATACCACGGATGGACATACCAATGAGCCTGGGATTAATATCAAACAATGCCTTTGCTAAAAATCCATCTTTCTCAAAGCCGGTATAGTTGGCAAGAGCCTGGCCCAAATTGCCGGCACCGATAATAACAATGTCATATTTGTTGTGCAGACCCAATATCTTGTGAATCTCATGACGCAGTTCACTGACATTATAGCCATAGCCCTGTTGACCAAAGCCTCCGAAACAATTAAAATCCTGGCGGATTTGCGAGGCTGTTAAGCCCATTCTTTGACTTAGCTCTTTAGATGAGACCCTTTCTACTCCGCTTTTTTCCATATCACTCAAATATCGATAGTACTTTGGCATGCGCCGCATAACGGCTTCAGAAACATAACTTTTTTCCTTTGACATCCGAAAACCTCCTGTTTCTTCCCATGTCAATAATATGTCAATACCATTGTACCATTTTTTTCAATTCTATGTCAATGTTCCCGCATGCAGGATCAAATGAACCGTCGCATGACACTTTATCTGAAATATTGTGTACAAGCAAAAGGATTGCCTTATTTATCTTTCATGTTAATTAGAATCTCATTAAATTTGGAAATTGCATCGTCTAAAATCTCACTGGCAGCTATAATCTCAGGGTCCTGCAGATTCAAGCTTTTAGCATTAATCAGGTCGTTCAATTGCTTTCTCAGCTTCTCTATGCTTTTCAGCAATATTACGAGTTCAGTCATGTTTTCCTCCCTTTGCTTCAGGCTTAGTATAGTATGCCCTGACAATGAGTACATATCCGCTCTTGTTTTCAAGGAGGAAGTGAAAACTGTTTTCCTTTTTTTATTTGGTTTGTCATAATATAAATCCATATATTAGTATGCACACTTGTTAGAAAAGGATATAATTAACTACAGGAAGGGAGGGTATAAAAAATGACTTTCGAAAGCAAAAGGATCTCCAATTTGGAAGGCAGCATGCTGAACTTGTATAAGTGGACACCTGAAGAGCATTCCGAAGTTATCGGTATTGTACAAATAGCCCACGGCATGGCTGAATGGGCAGGCAGGTATGATGAATTTGCCAGCAGATTGGCAGCCTCTGGTTATTTGGTTTATGCCAACGACCACAGGGGGCATGGTAAGACTGCAAAGGATGTTGACAGCATTGGTTTCCTAGGGAAAGACAGCTTTAATGGTATGGTAAGAGATTTGAAGCTGATCCATGATTTTATAAAGTCAGAAAATACCGGCTTACCTGTCTATTTGTTTGGACACAGCATGGGCTCATTCCTTGCTCAAAGCTTTGCTGCCAAATACGGAAGTGTCTTAAACGGTATGATTCTTTCAGGCAGCAATGGAAAGCAAGGGTTTATGCTGAACTTGGGAATTTGGATCGCTGGATTACAGGTCTTGATGCAAGGTGAAAAGGCAAAAGGCAAGCTGTTGGATCGTCTGACCTTTGGTACATATAATAAACACTTTAAGCCCGCCAATACTCCATTCGACTGGCTTTCCCGTGACACAGCAGAGGTAGGCAAATATATAGCTGATCCTTATTGTGGCGGTGTCTTTACGGCAAGCTTCTTCTATGATTTTTTTAGAGGGCTGAACATTCTGTATGACTCCGAACAAATTGATAATATACCTAAGAATTTACCGATATTCATTTTATCGGGCAGCATGGATCCTGTAGGTGAATTTGGCAAGGGCGTCGTACGGCTGGTACAGCTTTATCATAAACATGGATTGACGGATGTCAGCCTGAAATTATATGAAAATGCCAGACATGAAATTTTGAATGAAACAAACAAGGATGAAGTTGTGGAGGATATCCTGGGATGGCTGAATAAAAAAAGTGCTCTGCACAGTTAGCGAGCACTTTGTTCCTTACTCCAGAGGTCTGATTTCTAAATAGTAATGCTCCAAGCCGGGGCTGAGCTCAACCCGGGTTACGCCTTGAGATAGGTCAAAACCAAAGTTTTGCCGAACAATCTCGATGCGTTCGGTCGAAATTAGTTCTGCTGTCAGCCTCGCGAAAAGCAAATTGCTTCCTAAGCGGGTTACCATATCATAACCCTGTATCCCTTTATTGTCCGAGCCGGAGCAGTAGAAGTCATAGCTTGGCTCTTTATGCATATCCGCTGTAATCGTAATGCTTCCGCCTGCGGGGACGGTTATCGGAAACTCCAGATAAAATACACGATCTAAAGTGTTGGTTTCTGAGATAATGTCTTCTACCATTCCATATTGATAGCGGTCGCGAACAGACTCGGACAGCAGACCGTACTGATAAAAAAACTCTGTAACCGCACCAAGAAACATATCCTTGGATACCACAGGTACGTATTCACTATCATACTGCTCGAAGAAATCACCAATCAACTGTCTCATAACCTGGGATAAATCCTGTACCGATCTTGTGACGGTGGCAGACACTCCTTCAAGTTCATTTCCTGCTTCGCAAGCACCATTCTTATAGCCTTCCAGGTTATAATCAGTAATATCATCACCTATCACAATCAGCAATTTTGTACTTCTATGCCGCTGCTCGGGACGAGGTACAAAGTAGCTGAATCTTCGAAAGCCATCTTCCCGGTACTCTCCCCCATTGAATCCATATTGCATAATCATTGTTTTATCAGGATCGATGGTAAAGGATATGGCTTGTGTTGCAGCATCATATTCTTCCGGTGCTTGGAACCCGGTAAAGGTGTATACCGTTACCTGCTGGGATAACTCAGGATAGGGTGAAAAGGCGTTGTTTTGGTAATTGCCATCCTCCATTAGGGACTTGTAACCTTCCCAGCTGTCTAACTGTAGAATGTTTTCACTTCCATCCGGATTATCCGAACCATACACACCGGTAAACCCACCGGAATACCCGCCTGCATACAGTTCAGGCAGCACCTGGTGCTTATCCACCGAAACAACCGGCAATTGCTCACCAAGCTCCATAAAGCTGCCGGCAAAAGGATAAACAGCCATTATCTTCTTGTCGCTTGTGGAAGAGTTGCTGAGTATATAGCTGTCCTTCACGCTTGCACCCCATACACGCAAGCTTTCCTCCGTTGCCAAAGAAAAATCATAGGAGATATTACGCTCTGCTATAATATCGTCATCCGATGCCTTTAAGGTTAAAGGGAATACGGGCCCTGCATAAGACATAAATATGCTGCCCTCGGTATGCCCCGCTCCCCCGCTGCCAGCATTTCCTCCAAAGGGAAACCCATTTCGAATCGTCATGGCAGTGATACCCAGCATCACGAATAAACTGGCGGCAGCAATTGTCCACCTTTTCCTGGTGAATGCCTGCTTCTTTTTCAGGCTGGTGGTTCTGGCTTCTTCAACATATTGATCACGTACTTCAGTCAAGGCATCGAAAATTTTCTTTTCTTTCATAGCGATATTCCCTCCTTTTCCAGCGCTCTCTTAAGACTTCGTCTCAAGCGGTATAAACGTCCGGCCAGCTTGTTTGGAGAAACAGCAGCTTCATCAGCGAGACGGTTGACCGTATCGCCAAACCAGTATCGACGCAGGAATAAAACCCGGTTGTCTACAGGCAATTCAGTCAACCACCGGTCAATCACACGCACCAGTTCCATGGTTTCAATTCTTGCTTCCACTGTATCGGGATTGGGAATGCAGTCATGGAGCTCAGACAACAGAACCTTCACCCCGCCACTGCGTTTTTGTGCTCTTTGCTTATGCCAGTGATTGATGGAAAGGTTACGGGTTATTCTACCAAGATATGCACTGAGAGAGCTCGGACATTGTGGAGGAATGGTATTCCAAGCCTTTTCATAAGTATCATTTACGATCTCTTCACTGTCCTCGTGATTGGACAGCAGATTAAAGGCAATGCTGTAAAGCAAACGACCGTATTTCACTGCGGTTTCTTTGATAGCATTTTCATTACGGGCCTGAAACATACCTATAATTTGCATGTCTTCCATCTGCATCCCTCCTCCTTACAGTAAATCGCTCTCTATCATATAGACAGGTTTTTTTTGGGTATATTCATAAAAATTAAAAAATTGCCTTTTATTTCTCTATTTCCATTACAGTGCGATGTTATCCTGCACGAAAAGGAAATTGTTTCTCGTTTTTTTTATTGCCCATAACCTGAATATGGTATAATTATGGAAGACTTTTTGCTATCCCCGATTGCCCAAGAAAAAGGTTAAAGAGGTGAAAATTTTGAGAGTCGCAATGATCGGTACGGGTTTTATTTCCAGATTCAACGGTGCTGCACTGCTGAAACAGCCTGATGTAGAGCTTATTGCACTCTGCAATCGTACTGTTGAAAAAGCTGAAAAGCTTGCAGCAGAATTACAAATCCGATGCCCTGTATATCAAGATTATCATGAAATGCTGGGCAAGGAAAAACCGGATGTTGTGGTGATCAACCTGGCCCACCACCTCCATCTGGAATGCTTTTTGGCTTGTGCAAAGGCAGGAGCAGACATCATCATAGAAAAGGCGTTGGGCAATACCTATGCTGAGTGCCTTCAAATGATGGAAGCTGCAGAGAAATATGGGATAAAATCGACTGTGCTGCATACACAGCGCTACAATGCTGTATATGAAACAGCTGTTCAGTTCATACAAGAGCATGACCTTGGGCCTCTATTATCGATTAATGACAATATCCACCTTCATTACTTTTGGGATGGCAGATCGCCCTGGCAGCTATCCAACGAACAATCGGGGGGCGGCATTGCCCTGAATTATGGAGTTCACCAACTGGATAGAGTTCACTTTTTCTTAAAGCAAAAAACAAAGCACATCCATGGCAATTATCTGATAAAAAAGGCAGGTTATGAAGTATTCTCTTCTTACGCCATGATGGGAATAGGTGATCGCGGAACACCATATGTTATTACCTGTACAGGTTATACCGGCCCCGCAGTCAATGAAACCCGCCTGGTTTTTGAGAGGGGAATCCTGCAGTGCAATCTGGTTGAAAATGGCATACAGCCATTTGGACTTTATTATGGCAGCAATGAAACAAAAGATTTTGAAAAAGTACCGATTACATTATCCAACGATCAGATGTATGTTCGTGAGTTTCAGGCAGCTGTGGATTATCTTTCAGGAAAAATGAAGGTGCCGCCTGTTCCTCTGGAGTGGGCAGCAGAGATGGTTCGCCTGGTAGAAAGCGGAAGACACTAGTCTTCCGCTTTTTCCACTATACAGCGGTGTATCCACCATCTACTGGTATGCTGACACCAGTTACATAAGAGGATGCCTCAGAAGCCAGGAATAACGCTGCTGAATCCAATTCTCCTTCATTTCCATAGCGGCCTAAAGGAACAGTTGCCTTCATATATTGGCTGAACTCCTCTGTCTTCAGTGTATCAACTGTCAGCTCGGTCTCAAAGTAGCCAGGGCAAATACCATTGACGGTAATACCATAAGGAGCCCACTCTGCAGCCAATGCCCTGGTCAGATTGATCACACCGCCCTTTGCGGCATGATATCCAGAACTGGGAAGCGCCATATTGCCAACCAGTCCGTACATGGAAGAAATATTGATAATGCGTCCATAGTTGTTTTTTACCATTATTCTGGCAAATTCACGGGAAACCTTGAATACACTGGTCAAATCCAGACTAACAGTGAAATCCCAATCTTCATCGCTTGTTTCCAATGCTGGGCCAACATGACCATTACCTGCATTGTTTATCAAAATATCTACTTTCCCATACTCCTTCTCTATTATACCTGCAGCATTTTTAACCGCTCCGGTGTCTGTAACATCACATGGTACCGGCAGGCATCTTACGCTCAAAGCACGAATTTCCTCCGCTACGGTTTCCAATTTCTCTTTGCGGCGTGCCATAATCGCCAAGTCTGCTCCCTGGCGTGCCAAAGCCTTTGCCATTTGAACGCCCAATCCGGACGAAGCACCCGTTACCACTGCTACCCTTCCTGTGAAGTCAAATAAGTCTTTCTTTACCATTGAGGTCTCCTCCTTAAGTTACAATTACCTTTTTCTTTATCCTCTTTACTCTATTTACATGATAATATATTGTTATTTATTTGTCAATCATTATTTTATATTTCTTTTATCTCCGACATATTGTTTATCCTATTTGCCGTTAATTTAGAAAGAATTACTATATTGATTAAGCCTTTCAATTTTATGTAACACTTGTATTTAAGCCTGTCGTGTCCTATAACAGAAATATCTGCCTGATTCTTTGATTCTTTATGATGTAATGATCAAGCTATTTAGAATATTTTTTTGAATGAAATTTATCGATATCTCCAGTAAACGACTTGCTTTTTTACTGATTAATTGTTAAAATATTATCATGCAAAAATATTTATTTCATATATAATATAAATGGTAGGAAAGGCTGTACTAGGGAGGAGATTCATTTATGTATCAGATAGTCCACAAGGAGGCGTTGAACCCAACCGTTACCCGGATGGATATATCCGCACCTTTGATTGCAAAAAAAGCAGAGCCCGGTCAATTCATTATTCTTCGAGTAGATGAAAACGGAGAACGGATTCCACTGACAATTGCAGATACAGATCTGGAAAGGGGCACAGTCAGTATTATATTTCAAATCGTTGGTGCATCAACTGAGGCATTGAATCATCTTGAAGTGGGGGATTCACTACATGATTTTGTCGGGCCTCTTGGCAAAGAAACCGAAACAGAGGGTCTGAAAAAGGTTGCAGTTGTTGGTGGTGGTGTTGGTTGTGCTATCGCTTATCCAGTGACTAAAAAACTTTACAATCAAGGTTGTGTAGTGCATGCTGTTGTTGGATTTCGCAATAAAGACCTGGTAATCCTTGAAGAAGAATTCAAGCAGGCCAGCAATAAGCTTGTTCTTATGACAGATGATGGCAGTTATGGAGAAAAAGGTTTGGTCACCAATGCTCTGAAAGCATTGCTTGATTCCGGTGAAACCTACGATCAGGTCATTGCAATCGGTCCTCTTGTTATGATGAAATATGTATGTGAGTTGACGAAACAATATGGAATCAAAACCATTGTCAGCATGAATCCAGTTATGATCGATGGAACCGGTATGTGCGGAGGCTGCCGCTTAACTGTTGGAGGTAAGACTAAATTTGCTTGCGTAGACGGCCCGGATTTTGATGGACATGAGGTTGATTTTGATGAGGCAATCGCCAGAGCAGCAACTTACAAACCCTTTGAAAAAAAAGCACATGAAGAAGCATGCAATCTGTATAAGGAGGACAACTGATATGCGGAATATGTCGATGAAGAAAAATGAAATGCCTGCCCAAGATCCCAATGTACGGATTGGAAACTTCCATGAAGTTGCCCTTGGATATACAGAAGAGCAGGCAATCGATGAAGCAAAGCGCTGCTTGGACTGCAAACATAAGCCATGTGTTTCAGGCTGCCCTGTTGGCATTGATATTCCTGCCTTTCTTCAGGAAACGGCTCAAGGTAATTTTGAGGCAGCTTACGAAATAATCAATCGTTCCAATTCTTTACCGGCCGTCTGCGGCAGAGTCTGTCCACAGGAATCCCAGTGTGAAAGAGTTTGTGTTCGCGGCATCAAGGGTGAGGCTGTAGCAATCGGCAGGTTGGAGCGTTTTGTTGCTGATTATCATAATGAACGAAACACAAAAATAATAGAGAAGCCGGAATCAAATGGTCATAAAGTCGCTGTAGTAGGTTCGGGTCCTGCCGGACTGGCTTGCGCCG
>DURK01000134.1 GCA_012837325.1 Clostridiales bacterium
AGAATATACCTACTCCACAATAACAGGGTTTTCCCTCGATTAATTCTATTGCATCTTCTGAAACAAGATATTTTACTATATCATCTTTCTTCATGTTTTCACATCCATTTGCAGAAAAGAAAAACGTTAAATGCGTTGCTCCATCTACGGCCCAACATTCAGCATGAAATGGCCTCCCATCAGAAAAAACCCCCTGAGCAAATCCAATATTTTTGGTATCGTCATTATTCTCAGATAACCTTTTACACGGAAAAGGATAATTGAAAACTTCCATGTTCCCACTCCTAAAATAATAAATTTTACTTTGCAACAATTTTTTTATCTTAACTCCCGCCATGGATGGCGGGCAATGCAGGATATGTCAGAGTCACGGTAGAGATGCTGGTTACCCGACACCCCCCGCACAGTTCCCGGCGTGCGGAACTACCGCACCGGGCTCTTCAAGCATATTCGCCTCCGTATTCAAGCAAAACAATCTTCTATCCATTCTATTTGTAACTGTTTATTTGGGTTTTCGGTTATTCTCGGCTTTACCAATCCATACCATTTCATTTTTGCTTCGAACTCTTTCCAGTTGAAGCTTTTTCGCTGGCTTCTGCGGTTCAGCCATTTGTACAGGATTTTCAGGGCGATATTATAGAACTCAGTGATTCCTTTGCTGTTTCCTATTACGCCATAATAGTTAAAGTATCCTCTTAGCTTGGTATTTAACATGCCTACGATCTTCCTCAGCCGGTTGTTCCGGTTCTCTTTGCACCACGCTGTAAATGCTTTTATTGATTTTCTGAGTTTGTTCCGGCTTGTTCTTCTGGCAATGATGTCTTTCCCTTTGTGGGATACTTTCCACCGGTATTCGAATCCCAAGAATTCAAAGCTGGTGTTTTCATGCTTCCTAAACCGGGAGAAACTGATGATTTTGGTTTTTTCCTTAGCCATCTCCAACCCAAACTTGTTGAGCCGTCCGGCCAGCGCTTTGTAAAATCGTTCAGCGTCCCGTTTATACCTGAAGGCGCAGATAAAATCATCAGCGAAACGGCAGAGGTAAGCTTCTGCCTGGCATCTTGGTTTTACAATTTTCTCGAACCATATATCCAGTGTGTAGTGCAAATAGATGTTGGCCAGTACCGGGCTTATGATTGCACCTTGCGGACATCCGGTTATGGGATGGATTACTTTTCCGTCTGTTTCCAGTATCCCTGCTTTGAGCCATTTGTTGATGAGTCTCAGAAATGCTGTATCTTTGATTCTTTGTTTGAGCATTTCCATCAGCCACCCGTGGTCGATGTTGTCAAAAAAACCTTTGATGTCAGCTTCTACAATGTAGCTGTATTTTCCCTGAATTTCTTTGGTGAGTTCCTGTACGGCTTTTTGCGGGCCTGTTCCCGGTCTGTAACCATAGCTGCATTTTTGAAAGTCCTGTTCGTAGATGGCTTCCAATATCCGAGCTGCCGCTCGTTGCAGTACTTTGTCTTTGACTGCCGGGATCCCTAGCGGTCTGGTTTTGCCATCCCCTTTTGGTATGTGGACTCTTCTGACCAACTTGGCTTTGTATTTCTTTTCTTTTAGGGTTGTCAGCAGTTCGTTTAGGTTGTGGTCAAGGTTTTTGGTAAATTCTTTGGCCGTCTCTTTATCCACACCGGCGGCTGCTTTTTTGTTGATATCAGCCCATGCTTGATACAATGCCTGACGGTTAATGAGTCCGTAGAGGTTTCCGAATCTGTGCTTTTTGTCTTGTTTTGCTTTTGTTGCTATTCCCCGCAGTGAGGTTTGCATTGTTTCCTCCAGTCCTGCAGTCCGGACAATGTTTCCTTTGCGGGCTGCATATGCCTGTTAACCCCTTCCCCGTGTAGCCGGCTCTCCCGTCCTCAGAGTACTATGGGTTAATCCGAATTCCTGTGTGCATTGGCTGTCCTCTTTTTCGATTGGATTAGCCTACCTGCTTTCTGGCAGGAGCAACAGGAGCCTCCCAAGTTCCTGATACTTCTCTTTATACATGCCACGTTCTCTGACCCCGACAGACCTTCTGGAATCTTGCCATTCGTCGATTCTTCAGTGTTAGCTTCCATGACGTTAAGCATGTCGCCGTCTGCTCTTGTCCGTTTCCGGTACCACACTTACGGGGCTGAATATGCTTCAGGAGTTACGGTCCTCCTTATGGCCTATATAATTCTCTGTGTACGCTTCGCCTTGCTGTTGCCAGTTTCGGAGCAACACTCGATATGGGTGGTTGGCTAGACCTTACCCAGCAAGGACTTTCACCTTGCAAGAAGTACCAAGCTTTGCTTGGCGCACTAACGTTCAG
>DURK01000135.1 GCA_012837325.1 Clostridiales bacterium
TTTCATAGCGGACTCTTTTTCATACCGGCTAAAACGGTTCTCTTTTAGCCCGTGTCTCACAGTAAATACATCGATAAACTGCATTTCTGGCATCGGTAAGCTTGAAAACGTGAGGTACATCCCGTTCAATGGTGGTGATGCAGCGTGGATTCTTACAGCGGATCACACCAGTGATTCTCTTCGGAAGGGTTGGCTGGAACTTATGAATCAATTTGCTGTCTTGGATATAGTTGATCGTAATGCCGGGGTTGATATAACCCAGGATATCAAGGTTGATGTCTATATTCCCGCTTATTTTAATAATATCCTTTCTTTTCATCTTGCGGGAGGATGCGTTTTTGATCAGGGCTACCTGACATTGCAGCTTGTCCAGCCCCAGATATCGATAAAGCTCCATTGCTCCGCCTGCCGGAATATGATCAATGACGACACCGTCTACAATTGAGTCTATATGCATTTAATCTACCTCCAAAAGCTTCAGGATTAATGCCATTCTGATGTACTTTCCGTAACGCACCTGCTTGAAGTAGCATGCTCTCGGATCGGAATCGATGATGGTTGGTATTTCATTCACCCTGGGAAGCGGGTGCATGATGGTCAAATCGCTCTTTGCTGCTTTTAACTTGTCCGGCGTGAGGATATAGGTATCCTTCAGCCTGACATAGTCCGCTTCACTTATAAACCGTTCGCGCTGAACACGGGTCATATAAAGAACATCCAACTCCGGCATCACCTCCATGAGGTTGCTGGTTTCTGTGTAGGAGCAGGTGCCTGCT
Organism: Clostridiales bacterium; assembly: GCA_012837325.1. GTDB lineage: Bacteria > Bacillota > Clostridia > Caldicoprobacterales > DTU083 > DURK01. The sequence goes on from DURK01000135.1 coordinate 777, forward strand.
TCCAGTATGTCGGTTTTGACATGCTCCGGCACCTTCAACTCATCCGGTGAAATGAGTATAAACTCGATTCCGTCATACCTGGACATAGCCTGCAGCAAGGAATGAACCGTCCTTCCAAACTTCAGGTCGCCGCACAGGCCAATGGTCATATGATTCATTCTCCCCTTTTCAGCCTGAATGGTGAGAAGATCCGCCAGAGTTTGAGTAGGGTGGTTGTGCCCGCCGTCACCGGCATTAATCACTGGTATGGGGACATTCATGGCCGCGACCAGAGGTGCTCCCTCCAAAGGATGGCGTATGACCAATATGTCTGCAAAGGCGCTGACCGTTCTGGCTGTGTCTGCAACACTCTCCCCCTTTGCAGCAGAAGAGGATTGGGCTTCGGAAAAGCCCAGGACGCTTCCGCCCAGTTCGATCATTGCCGCCTCAAAGGAAAGGCGGGTTCTGGTGGATGGCTCGAAGAAAAGGCTTGCCAGCTTCCTTCTTCTGCACTTGTCTGCATACTTGTCCGGATTGGAGATGATGTCTTCAGCGCATGCCATCAGCTCGTCTATTTCTTTTGTGCTGAGATCCAGAATGTCAATCAAGCTTTTCATTCTCCGCCTCCCATCCAGCTTTCATCAGCAGGATTATCCCGAAATGCAATCAATCGCTGCACGTCATCCTTTGAAATACAGCCTTCCTCTGCGGCTGCTTCTGCCACCGTGTCAAAGTCCGTAAGACTTACCGCCTTGATTCCGGCAGCCCTTAGACGATCCATGCCCTTTTTCATCCCGTAGGTAAAGATGCATACCACTCCCAATACTTCTGCACCGGCCTCCCGCAATGCCTCGCAAACATGGATGACACTGCCGCCCGTGGAGATCAGATCCTCTACCACGCATACCTTTTGTCCAGGCTCCAGCCGGCCTTCTATCCGGTTCTGTCTTCCATGACCCTTTTCACCTGAACGTACATAACCCATGGGCAGTCCCATCAGATGTGCTGTGATGGCTGCATGAGCAATTCCTGCGGTACTTGTTCCCATCAGCACCTCCGTCTCAGGGAAATGCTCGCGTACCAGCTCACTCAGCCCTGTTTCAATGTCACATCTTATCTTGTGATCGGACAGGGTCAGCCTGTTGTCACAATAAACCGGACTTTTAATTCCACTTGCCCATGTAAAGGGCTGCTCCGGCCTGAAAAAAACCGCCTTCATGGACAGCAGATTCCTTGCAATACGTTTTTTCACATCATCAGCCTCCCACAAACTCATTCATGCATTTTTGATAAGCCCTTACCGGGTTGTCTGCCCGGGTAATCGGCCTTCCCACGACGATGTAGTCCGAGCCCAGCCTGCGGGCTTCGGCAGGCGTTGTCACCCTTGCCTGATCCCCCCTCGCAGACTCGGCAAACCTGACCCCTGGTGTGACAGTCAAAAAGTCTGCTCCACAGCTTTCATGAACCATTGGAGATTCATGAGGAGAACATACCACCCCGTCAAGCCCCGATGCCATCGCTGATTTTGCATAAGCGATTACCGTGTTCGACAGGGTACCGTCTATTCGCAGCTCCTTCTTCATGGTATCCTCACTGATGCTGGTCAGCATCGTAACCGCAAGAAGGACAGGCCGTGTCCCGTCTGCCCGGGTAAGTCCTTCCACCGCTGCCTGCATCATTGCGGAGGAACCGGCAGCATGGAGGTTTGTCATGTCAACATTCAAGGAAGACAATACCTGCATTGCTCTTTTTACCGTATTGGGTATATCGTGGAGCTTTAAGTCAAGAAAGATCCTGTGTCCCCTGCGTTTCAGCTCCCGAACGATATCCGGTCCTTCTGCATAATAAAGCTCCATACCGATCTTGACGAATGGTTTTTCTTGTTCAAAGCGGTCTAAAAATGTCATCACCTCTCTTCCTGAGGGAAAATCACAGGCGATGATTACATCCTTACGCATTATGTGCACCTCCAATAATATCGGTCAGTTTTTTTATTCCCAGCTCTTTCATTGCATCGGGCAGGCTTTCAATTATGTTTTTTGAAGCAAAGGGATCCTTGAGATTGGCAGCGCCGACACTCACTGCAGTTGCACCGGCAAGCATCATTTCTATTACATCTTCTGCCGTGGATACACCTCCCATTCCAATAATCGGGATACTCACTTTCTTGTAAACCTCCCACACCATGCGAAGAGCTATGGGTAAGACCGCAGGTCCCGAGAGGCCTCCTGTAACATTGTTGAGTATGGGTTTTTTCCTTTTCAGATCAATCCGCATACCTGTCAGGGTATTGATCAGACTGATCCCATCAGCCCCTGCCTCCTCACAAGCCGCTGCAATCTCCGCTATGTCCGTTACATTGGGGGAAAGCTTCATGTATACCGGCTTGCTTGTAACAGCCTTGACCGCCTTGGTTACGGCAGCTGCGCTCTCCGGCGAGGTTCCGAAGCTCATTCCGCCTTCATGGACATTGGGGCAGCTGATGTTTACCTCGATGATGCCGACCTGCTCTTCTTTGTCAATTTTTTCGCAGCAATATGCATACTCTTCCAATGAAAAGCCGCTTATGTTGGCAATAACAGGCTTGGAAAACACCTGCTTCAGCTTGGGAAGCTCTTCCGAGATCACCTTATCAATACCTGGGTTCTGAAGCCCGATGGCGTTCAGCATACCGGCATGGGTCTCGGCGATTCTCGGGGCGGCATTCCCGAACCGTGGTTCTTTTGTCGTTCCCTTGAAGGAGAAGGAACCAAGAATGTTGATATCATAGATTTCAGCAAACTCATATCCAAAGCCGAAGGTACCGCTTGCCGGAATAATGGGATTGGACAAATGCAAGCCGGATAGGTTGATGCTTGTATCTACCACACAATCTCCTCCTTTTCCAGGACCGGGCCTTCGCGGCAGATGCGCTTGCTGCCATACTTTGTTTGGCAGGCACAGCCCATGCATGCACCAAATCCGCATCCCATCCTTTCCTCAAAGGAATATTGACCGTCGCTGACTGCCTTTTCATACACCGCTTTCAGCATTGGTTCAGGACCGCAGGAATAGGTGTAGGTATAGTCTGCCATGTCAATTTCCATCGCGTCTGTTACAAAGCCTTTCCTGCCCACAGATCCGTCCACCGTAGTAATGATGACATTTACACCGAGCGAGGCAAACTCTTCTGCATAGAACACCTCGTCCACACGATTGAAGCCGAGTATCGCAAAAACCTGCTTTTGTTCCTGCATAAGCTTTTTCGCCAGTGCATACAAGGGGGGAATGCCTGCACCGCCGCCGATAAGAAGCGGCTTGTTTCCGCTTTTTTTGCTGTCAAAGCCGTTGCCAAGACCGGTCAGCACTTCAAGCCTGTCTCCTTCTTCAAGACCTGCCATGTACGCTGTGCCCTTCCCCACGGTTTTATAGATCATCGTGATGGAGTGCTCTGACCAATCGCACACCGAAATCGGGCGGCGCAGATAGAATCCGTCCAAAGCGATGTGAACAAACTGACCCGGTTTTTTAACAGCAGAGCTGTCCCCCCTCAGCACCATCTCATAGGTGTTTTCCGCCAACAGGCGATTGCCTGCGACTGTAAAAAAGCTTTTTTTCATAGGTACAATCCTTCCTCAATCATCAATGTTCCAACTGAACTCACTCGCAGTTTCTCTGCTGCAGATCTTCTATCGCCCTCTCGTTCTTCCAGACCATTCTGCCTCCTGCCATGGTTAAAAGGCATTTCCCATAGACCCGATACCCATCAAAGGGGGTGGATTTTCCCATAGATTGAAATTCCCTGCTATCGATTGTATATTTTGCATCAAGATCCCATATGGTAAGATCGGCTCTGCCGCCTTCTATGATTCCGCTTTCAGCAGGCAGGCCAAACCGCTTCTTCGGGGACAGGCTGATCTTGTCAATCAGACTCTCCAGGGAAACCATGCCGGTTTTGACAAGGCCCGTATACAAGACCGAAAAGGCGCACTCCAATCCCGTGATGCCGTTTAAGCTGTCCTTCAGCCCGCCGCTCTTCTCTTCTGCCGAATGAGGTGCATGATCTGTGGCAATCATGTCTACCGTTCCATCGCAGATTCCCTCGATAAGAGCGAGCATGTCCTCATGGGATCGTATCGGCGGGTTCATTTTAAATCTGCCTTCATCAGACAAGAGCATATCGTGCAGCAGCAGGTAGTGCGGAGCTGTTTCGCAGGATACATCCAGCCCTTCCGCCTTGGCCAGGCGGATCAGCTCAACCGTCTCCTTTGCAGATACATGACAGACATGGTAGGCACAGCCTGATTCTCTTACCAATTCAAGATCCCGTTTCACCTGCCTCCATTCACTCTCCGATACGATTCCCTTAAGGGAATGGATTTCTGCATACTCTCCCTGGTGGACGCAGCCCCCCTTCAACAGGGTTTCATCCTCGCAATGGGCGGCTATCAGCTTGTTCAATGCTCTGGCTCTTTTCATGGCTTCTTTCATCACTTTGCCTTGTTGTACACCTTTACCGTCATCCGAAAATCCAATAACCTTTTCGGCCATTCCTTCCATATCGGACAGCTTAAGGCCGCTTTCTCCCACTGTAATCGCTCCATAGGGGTAAACATCCACCACTGCATCGGAGCGAATTTTTTCAAGCTGAACCTCAAGATTTGCAGCGCTGTCCGGCACAGGGTCCAGATTCGGCATGGAGCAAAGCACCGTATAACCACCTGTGGCTGCTGCAAGGGTACCGGTGCGTATGGTTTCCTTATATGAAAAACCCGGTTCACGCAGATGAACATGTACATCGGCGAAACCGGGAAAAACAAATTTATTTGAAAAATCATATATAAGACAGCTGCTGTCTGCTGGAATGTCTTGGCTGATTCTGGAGATGAGATTCCCTTCTATCAGAAGGTCCAGCCTGGTAAAGGCCCCGTTGGTGTATGTAATTGCATTTTTGATAAGACATCTCATAAAAATCCACCCCGACAAAAAATAAATTCCTGAAGAGAGCCTCAGGAAAACACAATAAAGCATGGGGTATGCTGCACACCTAGCCAATATGTCCTCTTGTCGGCATCTCTGTACCGCACTTAAAGATTCATCAGATATAATATACCGGCCTGAACACAAAAAGTCAAGCAGGGATTGTTTTAATCCCTCGTTAATTCGGAAGCACAATATAACATTTAACACGCTCTAAGCAAGCAATATCAATTGCCAGGGGCGAATTTTTTTGTCAAATTTCTGCCATATTGTGTTGATTAATGTTGATATGTATGGTAAAA
>DURK01000202.1 GCA_012837325.1 Clostridiales bacterium
CGCAGCAACTTATTGACCAATTAATCAATGCTCTGCCTTTCTATCTTAAAGATCGATTGCAGTTGGTTGCGTGATTATATTCATTTTTCAAGGTTCATCACCACAATTGTGGTGGGAAAGTTGAGTACATTATTTTAAAATATTGAGTTTTTTTAATTTATCCACCTCAGGTTTAATGATGACTATTCAGCAATGATGAAAATTAAGGAGTGCGAAATGAATAATTTTATAAACAATAATGAGCATGAATGGGGATATGGATAATATGAGAAAATATGGAATTAAAACAAGTCAAATAAATAATTTGATGTTAAAAACGAGTCAAAAGAAGAAAGCAAGGTATTTTATTCCTGTTTTTTTATCAGCAGGAATCATTATATATACATTGTTTCTGGTGATACCCATATTAGACTCCATTAAGCTAAGCTTTTACGACAGTGAAGGATTGTATACGACAGATTTTGTAGGTCTTGGGAATTATATAAAGCTGTTTACTGAATTCCCGTATAAGGATAGATTTTTTAATGCACTATCAAATACGATAAAGTTTTTCTTAATGGTGACTTTGATTCAAAATGTATGTGGTTTTTTGGTGGCAGTTTTGGTTACAAGGAAATTTAAGGGTAACACGATTATCAGGAGACTTAGCTTTTTACCCACTACATTATCCGTTCTGGTTGTTGGATTTCTCTTTAAACTAATACTAAATCCAACCTGGGGGGTTTTTGATAGGGTTCTGGAAGGAATAGGATTAGGATTTTTAATCAAGCCCTGGTTGGGAACTACAGCAACAGCTCTGCCTGTGTTAGCCGTTGCGATTAGTTGGCAATGGATTGGTGAAGCAATACTTTTCTATACAGCCGGCATTGATTCCATTAATGAGGATATTTTGGAAGCAGCCAAGATTGATGGAGCGGGGATTCTTTCCGAAATAAGGCACATAATACTACCTTCGATTATGCCAATCGTAGGAATCGTTACGATATTAATCTACATAGGTGATTTTACACAGTTTGACATTGTATATGCAATGACAACAACCAGAGGCAATCCTCTTTATGGCACAGACTTATTGGGCTCATTATTTTATAGAGTTACATTTCAAACCGGAGAAAGAGGCGGATGGGGTATGGGTATGGGATCTGCCGTTGCGGCTGTAATGGTCGTTATAGTATTCATAGGCGTGCTGTTCTATTTGCGTATATTCAGGATGAAAGGTGCAGAAAAGGAATAGTAAGCGGTTGCTCATTTAAACATATTTTCAGAGGTGACAAATGTTGGGATATGATATGAAAAGATTCATAACAAGACTGTTCTTATACTTATTCGTGATAGTGTATGCTTGTATAATTATTTATCCAATTTATTTAATGTTTATAACATCGCTGAAAGAAAACAGAGAAATCTTTAGCAATCCTTACGGGTTACCAAAAGTATTAACTTTCAGCGGATATGAAAAGCTGTTTCGCATATCAGATTATGCTACTTATTTCAAAAACAGCATTTTAACCACGCTTGTATCAATTGCATTTATTATCGTTTTTGCATCGCCTGTTGCATATGTGTTAGCTAAATATAAATTCAGAGGCAACAAATTGATTTACCTTTATTTTATCATTGGCCTCGTGGTTCCTATTAAACTGGGAACAATTAGTATATTACAAATGATGATAGGTTTAGGGTTGTATAATCATATCATTTCTTTAATCGTAGTATTTGTGGCAATGGGTTTGCCATTCGGGGTGTTCATTCTAACCGATTTTATAAGAATGATTCCGGAGGAGTTAAGTAACTCTGCAAGAATTGATGGTTGCAGTGAGCCTGTTATCTTTTCTAGAATAATAATGCCTTTGCTAAAACCGGCTGTAGCAACTGTAGCTATCGTCAATTTTATACCGGTATGGAATGATTTCTGGTTTCCGTTGATATTGATCGAGTCTGACTCCATGAAGACTGTTCCGTTGGCTACAGCTTTATTGTTCGGACAGTTCGAGACCAATTATGGGTTAGTATTTTCAGCATTGTCAGTTGCTTCATTGCCAGTTATCGTATTTTACTTGATTACGGCACGTCATTTTGTTAAAGGTATAACTGCCGGAGGATTAAAAGGATAAGATTACCTAGTCATGAAAATATAAAAAAATTTATATAGGAGACCACTATGCAGGAAGTTTATATAGGGGTAGATTGTGGTGGCACAAATATAAGAGCTGCATGCGGAAATAAGAATGGCGAGATCATTACGCAACTATCTACTGCTTCGTATTCGGATCAATATGGAAAAAGCCCAGTGGAAAGAATAATCGGTATTATTGAATCGATCATTGATAGAATAAACCCGGAAAAAGAAATGGTAAAAGCAATCGGAATAGGTGTACCGGGAGCGTATTACCAAGGGAAAATATATTTTTGTACAAACCTTGAGGAAGTGAATGTAGAGGAAATCAGAGCATTTTTCCATCACAAATACAGTTTAAGTGTCAGCATTATGAATGATGTCAAGTGTGCGGCTTTGGGGGAACAGTGGCTTGGTGAGGAAACAGATAATTTTATTTATATAAATATTGGAACCGGTCTAGGTCTTGCCTTGATTTGTAATGGTAGACTGTATATGGGTGAAAACAATGCATCGGGTGAAATAGGGTATTGGATTTCGGATCCTGCTATGCAAAGTGGGTACAAGAGCGGGCTTGCTCCTTTGAGCAGTATTATTAGCGGGGCAGGATTGAAAAAAAGATTTGTAGAGCTTTATAAAGGGAAATCCCAAAGTTTAACAGATTGGCCGAATAGTTTTGCAGAAATCGATGCGAAAGCTTTGTTTGATCTGTATAAAAAGGGGTTTAAGCCTGTTGTCAGCTTCATTGATGAAAGCCTTTCCTACATGAAGACTTGCATAGCTAATATTTGTATTCTATTAAATCCAAAAACTGTTATTTTAGGAGGCGGACTTTCACATGATTTTGATGTGTTTGAACAGGCTATTAGTGAATATATGAAAGAAATGGTACCATTTCCACCAATCCTTGTTAAATCAACATTGGGGATGAATTCTGGATTATACGGCGCAATCAGGCTTGCCATGATGGATCATTCAAAAAAGCAATGCCATTTTGAACGGATTTAGGGAAAAGGAATGAGAAGAGATCTTATTAGCTTACCCAAGTGGTTTTTTATGTTCGAATTTCCACAAAATTTAATGGGGTTCATGGGTTATATTGTATTTACGAAAATCTTGAAGCATTCATATTACATGTATCATGATACATATATTATTCATGTTGCTGGGAGATGGGGTGCAATTTCATTAAGCAGGTATATTTTTGCAGATGATTACTGCTATAGGACCGATATAATCAAACACGAATATGGTCATCGTAAGCAGTCACAATTGCTGTTATTCTTATATATTTTCGTAATCGGTTTTCCTTCACTTATTTGGCGCTGTCTATTTAGCAGCTATAGGGCAAGGCACAATATAAGCTATTACTGCTTTTATACCGAAGTTTGGGCAAACAGACTGGGCGGATACAGGCGCAGGCGTCAATTCACTCGATAAAGCAAATCATCACCAGTACCTGATTCTGATCAAATGATTCTGATCCAATACACCTGCGATCGCCATTGCTGAAATATTTGCCGGTCTATTCCTGGGCAGAGAACGGAGATCAATCCAGTAATGCGGTAGACGCTGAAGAGTCTGCCGCGTTACTGGATTTGTACTTCA
>DURK01000136.1 GCA_012837325.1 Clostridiales bacterium
GCTTAGAATCAGCGGTAAATCACCAAAGCTCAGCCGGACGGTCTGCGCACCTCCAATGACAACCATGTAACTGAAAAACCTTGTAAAAACAATGCTCAGAGCGATAAACATACCGGAAAAAGCAACCTTTTTGGTTCGGCTCATCATAATAAAACACCTCCTCTCCTCAGAATGGCAGCAAAGCCACATCCAAGGAGAGTGGTGTCAAGAACTTTCTCCTTATAGTGGCAGCGGATGCGGAAGGGTACCGCGGACCACTTCTGTCCTTCGTTCAGGGGCGACCTCCCATCCCCTGACACTTAACGCACCATTCCTACTCTGCACGAGACGAGCCTATTATACCAAAGCCAGCGCAAAATGACAATCATGGGGACAGTTCTCAATTTTTTGACAAACGTATTTTGTTTGGCGATTCATTTTCCGCAGGTAGGATTTTTGTCTTTGACGGAGAATACTTCAAATGGAAGGGGAGGATGAAACTTGAGTCACTTTTTTGCCTATCTCGCCAGAATGAAATTCATACAGCGGTGGGGCCTGATGCGAAATGTCCGGCAGGAAAACATTCAGGAGCACAGCCTCCAGACAGCAATGATTGCACACAATCTTGCCATTATCAAAAACAAATGGTTCGGGGGCAGTGTCGACCCGCAAAGGGTTTTGCTCCTTGGGGTTTACCATGAGGCCAGTGAAGTTATAACAGGAGATCTGGCCACACCCATTAAATATTTTAATCCCGAAATCAAAAAGGCATATAAAGAGATCGAAAAGGTGGCAAACAACAGACTGTTGTCCATGCTTCCCGATGAACTGAGACCGGATTATGAGTCGGTTCTGATTCCAGGAGAAGAGGATGAGGAACACTGGAAAATCGTAAAGGCAGCAGACAAGCTATGCGCTTACCTGAAATGCATTGAGGAGTTGAAGGCAGGGAACACAGAGTTTTCCAAAGCGGAAAAAACCATCCATCGGGATCTGGTTAAAATGAACCGCCCGGAAGTGGAGTACTTCATGGAGCACTTTTTACCCAGCTTCCATCTCACTCTGGACGAATTAAATTAGAAAAAAACATATGTGAATTCATTCCATTTCATCCAAAGTATCATTGTCTTAACAGATGTTCACAGTGCTATTTTTCTTTGTTGTGGGTACAATAAAGATACAAGGGCAGGAGATGGTCTTAAACATCAACTAATAGAATATGAAAGGGTTGTTGTGCACGATCCTTTCCATTTGATTTAGTTTCAGCTTTGTTTTGCGAATCAGATCATTTACCAGCCCTTTTCCGGAGAATCCCTTAAACGGGATTCTCCTTTACATGATATGGAAACGGCATCTGGCGTTTGCCTGTTGACAAACCGCCTGATATGGGTTAAGATAATAAAGCAACGTTTTTCCGGTATATTAATGGGGAGTTAGCTCAGCAGGCTAGAGCGCCACGTTGACATCGTGGAGGTCGTTGGTTCGATCCCAATACTTCCCACCATTATATCGCGGGGTGGAGCAGCTGGCAGCTCGTCGGGCTCATAACCCGGAGGTCGTGGGTTCAAATCCCACCCCCGCAACCAAATCAGAAACACCGAATTGATACAATGTGTCAATTCGGTGTTTCGTTATTTTATGCTTAAAAACACTTATGACACAGGTGCAAAGCCAACATTGACTTTCCTGGTGATGGTTTCCTATAATAACATTGTAGGTTGTCCATTATCTTACAAAGCATACATCTCTGCATGGCAGAACCATAGCTGTTGTAAAGCTTCCAGAAATGTGTGTGGAAAGGAAGGAAATTCATATGAGTCGATTCTGGAAACCCTTTCTGGCGGGGATCTGTTTGCTGCTTTTGCTGTTGAGCAGCTGCAGCAAACAACCGGGCAGCGGGGAATATCAAAAAATAGATGCGGAACAGGCAAAATCCATCATGGATCAGGAAGAGGATATCGTGATACTGGATGTCCGTACAAAAGCGGAATATGACCAGGGGTACATTGCAAATGCCGTATTAATCCCCGATACCAGCTTAAAGGACGAAGTGGAAGAAAAAATACCGGATAAGAATACGAAGATTCTGATATACTGCCGGTCCGGCAGGCGGAGTGCCCAGGCAGCGAAGCAGCTGATTGAGATGGGGTATACGGATGTATTGGATTTTGGTGGGATTATCGACTGGCCTTATGAGATTGTAACAGACTGAAGCAGAAAAGGAAAAATGCGGATTACAGCAGATGGAGGAAAACCGATTATGTTTCAAGACAAGGTGTGCGTGGTTACCGGTGGTGCCCTTGGCATTGGCAGGTGTCTGACCAGGGAATTTTCCAGGGCAGGAGCCAAGACAGCCTTTGTTGACAAAAATGAGCCGGCAGGAAAGGAAAATGAAGAGTACATCAGGAAACACGGCGGACAGGTTTTGTTCTTTCCCGGTGATATCTCCGTTGAACAGGTCCTGCATCGGTTTGTTGAAATGGTGGTCAAGGAGTATGGAAAGGTAGACTTTTTAATCAACAATGCCTGTTTCAGCATGGGCGGCATCATGACTCCTTGCAGCTATGAGGATTTCAACAGGGTGCTGCAAGTCGGCGTAACTGCACCCTATATGCTGACCCGGCTGTTTTTACCATTTTTCAGCCAAGGCGCATCGGTTATCAATATCAGCTCCAGCCGGGCTTTTATGTCCCAGGCGAATACAGAAAGCTATACGGCAGCAAAAGGCGGTATTACGGCTCTTACCCATGCTCTGGCGGTAAGCCTGTCAGGGCGGGTTCGGGTGAACTCCATTGCCCCCGGCTGGATTGACACGGGGAAATACCATGATGAGAGCTATGTTCCAGTGTATACTGCCGGTGATATTGCACAGCATCCTTCCAACCGGGTGGGGGAGCCAATGGATATTGTCAGAGCAGCCATGTTTTTATGCGATGAGCGAAACAGCTTTATCAACGGAGAAAACCTAACCATAGACGGTGGGATGTCCAAATTGATGATATACAGTGGAGACAATGGCTGGGAGTACATTCCGGAATGAAGTACCCCAATATTGTACCCGGCATCTTCCTGAAGCGGCCGAACCGCTTTATCGCCCATGTACTGATAAACGGCAGGCAGGAGACAGCTCATGTAAAAAATACCGGCAGGTGCAGGGAGCTGTTGATTCCCGGTACAAGGGTCTATCTTCAGGAGCACGACAACCCCAGCCGGAAAACCAGGTTTTCTTTGATTGCAGTGGAAAAAGGAAAATTACTGGTTAACATCGACAGCCAGGCACCCAACAAGGTGATGCGGGAGGCATTGTCACAGGGATTGTGTCTGCCTGGCCTGAAAGGTCCTGTTACCTGCTTGAAACCGGAATCGGTGTACGGTGGATCTCGCTTTGACTTTTTCGTGGCTGCCGGAGAACAGAAGGCTTATCTGGAAATCAAAGGTGTGACACTGGAGCTGGACGGCGTAGCCAAATTTCCCGATGCGCCCACGGAACGAGGGGTCAAGCATATTCGGGAACTGATGGAGGCAGCAAGGGAAGGGTTTTCAGCTTATGTGGTCTTCATTCTACAAATGAAGGGCATGCGTTACACTACGCCAAACGACGAAACCCATAAGGAGTTCGGACAAGCTCTGCGTGAAGCTCATAAAGCAGGAGTTCGAATCATAGCTTATGATTGTCTGGTGTCACCGGATGAAATGACACTTGACAAACCTGCATCGGTGGTATTATAACCGAGGTCGATTCATGCATTTCCCAGCCGTGTATGCTATAATAAAACTTGATATGTTCTCAATAGGCAAGAGGTGGATTCGTGTACAGCGAAACAGATTTTACAGAAGTAAGGGGTCAATTGAAGAAAGTTATCCTTTTATCGGCAGGAATACTCCTTGTATTTATTATTCTGACGACAGCTTTCCTGCTTCGGCAGCCTCAATGGATTGGTGCAACCGTCCTGTCTGCTGGTGTGTGCCTGGCTGTTTTTATCTGGGGCGTCTTTGGGACACCCACCTACAGTTACTACCACTACATAAAGGATATAGCTGAGGGGCGCACACGGGAGATGAAGGGCAGTGTGGTAAAGCTGACTGATACACCTGTTTACAAGGATAACAGGCTTTTGTTTTATGAAGTCCTGGTCAAGGATCAAGAGGATGGGATTGAGAAAGTTCTTCTCTTTGACGAGAATAAGGGAAAGCCTGAATTACATATCGGCAGAGCTTATACCTTCCGCACCCATCAGAATTTTATTATTCACCTGGAAGAATCCTGATCGGATATCCCACTGAATATCTTGTTCCGTCCCAGGATTTTTCCATCCTGGCTGATATAGACTACCGTACAATGCTCACAACCGCTGTCTTTCGGATCCTCGCTTTGATACAGGCGTACCTCCAGATAATCTCCCCTATACTCCATACTTTCCCCGTCAGCAAGGGAAATGTTCACAGCGGAGCTTCCTGCATCATGATACTCAATATAGGTTTCCTGAAAGGTAACCGTTTCTCCCAAATTCTTCAGGTAATTGGCAGCCATATTGATGGCCTTCAAGTCATCCATCCGGATTAAAAAAGAGCTTCCCCGGAAAGCGGTATCATAGGGAGCGGAATCCTCCTGTTCCGTGTGTATCACGTCTTCAGGCCGGGTTTGACTCCTTGTCTGCTTTTCACCGTCAGCTTGTGTGCCGAGCGGCAGGATGCCGCAGGAAACAGCCAGCCAAAGGATTGCAGCCATGGCCAGCAGGGCATGCACTTTTCTATTCACAATCAGGTTACACATTTCACATTACACACTCCCTTGATCGCAGTGATCAGCATGAATTAGATACGACTCTTAGAATTATATGCAGCATGATGCGGTATGAATGCCTTACCCGGTTTATTTTCAGCAAAGGCAGGAAAATGATCCTCTTTGGTAGAATACTTTTAGAATGGGAAAGAATAACATTCAGCGTTTGTTTACGTTGTTTACGTTATGAATTTTGGATCATTGGAAGGAGGAAGGTTTTTCAACCGATTCTATGAGTCAAACAAAGAAACTGCCAAGAAGAGAGGAAGTGCCTCTTGAATTAAAATGGAGGCTGGAGGACATCTATCCCGATGAACAAGCCTGGGAAAGGGATTATCAGTGGGTTAAGGAAGCGCTGCCTGAGGCGGAGCGCATCAAAGGCACCCTGGGGCAGTCTGCCGGGCATTTGCAAAAGGCATTGGATTATTATTCCGAGGTGTCCGAAAAGATGGAGAGATTATTTGTATTCGCCCATATGAAAAAGGATGAAGATAACGGCAATACACAGGCACAGGCCCTGCTGGACAGAGCGCAAACCCTGTCAGTGGAGGGAACAAGCGCTGTTTCCTTCTTTATCCCTGAGCTGCTGACCATTCCCGAGGAAAAGCTCCATGACTGGCTGAGCTCTCAGGAAGGCCTGAAGGTATATGACCAGTTCTTACATGAAGTAACACGCATACGGGAGCATGTTCTATCTGCAGAGCAGGAACAGATTCTTGCCATGGCAGGGGAACTGGCTGCCGCACCCAAAACGATATACACCATGCTCAACAATGCCGATATCCGCTTTCCCAATGTTCGTGACGATAACGGTGAGGAGATTGAGTTGACAAAGGGAAGGTATATCCAGTTCCTGGAAAGCAGAAATCGCGACGTTCGCAGGGAAGCTTTTCTGGCCATGTATGAGACCTATGGCAAGCAAAAAAATACCATTGCCGCCACCTTAAATTCCAGCATCAAGAAGGACATATTCTACAGCAAGGCAAGAAAATACGCCTCTACCCGGGAAGCCTCACTGGACGAAAACAATATTCCCGTGTCTGTATATGACAGCCTGATTGAAGCGGTTGGCCAAAACATGGATGCCATGTACAAGTATGTTTCGCTGCGCAAGCGTGCCCTGGGAGTGGAAGAGCTGCACATGTACGACATCTATGTTCCCATTGTAAAGGACATCGAGATGAAGATTCCCTATGACCGTGCCAGAGAAATGGTGGCAGAGGGGTTGAAACCCCTTGGTGAGGACTATCAGGCCTTACTCCGGGAAGGGTATGACAGCGGCTGGATTGATGTGGCGGAAAATGAGGGGAAAACCAGCGGTGCATACTCCTGGGGGGTGTATTCAGCCCATCCCTTTGTTTTACTCAACTATCAGGACAATGTAGACAATGTCTTTACCCTTGCTCATGAAATGGGTCATGCCATCCATACCTATCTGTCCAATAAGAATCAACCCTACATCAAGTCGGAGTATAAGATCTTTGTGGCAGAAGTAGCCTCCACCCTGAATGAGATTCTTCTGACAAGGCATCTTCTGAGCACCTTGGATGACCCGAAGCAGAAGGCCTATATTCTGAACCATTACCTGGAGCAATTCCGCGGAACGGTTTTCCGCCAAACCATGTTTGCAGAATTTGAAAAAGTCATCCACGGAATGGCAGAAACCGGGCAGCCTCTTACCTTTGAAAGCATGTCCGAAGTGTATCACAGCCTGAATGAGAAGTACTATGGCCCGGATATGCATGTGGACAAGGAAATCAGTATGGAGTGGATGCGTATTCCCCATTTCTATACATCATTCTATGTGTACCAGTATTCAACCGGTTTTTGTGCTGCAGCAGCCTTGGCCGACCGAATTTTAAAGGAAGGAAAACCCGCAGTGGAACGCTATATCCGCTTCCTGTCCGGAGGGGGTTCTGACTATCCCATCAATCTGCTGAAGAAGGCAGGCGTGGACATGACCACGGTGGATCCCATCAACACGGCCCTGCAGACCTTCTCTGAAATGGTGGACCAGCTGGAACAACTGATCCTTTGATTTAACCGCTCTGACACATTGGCAAGCCGCGCTGCCGAGTTTCCTGGCAGTGTCCGCTGTAACCAAAAATGAAAAGGCATCAGCCGGAAGCTAGTTTTCTGCTCCGGTTGATGCCTTTTTTGCATCAAACCAGGGTGTGTATATAGACCTGAAAGGTCTGTTATAAGCCCTCACTTGGTTCTTCTGCCAGTATTTCCACATGCTTTTCCAGCTTCTTATCCCAGTCAAGGGTATCCTTGCCCAGCAGATAAAGCATGGGACAAAACCGGGTAACACCTTCTGCTACCTTCATCGAGCCAAGAAAGGACAGGGTTTTGGACGAGCCCATAATGCCAATACCCAGCAGGGTGAGACCGCATACAATCCTGCCGTAAGCATCCAGTTCACCAACATTTTTCACCATCGCATTCACCATCCTTTCACCTTATCGGGACAAAATCAATATTATTTTGCCCAAAGGAAGGTGTCATATTCGAATCCGAAGGATGTAAATCATGCTGGATTATGGTCGGGCCTTCTTTTCTTGATCCTTGGCAGCCATCTGCTTCAGCCTGGCGGGATCGATGGAGTAATCGAAGGATTCCCGGTCTACCGGTGCCAGGTCTTTCGGGCCGCAGCTTTGCAGGAGATTCGTGTTCAGAATGACATCGGATACGGTTAACTGCTCCAAAGCCGTTTCATGATAATAGTCCGCCAGCTTGTGCTTGAATTCATTGTTTTCATCTATTGTTTCCCCAGTATTCAAATCATAAATCTGCTCGCCGATAACGGCGCAGCTGGGAGAGATCATATCTCCGTTTCGAAAAGCAACGACTTGCTTCCTTTGCGGTGAAAGCAGATCCTGGCCCAAAAAAACCTGATCCTTGGTGTCAATGCCCAGCAAATGCAGCACGGTGGGCAGGATATCAATCTGACCGGCATAAACGCTGCTTTCAAAGCCGATGCTGCAGCCGGGGATATGAATGATGAAGGGAACCCGTCTCATTTGGATGTTATCCAGCTCGGACCAGGAATCTGGATCCCGTCCCAGCAGAGGTGCAAGATCTTTGTTCCTGGAATCCGATATCCCGTAATGATCGCCATACAATACGATCATGGAATTTTCATAAATTCCCGATTCCTTGAGATAGCTGAAAAACTCCTGCAAGGCCTGATCGGCATAGTTGGAAGCGGCAAAATAGCCGTTGACCGACTCGTCAGCTGTATCTGCCTGGGGGAAGGGTTGGCTGCTTTCATCATAGGGAAAGGGAAAATGGTTGGACAAGGTGATAAGCTTGGCATAAAAGGGCTGCTGCAGCTGCTCCAGATACTCCATGGACTGCTGGAAAAACTCCTTGTCCTTGAGGCCGTACTCCGTTGAATTCTCCTCGGTCAGCATGAAGTCATCCGCATCAAAGAAAAAATCATAACCAAGACCCTTGTACATGTCCGTGCGGTTCCAGAAGGAGCCGGCGTTGCCATGAAAAACAGCACTGGTATAACCGGCCTTTTCCCGTAAAATATGAGGCCCGGCGTAATAGGTGTTGTCCACATTTCTGATAAAGGCAGCTCCACGGGGCAGACCAAAAAGGGAAGTCTCGGTCATCAGCTCTGCATCGCTGCTTTTGCCCTGGCCGATCTGGGTAAACAGATTTGAAAAGCGGATGCTGTCTTTGCTGTGATACAGTTCATTTAAAAAGGGGAGAACCTCCCACTCTGTCCCGTTTACATCCATGTAATGGTAATCAATCAGAAACTGTTGGATGCTTTCCATATGGATGATAATCAGGTTGCGTCCTTCGGCCAAACCAAACATTTTCTTGTCAGGTGCTGCATACTGCTTGGAAGCATAGGCGGACACCAGCTTCACATCATCCATCTCCGGGGTATGGGAGGCGTTTTTGTGCTTTACTGTCTGGATGCTGTCATATACGGTAAATGCATTGATGCCAAGATGCTTCACGATATCGTTTCGGTCAAAGGTTTGAGTCAACAGCATTGGACGGCTGATTTCAGCCAAACCCAGATTGACCAGAAAGAGGATGAGAGCCCAGGCCAAAGCTTTTCCGCCAACAGGTTTTCCGGATAACAGTCTTTCGTCTGCCAAAACCAGGGCAGAGCTTCTCCTTTTCATCAGGATAAACAGACAGGGCAGATCAACCCAATAGAGGAAATCATACCATTTCATTAAGGAAATGGCGCCGGAAATAAAGTTTTCGCTGCCCACAAAAATGCTTTTTGCCTCCATCATGGTAGACAAGGTAAGGAAATCAGTAAATTCCCGATAATAAACAATGTTTGCATAAAGAAGCATGGAATGAAACAGATATATGGCAAACAGGATCCGATGCCCTCGCTTCACGTTTTTGGAAAACAGGCTGAGGGATAAAAAGAAGACCGTACCGGCAACGGGATTGATTAATAGAATCAGATGCTCGAACCATCCTCGCACACCCAGATCAAAGTCAATATGATAGCTGATGTAGGTTTTTACCCATAACAGCAGGACAGCCAGCAAAAAGAGGCTTCGATATTTATGATAGAAGGAAAGTAGTTTTTGTCTCAAGCTCTGCGACACCTCCCTGCATAGAGGACTCCCTTGTCAAAACTTCAAGATCTGAACGCTGCCATCAGCAAGTGAATCAGACGTTAAAACGGAACAATATCACATCGCCGTCCTTCACGACATAATCCCGTCCTTCCGACCGAACCTGACCCTTTTCCCTGGCAGCAGCTTGAGATCCAAGCTCCACCAGCGTGTCAAAATGCACCACTTCGGCACGGATAAAGCCCCTTTCGAAATCCGTATGAATTTTTCCTGCTGCCTGTGCTGCCCTGGTGCCCTGCTTGATGGTCCAGGCCCGAACCTCTTTTGGGCCTGCGGTTAAAAAGCTGATTAGTCCAAGAAGATGATAAGATCGCTTGATCAGCCTGTCCAAGCCGGATTCGGGAAGGCCCAGTTCCTTCAGAAAAGCATTTCTTTCCTCCGGATCCAGCTGGGCAATCTCTTCTTCCACTTGAGCGCTGATTACCAGAACCTCCGATTGTTCTTTTTCTGCATACTCCAGCACCTGCTTAACCATGGGGATCTGCTTCGGGTCAGTCAGCATGTCATCCTCAGCAATATTGGCTGCATACAGAACAGGCTTGAAGGACAGAAGAAACAAATGCTCTGCCAAATGTGCCTCCTGTTCCGTCAAGGCAAGGTTGCGGGCAGGAATGCCTTTTTCCAGATTGCTCTGAATTTTCTCCATCAAATCCAGCTCCGCCTGATGCTTTTTATCGCCCTTCAGTGCCTTGCGGGTACGGTCAATGCGCCTTTCCAGGCTTTCCATATCCGCAAAAATCAACTCCAGGTTGATGGTTTCGATGTCGCGGATGGGGTCGATGGTTTCATCCACATGGGTAATATTTTCATTTTCAAAGCAGCGCACCACATGAACAATGGCGTCTACTTCCCGGATATGGGATAAAAACTTGTTGCCCAGCCCTTCGCCCCGGCTGGCTCCGCGAACCAGACCGGCAATGTCAACGAATTCGATGACCGTTGGGGTGATCTTTTCCGGCTGAACCATTTCTGCAAGTGTGTTCAATCGTTCATCCGGTACGGCTACCATGCCGACATTGGGCTCTATGGTGCAAAACGGATAATTTGCCGATTCGGCTCCCGCTTTGGTAATGGCATTGAATAATGTGCTTTTGCCTACATTTGGCAGTCCTACAATTCCCAGTTTCATTGATTTCCTCCAGCCTTCTTTTTGTCCAAATGTAAATTATATACGATTTGCCGGTTGATTACAACAGACGGATTTCTGCTGACCTTTGTTGCATCCATTCCTTATGCTGCCATTTTTGTCACACCAATGCAGCCATGCAGAGACCTCAAATCAGCCGGAGCAGTGCCGAAACCAGGATGCCTGCCAATACCGTAAGAAAGAGGTTTTTTGTCTTTGCTGCAATCAGGATGCAGGGTATGGCTGCCAAAAGGGAGGTGTTGTCCAAGGTAAGGTTAAGGCTGCCTTCAGACAGCAGCAGGGAAGGAAAGAGAAGGGCTGACAGTACGGCAACAGGGATATGCTTCAGCCAGCGAACCACCAAGGGAGGCAGAGACATTCGGGTGAGTACAACAAGGGGGAGAACTCGAGGAAGCTGGGTGACAACGCTCATACCGATGATAAGGTAAACCATTTCAGGTCTCATTTTTCAATGCACACTCCTAACAAGGCAGCCGCTGTGGTTGCGACAAGGATATTGAAGTTGTCCTTTAATACAAAGGCCAGCACTGTGGATAAAATACCTGCAGCCAGAGAAATCAGGATATCCTTTTTGTTCTTCATCTGCATAAACAAAAGACCGATAAACATGGCAGGCAGGGCAAAATCCAGCCCCCATTTTTCCGGATTGGGAATGCGGCTTCCCAGCAGGCAGCCCAATACCGTACTGAAGATCCAGCTGAAATGGGAAAGGCCGTTCAGGCCCAGGTAAAAGGCGGGCTTTGCTTTCCCGGTGGAAGCCTCCGGGTAACCGGCTGCATAGGTTTCATCCGTTATGCCCATGCTGATCAGAGCCAGCACAGGGGAGGAAAGATGTTTCAGAAAGGGTGCAAGGGAAGCACTCATCAACAAATGCCGCAGGTTCACCAGGAAGGTGGTCAGAATAATGGCAGCTGCAGCCGCTCCCGAGGCC
>DURK01000137.1 GCA_012837325.1 Clostridiales bacterium
ATGTAAGAGAACAGGGGTTTTCTTCCTTCTATATTTATGATCATGGCTTGATTTACCCCTATATTAATATGGATATCGAAGCGCAATATACAGTTTTGAAATCACAGGAAAAGCCCAGTGACTGTGTGGAGACAGTATTGGTGCTTGATGATAAGCCTGCTCAGGCATGGGTGTCGGATCTATATGGGGATGACTTTTATGTCGTTTATGCCATCAACTCAATTGGTAGCAAGGGTTTTTATCTGTATGATGCCAGAGACGGATCAATGCAGCGTTTGATTACGGAATACAACAATGTCACTACAAATGATGAGGAGAACTAACAGATGAAAAACTATAAAAGAAAACTTCCTATCGTATTAATTATTTTCGTTATGCTTTTGCAGCTGATACCGATAACTGCCTATGCAGCTGACTTATCTGTGAGCGCCAGTTCTACTTCGATTTATGTAGGGGACACAGTGACTGTGTGGGTGAAATATGAAGGAACTAATATATTCGGCGTAGAAGCCGAATATGAAAATAGCAAGCCCTCTGTACTACAATATACAGGTAATCTTAGAGGGACAATTATTGTTTTTGATCTTGGGGATGGTCTACCTGAAATCACAGAAAAACTTACTTTTAAAGCTCTGGAGCCAGGAAAATCAACAATAACAATAAAAACTAAAGTATTTATGGACACAAATAGAGAATCGCTTGGTAAACCCAAAAAAACAATTACTATAACGGTTAACGAACCCCAAGAAACCCCAAAGCCCTCATCAACACCCAAGCCTTCATCCACCCCAAAGCCTTCATCAACACCAAAACCCTCATCAACGCCAAAGCCCACATCTACACCGGAACCGGACTCTACTCCCGTTCCTACTCCGGAGCCTACGCCTGATGTGATTGATCCGGTGGAAGGTACCATTGAGGTTGATGTAGATGGTAAAGCGCTGTATTTACGGAAGGATTTATCCGAAGTGGAATTGCCTGATGGGTTTGAATTGAGCTCTCTAACCTTTGGCGGCGAAGAGGTTGAAGCCGGGATCAACCCGAGAAACAAGCTCAGTCTTGTATATTTAACCGATGAAGAAGGTAAAAATGGAGCGTTCTATATTTACGATAGTGCTTCCGGAAAAGTTTACAATCATGCAAGCATAGAGACAAGCTTGTCCTATGTTTTACTGCAACCGGATGATTCTGTGGAGATACCACAGGGATATGAGGAAACTCAGGTTACCATTGACGGGAAAACCATCAAGGCCTGGGTGCTGGAATCGGAATCAGAGGAGGAGACCGGCTTCTACCTTGTCTATGCCATGGATCATGAGGGGAATCGAAGCTTCTATACCTACGATTCCATGGAAGGTACCCTTCAAAGATTTACAGACCGGGTGGTAGTCATTGAGGTCGAGTCAGAGCCGGAACCTGTTCAAGAAGCGGATGACACCACAGACTTGAGTGAAGAGGAGCCGACCGAACCGGGCCTCTTCCAAAGGCTGCTTGACGGCTGGGTCATAAAAGCGGTGATCATTGGACTGGCTTTGCTGTTTGTTTTATTGGCAGCTCTCCTGATTATCGATAACAGGAAACGGAAAAGCAGCAAGCATTGATAGAAATCGAATGCTCCCCTCCTTGCTTCAGTGGTTATCTGTTCCACTTGCAGTATGGAGGGGAGCATTTTCATTTTTTACAGGTGCAGTTCATGCAGATGCATTCTTTTATGGTTTACTCGAACACTGGCACCAAATTCTTAAACAAGTCTTGATTTTGTTTGATTTTACTTTCACTTCCCAGTACGCATAGGTATTCATTTTTCAGTACGTCTGCTGCCATTGCAGACAAAGCTTTTATATCTTCTGCTGTGGCAGCCAGCACCTCGTCTCTTTCCTTTTGAATGTCTTGCTGAGTTAGACCGGTAAAGTAATTGATTTCAGATCGTTCGCCCTTCATTTGCGGTGTTAACGGGCTGTCCAGCCGGCTGATTGTACCGATGATATACTTCTTCATCTCCCTTTCATCGGCATCAAAGCCTGCCAGGTAATTTGCCAGATCGTCATAGGCCTGCAGGGTTTCCTTCAAATTGGGATCCCGATAGGATGCAAAAAGCATCATTCCGCTTCTTGTAAAGACAACGGATACCCCATAGGCTCCTCCCTGAATCCGGACACGGTTCCACAGATAATCCAGGTTGGAGATGGTGCGAAGTACCTGCAATTTGCCGCTATAGGCATATCCAGATCTGATAAAGCTGTATCCCTTGGCTACATATTGAATCTTGCTGGGAGTGAGCAGCCCTTCGTTGCCTGCATCCTCCTTGAATTCAAATGGTGCAGCCGGATATTCCCGGTGGGACAGCATATTTACAAAGCCTTCAAATTGGCGGAAAAATTCCTGGCTGTCTTCCTCAGGGATAGCAATTCCTGCTGTCAGATTGCTTTTGTTGAAGATCAACCGGGCGGTCTTCTCCAGATTCTTTGCCAGATCATCCCTTCTGGTTTCGAAGTTTCGCTCCAGGTCACTCAGGAATCGGTAGAAGGCAATTCCGGAACTCAGCTCGGTGTATTTGCCGGCAGGAGAAAAGTAAGAGCTTAAGCGGTTCAGTGCCATCATATCACCGGACTGGTTGATCGTCATCTCCATCCGGGATCGCATCTCCTGGATCACATCCTTCAGGCGCTTGGTGTCCAAAAACACTGAATCATTAACAACCTCATTCAGCAGCTCCAGCAGCCTTGGCACTTTATCAATCAAGGCCTTGGAGCGCACCAGCAGCTTGGGCAGAAAATCTCCGTCCTTCCCGTTGAAGGCCAGAGCTTGAATGGAATAAGCAATTCCACCGGTGTGGATATTGATTTCATTGGCCAGCTCTTCATAGTGATGCTTTTTGGTGCTGATTTTCCCGAGTACGCCGGCCAGCAGACCTGCATAAGGAACCAGCTCTTCGGGCACGGCACTGCTTTCAAACCAGAGGTTCAAATAGGCAATGCCATTGGTAAACAAGGGATGATGCAGCACCTTTACTCCGGATACCTCCTGCTCAACCAGCGGCAGCGCTTCAGCTTTGGGCTCAATGTCCGACAGCTCCACCATGGGAATGGATGCCAGACCCTCCGGGGTATCAGGCTCGGATTGCTTTCGCATCAGTTCCCTGGTGTTGCTGATCAACTCATTGATTTCCTCTTCGCTCAGCTCCGCCTTATAGGCCTGGAGCCTTTCATGGATTTGCCGATCCTTTTCTTCTGCCAGACCAGCCCTGGGCTTTACCAGAACCAGACTGCTATGGGTATTGCTCAGCAGGTATTGCTCGATCAGCTCCTCGAATACCGGCTGGGTCAGGGCCAGCTTAATCCGATTTAATGGTTCCTCAAAGCGCAGATGCATGGTAGGGTCTGCACCATGCAGCCAGCTGTCCATACACCGCATCCCATACACCAGACCTTTGGGAGCGCTTCCAAAGTCCGATTCCCGCAGCTTGAATTCCCGATAGTTGATGGCTGCTTCCACCAGCTTTTTATCGATGCCGTTTTCAACAAGCCCCCTCAGGGTGCTGTTTACAATCTCAAGAAAGGACTTTTCATCGCCTTCATTGGCATCCTTTGCAATGATGCTGAAGGATGGCTGCAATAAATAGTTATCGAAGGAACCGAACACATCCTTCCCGATTCCCGCATCCAGCAGCGCTTTTTTAAGCGGTGCGGCAGGACTCTCCAAAAGCAGATATTGCAGAATATGAAAAGCCAGATAGAGGAAGGGATCCGTTGACCGGCCTACTGCGTAGTTCAGGCTGATATAGGTTTTGTCTGCCAAGCCCTCCTGAGGTGATATGGAGTATTCTGCTTCCTTCCTGCGCATCTGTGAAAAAGGCTTTTGCAGGGGTATTTCAGAATGGGTTTCAATTGTATCGAAGCTGCTCAGATATTCCTCGTCAAGGAATTTTAAGTGGGCATCCAGATCCCCGTTGCCATAAAGATAAATATAGCTGTTGGATGGGTGATAATACTGCTTGTGAAAGGCGATAAAATCTTCCTGGGTCAGATCAGGTATGTAGTCCGGGTCGCCACCTGATTCGTTGGCATAAGGGGTATCCGGGTACAGGGATTGCTGAATCTCCCCAAACAATACCCGCTCGGGAGAGGAGAAGGCTCCTTTCATTTCATTGTATACCACACCTTTGTACGTCAGCGGCTGGTTTCGGTCTTCCAGCTCATAGTGCCATCCTTCCTGCATCAGGATTTCCGGTTTTTCATAGATGCTGGGATACAGAACGGCATCCATGTAGACGTCCATAAGATTGATAAAATCCTTATCATTGCGACTGGCAACAGGGTACATGGTTTTATCGGGATAGGTCATGGCATTTAAAAATGTATTGAGTGAACCTTTTGCCAGCTCAATAAAAGGCTCTTTCACGGGGAACTTCCTGGAACCGCACAGTACAGAGTGCTCCATAATATGAGGGACTCCGGTGCTGTCCGGAGGCGGTGTGCGGAAGGAGATGGAAAATACCTTGTTGTCATCCTCATTTTGAAGGTAGAGCAGTCTGGCACCGCTTTTTTCGTGGATAAACTCCAGTGCTGTTGAATTCATTTCCTGGATCTGCGTCACTTCCTGCAAACGAAAGCCATGGATTTGTTTTCCTTTTTCTGGATTCACGGCATAAACTCCTTTCATCGTGCATACAATTCTTTCTTATTTCAATTTTGCCTGGATTCTATTAGTATAACCACATTACAATTCTACATTTCCATGCCAAATCCTCCCTGCTTTTTTAGGCCACACCAAAAGGATATCCTTCAGCATATATTGATAGAAGGAAGCAACCAAAGGGAGGTGTCAGTTTGGAGAACAACCATCAACAGGACAATGAAAGGAAAACAGCCGTAGCCTATGTACTGGGCGGCCCTCTCCGCCCGCAGATAAATGGTGTTGTATTTTTTCATGATACCCTTGGAGGGACAATTGTAACTGCTCAGATTACGGGTTTGCCGGATTATAGGCCGGCCAGGGGGAAGGAAGGTCCCATAGGTCCTCATGGTTTTCATATTCATGAAAACGGTACTTGTGAGACAGGGAATCCGGAGGAACCGTTCCAGAGTGCCGGCGGGCATTGGAACCCGGCTGATCAGCCTCATGGCAATCATGCGGGAGACTTCCCAGTATTGTTTTCAAACAGCGGAAGAGCTTATATGAGCTTCTTTACCAATCAATTTCGGGTAAATGAGGTGGTAGGCAAGGCGGTAATCATCCATCAAAATCCGGATGACTATCGGACTCAGCCTGCAGGAGATGCCGGAAAACGGCTGGCCTGCGGGGTTGTTGAGTGGGCCGCGTATTAATTACGAAGTCCGCAGCTTACGTCATATAAGGTCATGTCACCTTTTGTTCAAACCCTTTCCCAAAATCGAGGTATCAAGTGATACGCTCATCTGGAAAGGGTTTTACTTTGTCCATGCGGACGGAATCCCTGGCTTTGTCTGACTGAGTCAGCTTGACTTCTTACAGAGTTTTAATAAAATAATAGATGTGGAAAATTCTGCTCCAACCATCTTATTCCTGCACGGCAGAAGATCGGGTTGTGAAAAATCTAAGTAATATGGAGGGAATAAACATGATTCAAGAAAGCGGAAGCATTTCTGTCAATACTGCAGACATTTTTCCGATTATTAAAAAGTGGTTGTACTCGGATAAGGATATTTTTCTCCGGGAGCTGGTATCCAATGGCAGCGATGCCATATCCAAAATGAAGAGGCTGACAGCCCTTGGGGAAGCGGATGCAAAGCCCGAACAAGAGTATCAGATTCGTGTTGTATTGGATAAAGATAACAAAACCATTCAGGTAATTGATAACGGCATCGGCATGACAGCGGAGGAAGTCAAGAAATATATCAATCAGGTGGCCTTTTCCGGTGCCCAGGAATTCTTGGAAAAATACAAGGAACAAAATGAAGCAAATCAGATTATCGGCCATTTCGGCCTGGGCTTTTACTCAGCGTTCATGGTTTCTGATAAGGTACAAATAGACACCTTGTCCTGGCAGGAAGGGGCAGAGGCCGTAAAATGGGTCAGCGATGGCGGTACAACCTATGAGATGTCAGCATCCGACCACAAGAAAAGAGGCACGGTGATAACGCTTTACATTGCCGAACATAGCAAGGAGTTCTTAAACAAATATGAGCTTCTTAAGATATTGGAAAAGTATTGTGCCTTTTTGCCGGTAGAAGTTTATCTGGATGATGTGGAAGAACAGAAAAAGGCTGCAAAGCAGGCATCCAGAAAAAAGAAAGAGGCCGGCAAGGAACAGGGTGAGGCAGAGGCTGAAGAAACAGAGGAACCAAAGCCCATCAACGATACCCATCCGCTCTGGCTGAAAAAGCCATCCGAATGTTCGGACGAGGAGTATAAGGAGTTTTACAGAAAGGTCTTTATGGACTACCAGGACCCTTTGTTCTGGATTCACCTGAATGTGGATTACCCCTTCAACCTGAAAGGCATTCTGTATTTCCCCAAGCTTCGCAATGAGTTTGAGAATATGGAAGGCCAGATTAAGCTTTACAACAACCAGGTTTTTGTAGCCGACAATATCAAAGAAGTCATTCCGGAATTTTTGCTGCTTCTGAAGGGTGTTATTGATTGCCCCGATCTGCCCCTTAATGTGTCCAGAAGCTTTTTACAAAACGACGGCCAGGTCAGAAAAATATCCGATCATATATCCAAGAAGGTAGCGGACAAGCTGAACAGCCTGTTTAAAACGGAAAAAGAAAACTATGAGAAGTTTTGGAGTGATATCAATCCATTTGTAAAGTTTGGCTGCATGCGGGATGACAAGTTCTATGACCGGGTGAAGGAGATCCTGATTTATAAGTCAACCAATGGGGAATATACCCAATTAAAAGACTATCTCAACCGCAATAGTGGAAAGCATCGGGATCAAGTTTTCTACATATCGGATGAGAGCCAGCAGGCCCAATACATCCGTATGTTCAAGGAAAATGATCTGGAGGCCCTGTACCTGGATTCCATTATAGACAGTCACTTTATCACCTTTCTGGAGATGAAGGAAACCGGCATACGCTTCCTCAGCGTGGATTCCGATATTTCAGAAGGCCTGAAGGAAAAAACAGGTGAGAAAAAAGACAAGTCCCTTCAGCAAGCCCTGGAAAGCATGTTCAGAGACTCTCTGGATAAGGAAGATTTGAAGATTCAGGTGGAAGCCCTGAAGGCATCCGACATCCCGGCTGTTATTCTTTTGTCCGAACAGTCAAGAAGAATGCAGGAGATGAGCAAACGCTTCGGCGGCTCTTTTATGGGGAGCTTTCCTGCCGAACAGACCCTTGTTTTGAATCAGAATCATGATTTGATTGCGAAGCTGGGAGAGTTGAAGGACAGGGAGGATCGCAAGGATGACATCAACCTGATCTGCAGACAGGTATATGATCTGGCAATGCTCAACCACAAGCCTCTGGAACCGGAGGAAATGTCTGAATTTGTAAAGCGCAGCAATCTTCTGCTGATCCGATTGGCGGAATTGGATAACTGAGAAGCATTGGAAAAACTGGATAAGAATCATCTCAAAATGCAAATAATACGGAAGGAGACAGGTGAAACGGTCTCCAATCAGACTGCATGGAGGATGACTATGGTTTTTCTGGTTGCTGTATCTATTTTATTGGCATGCGCAGCGGTTGGGCTGCTATTCCATTTAAAAAGCAGAAAGAGGGCAGCATTTTTGGTGTTTCAAAAAAAAAGGCTGTCTCACACAAAACGCCGCAGACACACCTTGCTGGACCGGGACAGGGGGAAGGTGATTCCCTTCCCAACCGCTGCTGCTTCTTCCCGTCAAGGCGATGGACGGCCCGGTTCCTGGGAGACAAAGAAATAGAAGGAAGCTGTAAAGATAAAAGCCTAAAGGTAAGCCGTAAGATCCAGCAGACGATCCACGATGATATCGGGCTGCACATCGGATTTTTCCAAATCCTCCAACCTGGTTTCTCCTGTTAGAACCAGTACGCTGGTAGCTCCATGCTGTGCACCGATGGCAATGTCCGTGTACAGTCTGTCACCTACAAACACCAGTTCATCCTTTGTGCAGTTCAGGAAGCTGGTTATATAATCGATGGTTTCCTTGTAAGGCTTGCCCAGATACTTGGGCAAGACGTTGGTGGACTGAGTGATAAATGCGCACATGGCGCCGCAATCCGGAATATACCCGGATTCGGTAGGACAGTTGTTATCCGGATGGGTCGCCAGGAAGGGAGTATGATTGCGAATCAAGGTGCAGGCTTTTTCCAGCTTTTCATAGGTTAAGGTGGTATCGAATCCCACAACCACTGCATCAGGGCGAGTTTCGGTTAATTGGATTCCATTGCTTTCAAATTCCTGCTCCAGAGCAGGGGTGCCCAGCAGATAGACCTTTGGATTCTGCCATGTGTTTTTTATGTAGTGAATCGTTACCATTCCCGAAGTAAGCAGCTGGCTTTCATCGATATGGCAGCCCATGCCGGCCAGTTTTTCCAGGTATACCTGCTTATTTCTGGAAGAATTGTTGGTAAAAAAGAGAAACTGCTTTCCGGCCGCCTCCACCTTTTTCAGAAATTCCAGCGATCCTTCCAGCAATTGATTTCCCAAATAAAAGGTACCGTCCATATCCAATATAAAATACTTCTTATTCGACTCCAGTCTCGTGTTCAATTCAAATCCTCCTGCAAAGTTTTCTATTTTTATTGAAAATTCTGATCTCTTTTTTCTTTTTCTTGTTTGATTGCAACAATGTCGTTTATATATATATCGTAGCAGCTGCTTGAAATAGATGTAGGACGGTACCAGTTTACCAACAGCTCCGATTGCTTGTCAACAAAATGAATGGACTGTGTTTTCGTCAGATTAATGGAAAGGCGTGATTCCCTTGGGCAGGACAGATGTCGAAAATTGTTTATTATGCTGTGCACGCAGAAAGACAATGGTGCAAAAGTAAGAGGCCGGCCTTTTTCCATACAAGAGCTCGGGTGGTATACCGAGCTCTTACCGATTTAAAACGAGTTCTGTAAGATTGCAGTAAATAAAGATAAAAGAGCCTCGATGTGCTTTTGAGGCTCTTTTATGTAAGGGGTTTGGGGGTTTGGGTAACTTACACTATTATGATAACCAGTCTTTCAAAAAATAAACGTTATTTTAAAAAATATTTCTCATCTTTCATTTCTTCCGGAGGATAAGTAAGCCGGCTGTCAAGCCGGCAGAATTGATTACTCCATAAATTCCAGTGTTCCTCCCACTTTGTTAACAGCATCCTGGATATCTGCTAAGGACAACACGCTCCCGTCGTTACCTGTGAGTCCTCCTAAAAGAGGAATTCTGATAATGAGGCATATTCCGCTGGGTGAAGAAACCTCAATTAAATTTAACAGATTGATCACCGCGCCGGCTGGAATAAATATCCTTATGAGGGTGCCGGGCTTTTGCGGGCAGGGTTCTTTGCGCTTTTTGTCACCTTGCGCTTCAAAGGTTGGGAGTACCTGATCGTTTGCTTGATTGGTCATAAAAATCACACCTCCTGCAAAGATATATTATATCTTATGTTATATAAAAGGAGATGTGTAAACAAATATCTTCGGCGGTATGTACCATTATTCAATTGCTGTCATCCAGCAGCTCCAGCTCCAGGGTATCAAAGGAGATGGTTTCTATAAAATTATCCTGATTCAAAACAGCTCTTTTATGCCTGTCAAACTCCCTTTCATTTTTCGGAAGCCACATCGGCCGCTGTACATCAAATTCATAGCAGATTTTCTGAATGCATTCCTGCAGCCTTGCTTCATCGGAGCAGCCCGCATCCTCACAGACTGCCACCGTATCCATCATGATTTTGTTATTCTTTCTAAGAATTCCCCAAATTCGATACATCAACTCACCCTTTGCATGATAATAGGAATGGTACCATTATAGCAAAAAAGGGCATATTAAACATAGCTTACATCATTACACAAAACAAAGGCGCGTGAACAGCAGATGATTTTCTATATCAGGAAACTGTATCGCAGATATGTTGACGATGAAGTAGCTGCTTATGGTGCAGAGATGGCTTATTATTTCCTGCTTTCGGTTTTTCCCTTTTTGATTTTTATAACCACTATCATCGGGTACATCCCGATACCCGAAGAAAGCATTCTGGAGTCTTTGGCTGCCTTGCTGCCTTACGAAACCTATGAACTGATCAGAGAAAATGTAAGGCAGATCCTCAATAACCGGAATCCGAGACTGCTGTCCTTTGGATTTATCTCCATGGTTTGGGCTGCAGCCAGTGGAATGGGCGCGGCGATACGTGGGATCAACAAGGCGCTGTGCCAAAAAGACACGAGGCCTTTTTGGATTGCCATTCCCTTATCCGTCTTGTTTACCATACTAGTGGCTGTTTTAATCGTTTTTTATTTTGTGCTGCTGATATTTGGGAGACAGATCGGGAGTTATCTGATTCAAGCTGGACTGGCTGAGTTTACCTGGCAGGGATGGGATATTCTCAGATATGCCGTCGCAATATTAATGATGATTTTGGTTTTTATTCTGCTTTTCCGATTCAGCCCCTGTATCAAAGTCAGATGGCGCAATGCCATGCCAGGCGCGATTTTTACAACAGCAGGCTGGCTGCTTGTATCCTGGCTCTTTGCCTGGTATACAAATCACTTCTGGAACCTTTCTAGAATTTACGGCAGTATCGGCGGCATCATCGGTTTAATGGTTTGGTTGTTTATCAGTGCTCAGCTGATCATTATGGGCGGCGAGGTAAATGCTATTTTGATTTTTCAACGCAGCCGGAAAGGTGAGAAAAAGTAAAAAGTAATGCGCTGAAAGCAAAGGCGAAAGTCGGCGCAGGAATGTGTGTATAAAATTCAGTTATGGGGTTGTATAACAAGCGGCGATTTCACCATAGAACATGGTATGAAAGTCAAGATCCTGATAGTGCCGATTCTTAATTTCATTGCTTAACAGGGATGGCTCCATGGTTTGCTTAAAGAGCACCTTGCATTCATAATGCAGGCTGCATTCTCCAATGACCGGAACTCTGACAAATCTGCCGGGCAGGGCGGTCAGATTGCATTCCTTGAATTTATCAAAATCTCTGCCTGATTTGCTGCCGCAAAAGGCAACGGCTTGCTTCAGTTCATCCCGTAAGGGAACACTGACCGTAAATACACCGGTTTCATTGATGGCGTGCCAGGTATAGCGGCTTGTGCGTACCGGTACAATGAAGATCGGCCTGCGCCAGTAAAAGGTTATCCCTCCCCAGCCCATGATCATGGTATTGTTTTTTTCTTTGCAGGATGTAAGAAAGACTCCTCCATGGCTGAGTTGATGAGTGACCTCTGTCAGGTATTGATCGTAGGGAACATGAGTTATTGTATGCCCGTCAGGATGGCATCGTTCACACAATTTGAAAACCTCCTTATCTTTCATTCAGGGGCTTGTATTCGTTAATCTGGATCAGGGTGCGATAGGCAGGGCGAATAATTCGGCCGCCGCTGATCAGCTCTTCCATGGAGTGAGCGCACCAGCCTGGCACCCTTGCTATGGCAAAGATAGCGGTATAGAGATCCTTGGGGATTCCAAGCATCTTATATACAAACCCCGAATAGAGATCTACATTTGCACACAAGCTCTTGCCGCCCTTGAGTTCGGCAAACAGCTCCGGTGTGACTCGTTCTATTGTATCATATAAATGGAACTCGCTCTCCATGTTTTTCAATTTCGCCAGCTCTTCTGCCTTTTGCTTCAGCAGCACCGCTCTGGGATCGGACAGGGTATAGACAGCATGCCCCATTCCATACACCAAACCTGAGCGATCAAAGGCTTCCTTATTCAACAATTTCACCAGATATTCCCGTACTGCCTCTTCCTTCTCCCAATTTGAAACATTGGCCTTCAGATCTTCCACCATATCCATAACCTTGATATTGGCACCGCCATGCTTGGGCCCCTTCAGCGCACCAACCCCTGCTGCAATGGCAGAATAGGTATCTGTGCCAGAAGAAGAAGCCACCCTGGTTACAAAGGTGGAGTTGTTTCCACCACCGTGCTCGGCGTGTAAAATAAGGGCAAGATCTAAAATCTCTGCTTCCAGCCTGGTGAATTGGCTGTCCGGACGAATCATATGCAGAAGACACTCCGCTGTGCTCTGGCACTCACCCGGAACATGGATATGCAGGCTTTTGTTATCGATATAATGGCATTTGGCCATATAGGAGTAGGCTACAAAAACCGGTACCTGGGCTATTAGATCAATGCAGCGGCTTAATACACTGTTAATAGACAGGTCATCCGGATTCTCCTCATAGGAGTAGCAGCACAGAATGCATCTGGCCAGCTTGTTCATAATGTTTTTACTGGGTCCCTTTAAGATAACATCTTCCACAAAGCCATCCTGCAGGTAACGACTTTTCCACAAAATATCACAAAATGTATCCAGCTCGTGCTTTGTGGGCAGCTTTCCGAACAGGAGCAGGAAGCAAACCTCTTCAAAACCAAAGCGTCCTTCCGCTTGACAGGCGTGAACGATGTCCTCGATATTGATGCCGCGATAGCGAAGGCGGCCTTCTACAGGAACCTTCTGACCTTCATCCATGATATAGCCGTGTACATCGCCGATCTGTGTAAGCCCTACCAGCACACCTGTACCGTCATTGTTGCGAAGACCCCGCTTGACCGAATAATGATCAAACAGGGAGGGTTCGATGTGGTTGTTGTCTGCAGCAAACTTATAGAGATTTGCTACCAATAGCTCTTTGTCGTATGTTGCACCATTTGATTTCTGATTATTCATTTTGCAGCTCCTTGTTGGGTTTTAATGGTAACATACGAAAACGTCAAAGAGACGTTATGTATGATTTCCGTTCCCATGATATCAATGATTGGTTAATTTTTATCATTTTACATCTTCTTCGTGAACAGTGCAAGTCGTTTTTACAAAAATGAAGGAAATATTATTTATAATTTCAATTATGACATTCATGCTTGGTAAAAAAACAGGCAGATGCTGCCTTTTCAGATACGAGTAAAGGGTTACAGTATGAAATATGGATAGTATAGAGCTCGCATATATGTTAAGATAGGAATATGAAATCTAGAATGACTGGAGGCGGAACAATTGGACGTCTTGATCATAATTGTTGCCGTAGTAGCCGTATTCTTTATACTGAAAATTGCATTCAAGGTATTAAAAACCGCTTTGCTGCTGGGTGTAGCAGCTCTGGTGGTTTACTATCTTGTTGAGTATGGTTTTTTAAGCGGCTTGTTTTAAACAAAGGTGCATTGCTGCTTTAAAGCAGTGGAGAAATCAACCTGGAAACCGATTCCTTAAACCGTACCAGATAGGAGCGTTTTTCATATAAATCCTTGGTCAGCTCAATACAATGGGTCATATCCTCCCTAAAATGCTCTTCCAGTTGATATGCCACTTCGGTATCATATAGTACCGCATTGATTTCAAAGTTATAGATGAAGCTGCGCAGATCAAAATTGGCACTGCCTACCGATGCGACACGGCTGTCCACAATCACTGCCTTGACATGCATAAAGCGGTCATAATCATAAATGTAGGCCTTGATGCCTGAATCCAGCAATTCGGAAAGATACGATGTAGACACCCAATGAACAAAGGGATGGTCTCGTTTTCCCGGAATCATGATTCGCACATCCACACCGCTCAGCGCAGCGGTTTTCAATGCTTCCATCAGGCTGTCATCCGGTACAAAATAAGCGGTTTGTATGTAGATGCTTTTTTCTGCCTGGGTAATCATTTTAAAGTAGCCCTGATGAATGGCATTCCACTTGGAATCCGGGCCGCTGGAAACGATTTGGATGCCCTTTTCACCTGTGGTTTTCTTAACAGGAAAGTAGTTTTCATCAAAAGGCAGGCTGGCTTTGGCTGCAAACTCCCAGTCTGTAAGAAATCGCAGCTGGAGGAAATCCACAGCATTTCCCTCCACCATGAAATGGGTATCACGCCAAAAACCATATTTAGGGGACTTACCCAAATATTCGTCTCCCAGATTCAGGCCGCCGATAAAAGCGGTTTTTCCGTCTATAATGGTTATCTTTCTATGATTTCGGTAATTGACCCGGATGTTGATGTGGGGTAAAAATGGAGGGAAGAATACCGCGGCTTCTCCACCGGCTTCAATGATGGGCCGGACATATTTTTTGGGCAGAGCCAGGCAGCCCATACCATCATACAGCAGTCTGACCTCCACTCCTTCCCGGGCTTTGGACGCCAGGATATCCCGAACCTCCCTGCCAATCTCGTCATTTCGTATAATATAGTATTCCATGTGGATGTGGTGACGGGCGGACTGAAGTGCTTTCAGCAGGGCGGTGAATTTTTCCTGACCGTTCTTCAGCACCTGAATCCGATTGTTGTATGTAAAGATGGAATGAGAATTATTTAGATGAAGCCGGATTAAATCCCTGTCCCTTTCGATGGAAGGGTGTGTCAAACTGGAGCTTTCCTCGGAAAGCAGATGCCTGAAGGTGGCCTTGAACTTTTTGCCGTCATCCTTTTCCTTTTGAATAAAGATTTTAATACGCCGGGTATCCTGTCCAAGAAACAGGTACAAAATAAAACCAAGTACCGGAATGAACATGAGAACCAGCACCCATGCCCAGGTGGTGCTGGTGTTTTTCCGGCTTAGAAAAATAATAACAAAGGCTAATATAATGTTTGCATACAAAACGATGGTGGGCAGGTTGCGTATCAAATTGCTTATGTTCATAATCCACCCCCTGCAGCATATGATCCCGGTGTTTGTCTGTCTTGTATTAGTATACCACAGCACAAACTGCTTAAACAGAAACTCCTATTCCAGACGATATCTTGTCTGTGATATAATAAGTCAAAATTTGAAGACATGGAGGATCAAATTGTGAAAAGAGATGGCAACCCCATTGTAACATTCAAAATCAAAAACAAGGGTGATATCAAGGTGGAGCTGTATCCGGATATTGCACCCAATACGGTAAACAATTTCATATCCCTGGTGAATCAAGGCTTTTACAACGGCCTGATTTTCCATCGGGTTATTCCGGGCTTTATGATTCAAGGCGGAGACCCAAAGGGCATTGGAATCGGAGGACCAGGTTATCAAATTAAGGGGGAGTTTGACCGAAACGGCTTTGCCAATTCATTGAAGCATACACGAGGGGTCATATCCATGGCCAGATCAGCTCATCCAGACAGTGCAGGCAGTCAGTTTTTTATCATGGTTGAGGATTCTCCTCATCTGGACGGGCAATATGCTGCCTTCGGTAAAGCGGTGGAAGGGATGGAAATAGCAGACAGCATTGTTCATGCCAAACGCGATCATCGCGATAAGCCCTATGAGGACCAGGTTATGGAAAGTGTTTCAGTAGAACTGAACGGGTATGCTTATCAAGAGCCTCAAAAGCTGGCTTAAGCCTGGATTGCAGCAATACGCCTTCCTATATCTTTACCCAGATTTGCCTTCTTAGCAATTGAAGGGTGTGTAAAATCATGATAAGATTGTCTTGCTAAGGCAAGAGCAGCGGTATGATATCAAGTGCCAACAGGCATCCATCACCAAATAGGCCGCTGCTCAAAATTTACAAGGGGATATCTGAATGAAACAAATAATTTTAGACAGCATTCCTTTTCAGCCGGACAGGAATCAGCTGTTAAAAAAGCTGCATATTCAAGCGGACAGTGAGGATGGGGCACAGCTTCTGGAAATGATTGAACATGCTGAAAAAATTGGGAAACCAAAGGCCATGTATACCCTGTCCTCCATTAACGACAAACACGAAGAATTTGTGGTTGTAGACAATGTGAAGCTGTCCAGCCGTGTTATGAGGGTGA
This sequence comes from Clostridiales bacterium, assembly GCA_012837325.1. Taxonomy (GTDB): domain Bacteria; phylum Bacillota; class Clostridia; order Caldicoprobacterales; family DTU083; genus DURK01. The sequence goes on from DURK01000137.1 coordinate 15,848, forward strand.
ACTTTGCAGATATCAACCGGGTTTTTCCTTATGTTGTTACCTGCGGCAGGGAATTGTATGAATGGGCTGCAGGCTTGGAGGATATGCTGGAGCAATACTGGGCTGAAGTGATTATGGAGCAGGCACTGGCAGCAGCGCTGAGGTACTTCTACAGCCATTTGGAAAAGGAGTACCGACTGGAGAAATTTAAATCCATGAATCCAGGCTCTTTGGAAGACTGGCCGATCAGCCAGCAGCGTGAGCTGTTTCAAATCCTCGGAAATGTGAGAGAGCTGATTGGGGTGGAGTTAACCGAAAGCTGCCTGATGCTTCCGATGAAATCCACATCAGGGATCCTGTTTCAAACCCAGTCCAACTTTGAAAACTGCCAGCTCTGTCCCAGAGAAGACTGCCCCAACCGAAGAGCCGAATACCATCCTCATTTGTATGATGAGAAGTATAAAGCACCTGTTTTATAGATGAAGCAAGGGTTTCCTGAAAAGCGTCAGGATAATTCGTCCAAAAGTAAAAAAGTCTCCCATTTTAAGTGAAAGAAGGTATATAATACAAGTATAGGCACAAGGCTGTGGATCATAGCGGAAAAAATGAATTCAGCAAGCATATGCAGGTATTTTGAAAAACTGCAGTAAATCGCAGCGCATCCCACAATAATCGGCAGGAAAAGAGTTGAGAAGATAGACCCGGTAATACAAGGGGGAGGGGCTTTGCCATGGAATTATTGAAGTTTCTTTTGAATGATATTTTTTTCGTACTTCTGGAAGCTGCCACCTTTCTCGTTTTATATCTCCTTATCATAGAGCGCTTGAGTTTTTTAAGATTCCATTGGCTGAAATCCCTGTCTTTTGTTTCGTCATTTCTGGTTTTGCACCACTTTTTATCGGGCTTTGACAAACTGCCGCATACCTTGTTTTATGTTGCCTTCAATATTTTGGTTCTGGCATACATAACCAACAGCAGTCTCTATACGTCTCTTTTGGTCAATATTTTTGTATTTCTGATCTATATCGTGACGGAGACGCTTGTATTAATACCCGTATCGCTTTTCATGGGCAGCTCGGTGACTGCTATAAAAAACGATGCCGCGCTGCTGTTGAAAACCCTTCTTTTGGTTCGGCCTGTTCAAACCGCCTTGATTGTTTTATTAGCCAGGCTTCGATTTAAAACCGGGCTTTTTCAGCATGAACTCTTAAAGAAAAACAATCCATCCGTAACCTATCTCCTGCTTATTATTTTTTTAATAATTGCCTTTTTTTCGTTTATATCCAGGAATTTTGAACTTGTTGATTTCCTGATCAGCGGCATCTTGTTCTTTATGGTAGGCTTTTTGAGCATTCTCGAATTGAACGAAGCAGTCAAGCTCAAGGAGATTGCAAATCGACTCAAGCTGCAGGAGGAATACTCCAGAAATATGGAGGCAATTTTGGATGCAGTTCGAAAAGAGAAGCATGATTTCAAAAATCACATCAGTACGCTGGTTGCTCTTTGCACCATGCAGGAGTCAGGCGTTGCCGACAGCGTTAAGGCATATGCCCGGAAGCTGACAAACAACAACGACTTCAGCGGATTTTGTTTTTATCAGGCCGGAAACAAATATTTAGACGGCCTTCTATCGGTTAAAAGCAATATTGCCAAAAATGACGGCATACATTTTGAGGTGGACATCGAAACCACCCTTGAAAGAATTTCTGTGGATGATGTGGATCTGACATCAATCGTCGGCAATATTGTGGATAATGCTTTTGATGCGGTGTCATTTAATCCGGCTTTTAAAAGCAGAATTGTCTCCCTTTCCATCTATGAAGAAAACGGTCAATGCTGTATTTCTATTTCCAACAATGGGAAAGAGATTCCGGAAGCAGATAAAAAGCATATTTTTGATTACAAGTTTTCCACCAAAAAAAAAGAAAAAGGAGACAGGGGATACGGCCTCTTTATTGTAAAAGAACTGATTTCCCGGAATCAGGGCAAGATCTCCTTTCACAGCGATGAGTTTGAAACCGAATTTCTCGTCACATTTCAGATTAAGCCTGAAACAGCCCCATCTCTGGATAAGCTGGATATCCAAAAGCCTCCTCTTAACAAGAACACTTCAGTCTTACCAAAGTGAACGAAGCTCAAACAGTACCTGCTTATTGATTCGGCAGCATTGAAAATGCTGAAAATCTGGTATACATTTCAGCCCTGACAATGCTATAATTTGGCTATGCAGGCAGATGCAAACGCAACCATAAAGCTGTTGGGTTGTTCATTTGCAGAGAAGATAAATATGAGCATGATTTGATGAAAAGGCTTATAAATGGATAGAATGACAGATACAAAACATGCTTTGACAGTGGAGGAAAGATGAATAACAATATGAAAAAAGACAGCGGAAAAAGAAGTGCAGGAAAACCCAGAAGCCGCTTTTCCGAGAAAACCGGCAGCAGAAGCAGCCGCACAGACAGCAGCACCCGCAAAGGCCAAGGCAGCTTGAGCAAAAGACCTTTAGCGGAGCTGCCGGATAGTGAACAGGAATTTGTTGAGAACCGCATAGAAGGGAAAAACCCGGTATTGGAGGCACTCCGTTCCGGCCGGACAGTGGAAAAGCTGCTTGTTGCGCGGGGCAGTACGGAAGGGCCTGTCCGGGAAATCATAGGCAGAGCCCGGGAGAAGGGAATTGTTGTTCAGCAGGTGGAGCGGCAGCGATTGGATGAGATATCCGATTCCGGTGCTCACCAGGGGGTGATTGCCTATGTTACCCCTTATCGGTATGCAGAAGTGGATGAAATAATCCAGCGTGCAAGGGAAGAAGGAGAAGCCGCTTTTCTGATCATCCTGGATGAGATAACCGACCCGCACAATCTGGGTCCCATTATCAGAACAGCAGAATGCTGTGGAGCTCACGGGGTCATTATCCCCAAGCGCAGATCCGCAGGGCTGACACCGGCTGCTGTGAAGGCATCGGCAGGTGCGGTTGAGTATATGCCTGTTGCCAAGGTAACCAACCTGGCCAGGCTGCTGGATGATTTGAAAACCCGGGGCATCTGGATTGCAGGGGCAGACTTGGGAGAGGATGCGCTCCCTTATACCGAACAGGATTATACAGTCCCCATTGCACTTGTTATTGGCAGCGAAGGCCGCGGGATTGGGCGGTTGGTCAGGGAGAAGTGTGACTTTCTGGCAGCCATTTCCTTGAAGGGCAGAATCGAGTCCTTAAATGCTTCGGTGGCAGCAGGGATTCTGATGTATGAGGTGGCCAGACAGAGAGGATAAGGTGAGGGGTTTTGCAGGAAATACTGCTGGTAGACGGATACAATGTCATTCACGCATGGCCCGAGCTGAAACGAATCGCAGAAGAAAGTCTGGAAGAAGCCAGACACGTACTGATTGACATGATGCAGGATTTTCAGGGTTACAAGGGCTGTCGGCTGATTGTTGTTTTCGATGCCCATATGATTCAGAGAGGGCAGGGGAAAGAAGAGACGGCAGGCGGAGTGGAGGTGGTTTATACCAAGGAAAATGAAACAGCCGACCACTATATCGAACGTTTTGTGGACGGGATTCCGAAAAACATACATGTCATGGTGGCGACCTCCGACTTCCTGCAGCAGACCATTGTTATGTCCCGAGGTGCTGTGCGCATTTCCGCCCGGGAACTGCTGGATCAGGTGAAGCACTTTCGCAAGAAAATTGGACGGGAGTATCTGGATCAGGTGAAGGCAAAATCCAACCCTTTGGAAGGGTGGGCCAGCCCCGAGGTTGCTGAGGTTCTGGAGCGATGGAGAAAACAAAGATAGAATGGGTTTGGAGTGAAAACTTTTGAAGCAGTTGCTGGATTATATAGGAACAATCGCTGACAAGCGGCTTGAACCGACACAGGTGCGCATGATGAACCCTCTGGTATTGGCTTATATTGGGGATACGGTTTATGATTTGTTTGTACGCACCTTTCTTGTCCATACTCTGGATGCTTCGGTGCATCAACTGCATATAAAATCCATCGCCTTCGTGAATGCCGGTTCCCAGTCAGAGACGGTTCATGAGATTGAGGGACTGCTGACAGAGGATGAAAAATACATTGTCCGGCGAGGAAGGAATGCAAAATCGGGCACCATCCCAAAAAATGCGGATGTTACCGAGTATCGCTGGGCAACCGGCTTTGAATCGTTGCTGGGTTATTTATACCTGACAGGACAAGAGGAAAGGCTGTGTGAAATCGCAGGATATATCCTGAAAACACAGGATAAAATCGATTAAAGGAAGACAAAGCCTCCACAGGAAGAGAAACCCTGAAAGAATTGCGATTTCAAAGGGTTTGACAGGCAAAGACTGCTTGACTTGCAGAGATTATGTAATGTATAATCAATTGTGATGTATTGTATTTGTACATTTTATACATTCATGATTAATTGGGTCAGTTGATGCAGCTGTGATGGAGGAGATATTGGTGGAGCTTATGGCAACCAATGGTTATTACAACAACTATGATGCAATACCGGATGAGCAAGTCGTGCAGGATGCCCGCACCGGCGATGAGCAAGCTCTCGAATATCTCATTCACAAGTACCGTAATTTTGTTCGGGCCAAGGCACGCTCCTACTTTCTTATCGGAGCGGACAGGGAAGATATCATCCAGGAGGGCATGATCGGCTTGTACAAGGCGATCCGCGATTTCCGGCAGGACAAGCTGTCTTCCTTTCGAGCTTTTGCCGAGCTTTGTATAACCCGTCAGATTATCACTGCCATCAAAACCGCTACCCGCCAGAAGCATATTCCATTAAACTCCTATGTTTCACTCAATAAGCCTATCTATGATGAAGAATCCGATCGAACCTTGATGGATGTTTTGTCGGGTAACCGGATATCCGATCCGGAAGAGCTCATTATCGGCCAGGAGGATTTCAACAGCATTGAATGCAAAATCGGAGAGCTGCTCAGCGATCTGGAGTGGGAGGTTCTCACCTCCTATTTACAGGGCAAATCCTACCAGGAAATCGCAGCGGAGCTGGACAGACATGTCAAATCCATCGATAATGCGTTGCAGCGGGTGAAACGGAAGCTGGAGCGCTACCTGGAATGTAAAGAGTAAGGATTTTACATTTATCCGTTGACAAATCATACACTGAGGATTAAAATATTATATGGTTTTTGGGCTTGCGGGTGTAGCTCAATGGTAGAGTTCCAGCTTCCCAAGCTGGCTGCGTGGGTTCGATCCCCATCACCCGCTCCATCTATACATATGGAGTTCGAAGCCAGGGATTGTGGCTTCCATTCTTCAATTTCCAATCAATGAAACACCAGGGCGGGTTGTAATGCTTCCCACTGGAAAACAAAGGAGGAAAGTTTTCATGGCAAAGGCAAAATTTGAAAGAACCAAACCCCATGTCAACATAGGCACCATCGGCCACGTTGACCACGG
>DURK01000138.1 GCA_012837325.1 Clostridiales bacterium
CACGCAGATCGTAAGAGGACATTATATCTTCGCACAAGCCGAATCTCTGGCTATAGCAGTAATTGATGCCAAAGTGGCACTGACTGGCGTGGCCAACATCAAGTACAAAACACCGATTTTTGCAGGTGACAAGCTGGTGGCCAAAGCGCAGGTGATGCGGACCAGGGGCAACAAATACTTTGTATGGGTTTTCATTAAAGTGCGCCAGCAGGAAGCTTTTCGCGGCAAGTTTATTTTGGTCAGTATCGGGGAAGACAGGAGGGAGAATTCGTGAAGATAGTTGTAGATGGTATGGGAGGAGACCATGCTCCCCATGAAATTGTCAAGGGCTGCTTGGAAGCAGTGAAAGAGTATGGAATACGGATTACTCTAACAGGTGACAGCACAAAGCTGGAACAGGAACTGAAAAATCTGAATGCACCACTGGAATCCTTTGAAATCATACATACCTCTGAAGTGATTACTATGGATGATCCCCCAGTGAAAGCCATCAAAAGAAAAACAGACAGCTCTATGGTAAAAGGGCTGGAGATGATACGAGGAAACTTCTCCAGCGTATTGATTTCAGCTGGCAATACTGGTGCCCTATTAGCCGGTGGGCTATTGAAGGTAGGCAGGATTAAGGGAATTGACCGTCCTGCTCTGACTTCGTTGCTGCCCTTCCGAAAAAGCAACACATTGCTGCTGGACATGGGGGCGAATACCGAATGTAAACCAGAAAACCTGGCACAATTTGCTATGATGGGTTCAGTTTACATGGAAAGTGTTGTGGGCAAAAAAAATCCCACTGTAGGACTTTTGAATATTGGCACAGAAGAAACCAAGGGAAGTGAGTTATATAAAGCTGCTTATCAGATCATGAAAGGTATGCAGCATATCAATTTTGTCGGAAACGTGGAAGCAAGAGATGTTCCGGAAGGAGTAGTAGATATTCTGGTTTGCGACGGTTTTACCGGCAATATTGTGCTAAAATACACCGAAGGACTGGCATACAGCCTATTTGGCATGCTTAAGGATGTGATGATGAAAAACACTGTAAGCAAGGTGGCGGCTTTGATACTAAAGCCCAGTCTGAGGGAATTCAAGAATGGTATGGATTACACTGAAGTCGGCGGTGCTCCTTTATTGGGCATCAACGGTGGAGTAATAAAAGCCCATGGAAGTTCCAATGCAGCCGCTATGAAAAATGCCATCCGTCAAGGCATGCTTTATCTTGAAAACGGGGTGCTCGAACGCATTCAAAACGCTGTGACAGCAACAGTGGAGGACAAATTATGAAAGCAGGCTTGTTTTCATCAGGAATTATCGGAACAGGTTCTTTTGTTCCTGCACAAATAATAACCAATCAAGATTTGGAGAAAATCGTAGATACAACCAGTGAATGGATTGTAGCCAGAACAGGAATCCACCAAAGAAGGATTGCTGACATTAACCAGGCTGCCTCTGATTTAAGCACCATTGCAGCGAAAAGAGCCCTTGAGAGTGCAGGCTTGGAAGCGGATGAACTGGATTTAATTATTGTAGCAACCATTACTCCGGATATGCATTTTCCTTCCACTGCATGCATCGTTCAAAATAATATCGGTGCAGCAAAAGCGGCAGCCTTTGATTTAGAGGCAGCCTGCTCCGGTTTTTTATATGCTTTAAACGTAGCAAACCAGTTTATTGCAGCAGGTTTTTATAAAAACATTCTGGTAATCGGCGCGGAGTGTTTAAGTCGTATCACAAATTGGAAAGATCGCAGAACTTGCATATTATTTGGTGACGGTGCCGGGGCGGCTGTTGTCAGCAGGGTTGATGATGGTTATGGTTTTTTATCTCAATACCTGGGAGCTGATGGAAGCGGAGGCAGCTCCCTAAACATGAAGGCAGGCGGCTCCAGACTTCCTGCATCTTTGGAAACTGTAGAAAAGGAGCTGCATTATGTTTCCATGGATGGAAGCGAGGTATTTAAATTTGCTGTGAGAATTATGACCTCTGCTGCAGAGCAAGCCATTAAGGCAGCTGGTATCAAAAAAGAAGAGATCGATTTTCTGGTACCGCATCAAGCTAATATACGCATTATAGACGGAGCTGCAAAGCGATTGAATATAAGCCTTGATAAAATCTATGTCAATTTACACAAATACGGAAACATGTCTGCTGCCTCCATTCCGGTAGCTCTGGATGAAGCAGTCCGATCAGAAAAGATTAAGAAGGGTGATTATGTTTGTATGGTGGGCTTTGGAGGCGGCTTAACCTGGGCATCCAATGTTATAAAATGGGCTGTGCGTGCAAAATGAGCTGAAAAAAGAAAGCAGGTTTATCCATGAAAATCGCATTTATTTTTCCCGGACAAGGAGCCCAATATGTAGGCATGGGCAAGGAATTATATAATCATTATCCAATTATAAGAAAAATATTTGATAATACAGACCAGATTCTCAATGAGAAATTTGTTGAACTGATTTTTAATGGAACCAATGATAATATTAAAAGGACAGAAAATACCCAGCCGGGAATTCTAATGGTCAGCATAGCAATATCAGAGCTTCTGAAGACAGAAGGTATCATCCCTGCAATGACTGCAGGGCTGAGCCTCGGGGAATACAGTGCCTTGGTAGCAGCAAAATCCATCAGCTATGATGAGGCACTTCACCTGGTAAGAAAAAGGGGACAGCTGATGAATATGGCTGTACCCGCTGGGAAAGGTATGATGGCGGCTGTATTGGGATTGGACAAGGAAATCCTTTTATCCTGTTGTCAAAAAGCTTCTGAATACGGAACGGTAACCATAGCAAACTATAACTGCCCTGGGCAGTTGGTATTATCCGGGGAAGTGACAGCGATGAATAAAGCATGCCAACTAGCCAAAGAAGCCGGAGCACGACGAGTGGTGCCCCTGCAGGTAAGCGGCCCATTCCATTCTCCTTTGCTCGAATCGGCAGGAAACGCCCTGGCAGCAGAATTAGTAAATGCAGTGATACATGAACCGGAAATTCCGGTTGTTTCCAATGTAACAGCAAGGCCGGTTCATACCTGTGAGGATATCCGTAAGATGCTGGCACAGCAGGTCACTCATTCTGTTAGATGGGAAGACTCAATGCGATATATGTTATCCCAAGGTGTAGATACCTTTATTGAAGTCGGACCAGGCAAGACATTGTCAGGGTTTATGAAGAAAATCGACATTCATGCAACGGTTTACAATGTAGAGGATTTGAACTCTCTATACATCACATTGGAATCTATTACAAAAGAACTGGAGGCAGGATTATGGACTTAACAGGTAAGGTTGCACTGATAACCGGAGCTTCCAGGGGAATTGGCAAGGCTTGTGCAGTTAAAATGGCGGAATTGGGAGCAAACATAGTAGTGAACTATTCCAGTAACCAAGTTCTAGCAGAAGAAGTTGTAAAACACATATGCAGTATGGGAAGAAAGGCGATTGCCATTCAAGCTGATGTTTCAGATCAACAGGAAGTAGAGGCTATGGTAGAGGAAACCATCAGAATTCTGGGCAGTTTGGATATTCTAATAAACAATGCAGGAATAACAAAAGATTCACTCCTCATACGAATGAAAGAGCAGGATTGGAACAAGGTGTTGGCAACCAACCTAAACAGCGTTTTTTTTACAACGAAAGCTGCAGTCAGATACATGATGAAAAAGCGTCAGGGAAGAATTATTAATATATCCTCAGTAGTCGGCATAGCGGGAAATGCAGGACAAGCCAGCTACGCTGCCTCAAAGGCAGGGATTATCGGATTCTCCAAGTCAGTAGCAAAGGAGTTGGCTCAGAGGAACATATTGGTGAATGTCATTGCTCCAGGCTTTATTCAGACAGATATGACAGAGACCTTAAGTGCTCAACAAAAGGAGATAATCCTGTCTGCTGTTCCATTGAAAAGATATGGCAGCCCAGAAGATGTAGCCAACTTAGCCGCTTTCCTTGCTTCTGAAGAATGCAGCTACCTGACCGGACAGGTCATACATGTTGACGGCGGAATGAATATGTAATAATATGTTAAAGTGTTGCATATTATAAGCAATCTTATGTATATTTGAGGGGAGGTGAAGAGGGATGTTCGAAAAGATAAGAGATATCGTAGCCGAACAGCTTGGTGTTGAGTCAAGTGAGATAACTATGGAATCTTCCTTTGTGGATGATTTAGGCGCGGATTCATTGGACATTGTTGAACTGATTATGGCCTTGGAAGAAGAGTTTAATATGGAAATTCCAGATGAAGAAGCGGAAAAGATATCCAAGGTCGGTGATGTTGTAGAATACATCAAATCGCATTCGTAATAATTTTATTTTCCGATCGGATTCCCTTTCCGGGAATCCGATCACTTATCTAGGAGTATTTTTCCATTTTCTTTCATTTATAAAAGCACTTATCTTTTTTAATAGATTTTGAATTCTTTACTCCTTAACAGACGGGAGGTTTATTACTTGATGAAAAATAGAGTGGTTATTACCGGGTTAGGTGCGATAACACCTCTTGGTAATACCGTAGATTTATTCTGGGAAAATATCAAAAAAGGAAAATGCGGTATCAAAAGGATTACACGCTTTGATACAGAAGATTTTCAGGTTAAAATTGCAGCTCAGATCGATGAATTTGATCCACAGGATTACATGGATAAAAAAGAAGCCAGGAGAATGGATCGCTATACTCAATTTGCCATGGCGGCTTCAAATATGGCTGTCAAACAGGCAGAATTGGATATGGCTAAGGTAAATGCAGAGCGCTTTGGTGTGATATTAGGATCCGGTATTGGTGGAATTGAGACTTTGGAAAACCAGGCAGGCATATTGCTTACCAAGGGTCCGAGCCGTGTCAGTCCTTTCTTTATTCCAATGATGATTGGAAACATGGCTGCAGGGCAGATTTCCATTGCGTTTGGCGCGAGAGGCGCTAACACCACAATTGTCACAGCCTGTGCTTCTGCCACAAATGCGATAGGGGAAGCTTTTCGAACAATAAAAGGCGGATTTGCCGATGTAATCATCACCGGCGGAAGTGAAGCTCCCATCACGAAGTTGGCTTTGGCAGGCTTTTGCTCCATGAAAGCTCTTTCGACCAACAATGATGACCCTCAAAGATCCTGCAGACCCTTTGATCTGAACCGGGATGGATTTGTTATGGGGGAAGGTGCTGGCATGCTTGTACTGGAAAGCTATGAACATGCAGTCCGTCGCGGCGCAAAAATCCTGGCAGAAATTATTGGATATGGACTGACAGCTGATGCTTTTCACATTACTGCACCAGCTCCTGAAGGGGAAGGCGGCGCTCGTGCAATGAAGGAAGCGCTAGCTGATGGCGGTATCAATGCAGATGAAGTAGATTATATCAATGCCCATGGCACATCTACACCTTATAACGACAAGTTCGAAACCGCTGCTATAAAATCAGTGCTTGCAGGTCATGCTGAAAAGGTAGCAGTAAGTTCAACCAAGTCTATGACCGGGCATTTACTGGGAGCTGCGGGAGGCATTGAAGCAATTGTAGTGGTAAAAGCAATAGAAGATCAATTCCTGCCTGCCACGATCAACTATCAGACACCGGATCCGGAATGTGACTTGGATTATGTGCCCAATCAAGGCAGGAAAGGCAAAATTGGTGCAGCCCTGTCAAACTCATTTGGCTTTGGTGGTCAAAATGCATGCATTGCTGTAAAAAAGTTCCTCGAGTAGAAGTTATTTTTTATTCCAACCCATCGAACCATTATAACAGGTTATCATCGAAACGATGCCTGCTTCCTCCAGAAGCGGTATCGTTTTTAATTATCAGCTTTTATTGCTGCATAGGTTAGAGAATAGCAGGTTTATGTAATTGATAATAAAAGGTATTTTGTATATAATGACTCTAGTACAAATGCAAAAAATATGGAAGTGAGCACAGTATTGAAACAGACTGCAAAGATGGAAGGCGTTTTTAAAATACTGGATTACAAATTTAATGATAATGAACTGATTGTTACAGCGTTAACTCACAGCTCCTATGCAAATGAAGCAAAGAGAGACGTACATTTTAATGAACGACTGGAATTTCTTGGTGATTCGGTTTTGGGTCTGGTTATTAGTGATTATCTGTATCGGAATTTCCCTGAGCTTTCAGAAGGTGAGTTGAGCAAGGTCAGAGCTGGTGTGGTGTCCGAAGTTTCTCTTGCGCAGAAAGCCAGAGAATTGGGCCTTGGAGTCTACCTTTATTTAGGAAAAGGGGAAGACAACATTGGCGGCCGAGACCGTTCATCGGTGCTTGCTGATGCCATGGAAGCGGTAATCGGGGCTATGTATCTGGACGGAGGTCTAACTGCTGCCCGATCTTTTGTATTAAAGCAGTTGGTTCCGACTATTGCATCCCAACTGGCAGGGAAGGGATACCAGGACTACAAAACAGCATTACAGGAGTTGCTGCAAAGTGGTTCCACCCTTGATATTTTCTATCGAATCACGAAAGAAGAAGGACCTGATCATGCCAAGCTGTTTACTGCCGAGGTATATCATGGAGATTTGGTGATTGGCTGCGGTCAGGGCAAAAGCAAAAAGGAAGCAGAGCAGCAAGCAGCCTGCTCTGCACTCGCTAAGCTTAAAAAATAGAAAAGGAATGATCGGAAACTGTTGCATTTTTTGAGGATGATTTATTAACCTTTGTACAAAAGATGAGGTGTTATCATTTGTTACTAAAAAAATTGGAGATTTATGGGTTCAAATCCTTTGCAGACCGTATTTATATGAAATTTGACAAGGGTATAACCGCTATCGTAGGACCGAACGGTTGCGGTAAAAGTAATATTGCCGATGCAGTACGATGGGTGTTGGGAGAACAAAGCGCAAAATCTCTGCGAGGCAGCAAAATGGAGGATGTAATCTTTTCAGGCACCCAGGTGAGAAAATCTCTGGGTTTTGCAGAAGTATCTCTGACCCTGGATAATGACGACGGGACATTACCAGTTGACTTTTCTGAAGTAACCATTACACGCCGAGTGTTTCGTTCAGGGGAAAGTGAATATTATATCAATCGAAGCGCTTGCAGGCTGAAGGATATTGTAGAACTTTTTATGGATACCGGAGTAGGAAAAGAAGGCTATTCCATAATCGGCCAAGGAAGAATCGATGAAATTCTAAGCACCCGCTCTGAAGATAGAAGATATATCTTTGAAGAGGCTGCTGGAATTGTCAAGTACAAAGCCAGAAGGGATGAAGCGGAAAAGAAGCTGGAAAAAACCAAGGACAATCTAATCCGGGTGGAGGATATTTTATGCGAACTGGAACAACAGTTACAGCCACTGGAACAACAATCCCGCACCGCTAAAGAATATCTAAAGCTGAAGGAGCAGCTCAAATTATTTGAAATCAATCAATTTCTCCACCAATATACCAGTCATAATCATAAGATTGTCGAATTGAAGCATCAAATAAACCTGATGAAAGAGGAGATAAATTCCCGTAACTTCCATTTGACAGAGATGGTAAGTGATAAAGAGGCTTTGTCCAGAAGCCTGAATGCTCTTCAACAGGAGATTGATACAACAAAAAAACAACGTTATGATTTGCTGAATGATTCAGAAAAATTAAAAGGGGAGCAAAACCTGAATCAGGAGCGTATTCGTCAGTATGAACGGGACAATGCCAGGCTTGCAGAAGAGATTCAACGGAAACAGCAAAATATTGAGCAGGCAAAAGCACAATTGGATTCATTGGAAATCACCATCAAAGAAAAAAGACAATCCTTTGAGGAATCACGCTCCAAAGCGGAAGTTCTTATAAATCAATTAAATAAATTAAACCAGGAGATTGCCGATTACCAAAGGTACATTGATGAAACCAAGGGCGGCATTATCCAAGTACTGAATCGTATGTCGGACTGCAGAAGCCAGCTGACACGATATCATACCCTTAAGAGCAGCCTTTTAACACGGCTGGAAAAGATAGCCGAACTTTATGAAGAGAAAATCGGGGAAAGAGATGCTCATGCTGAAAAGCAGATGAGTTTACATAATAATATTATGTTAACCAAGGAACACCTGATTGAGAAGCAAAGGAAGAAATCCATTCTTGAAAAGTCAGTAAGCTCTGGAAAACAGGCTTTGTATGCTAAGGAAGAACAGATTCAGAAGTTTAAGCAGCAATTAGAGGGAAAAAGCTCTCAGCTGAAGCTGTTGGAGGATATGAAGAAGGGCTATGAGGGTTTTAGTAAAACCGTTAAGGAAATTCTGACTGCCTGTCAGTCGAACCCTGCCATTTCCCACCGGGTATGTGGAGTGGTTGCCTCTTTGATTAACGTTCCAAGAGAGTTTGAAACAGCAGTTGAAACGGTTTTAGGAGGCAGCTTGCAGCATATCGTTACCGAAGACGAAGAGGATGCCAAATATCTTATCTCGTTTCTCAGAAGCAACAATTTCGGTCGCTCTACATTTTTGCCTGTAACCTCTGTAAAAGGCAGGACACTAAACCAAAACGAACGAAAAGTTTTAAAAATGAAGGGCTGCCGGGGCATTGCATCCGAGCTGGTCACCTGTGAGGAAAAGTATCAAGGCATTCTTAATTATCTTTTAGGCCGAGTGGTAGTAGCCGAAGATATGGATACTGCCATTTCCATGGCTAGGCATTTTTCTTACTCCTTTCGAATTGTCACTCTTGCCGGGGATATTGTAAATCCGGGGGGGTCTATGACAGGTGGCAGCAATGCAATTAGAGGCATCAGCATTCTTGGCCGCAGTCGGGAAATTATGGATATGCGCAAGGATATTGCAGTCAAACGGAATGCCTTGAGGCAATTGGAAACTCAATATCAGGAACAGTTATCATTATATAGAAGTAACAAGTCTGATCTTGAAACTGTTGAATCAGAACTGCATAAATTAGAAATACTGCTTTCAACCCAGGAAGAAAATCTGGATCGATTGGCAGTGCAGCACTCCGATATAGAGAAGGACTTATCCGCGCTGGATAGTGAAAAAAGTCAGATTCATCAAAATTTGGAAGAGCTGTCAGCCTCTATTTCTGAGAAGGAGAAAGAATTGGAAGAGCTGAAAAGTAAAAACGCTGACATCAACCAGACAGCCCTTCAATCAGAGGCTTTTTTAAAGGAAAAGCTGGAGGAGCGAGAAGCTTGCAGCAAGGAACAAACTGATATTCGCATTCAGATCGCTACCATGCAGCAGGAAATACGCAGCTTGCAGGACCAAACCCGCAGGGGTCATGATGAAGCCATTCGACAATTCAAGGGTAGAGAAGCCAGAGTGATCCAGCGCCAGAATAATGATAAAGAGATAACCACTATCAAAGGAAAAATGGAACAGATAAAAGCTGAAATTGCTGAAATGGAAGTAAAAGCAGTTCAGAAGCAGGTCGAAATTGAAAAAAATGAAAACAAGCGTATTGATGAAGAACAAAGACTCCAGGAAATGGAAAAGGAAATACAGGCATGGAACAAAACAACCCAAGAGTTTATCGACAAAAAGTATCGCTTGGAAGTTCAATGCTCCAGGTATGAAATCGAGCTGGAAAACTACCAGAACAACATTTGGGAGGAATATGGGGTTACTTGGAATTCAGCTGTTCAGTTTAAAGATGACAGTCTTATTCCCACTGCAGTGAATCAAAGAATTCAAGTTTTACGGAATGAAATTTCGGAGCTTGGAGAAGTCAATGTCAATGCCATAGAAGACTACAAACGAGTCAGTGAACGATATGGGTTTCTGACAGAGCAGAAAAATGATTTGATCGTAGCAGGAGAAAACCTAAGAGATGTCATAAAAGAGATAACTGCAACCATGAAAAAGCAATTCCAACAGGAATTCGCCGTTATTAACAAATATTTTGGTGTTAGCTTTAATAAGCTGTTTGGCGGTGGACAGGCTCAGCTGGTACTGGAAGATCCAGAAGACGTTTTAAACTGCGGAATTGATATCATTGCACAGCCTCCGGGAAAGAAGCTGCAAAATCTCTCATTGTTATCCGGTGGTGAACGAGCTATGACAGCCATTGCTATCCTCTTTGCTATTCTTAGGCACAAACCGACACCGTTTTGCGTTTTAGACGAAATAGATGCAGCTCTAGATGATAACAATGTCTATCAGTTTGGCAGATATGTCAAAGAGTTCTCCCATGATACCCAATTTGCTATCATTACCCATCGAAAAGGCACCATGGAAATCAGTGATGTATTATATGGAATCGCCATGGAGGAGAAAGGGGTATCCAAATTGATTTCCGTTAAATTTGATGAAATGGTAAGTTGAAGTGAGTGATAATCAAATGGCATGATTTATGAAAATGGTTTTTTGGAATAAACAATATTACCTATTTTGCAGGAGGCAGACTATGGAGAATCAACAAAAAGATAAAAAGGGAATCTTTACCAGGCTCAAGGAAGGCTTGTCCAGGACCCGAAGCAATATTACCAGTCGACTGGATGAGTTGATGAAATACTATAGTGAAATTGATGACGATTTTTTTGAGGAACTGGAAGCAACCTTGATTATGGCGGATGTAGGAATACAGACAACTGAGGCAATTATGACTCATATCAGAAGACAGGTAAAGGATGAAAAAATCGGGGATGTATCCAAAATAAAAGACCTGCTGAGAGACAAGGTCTCTTCCATTCTGGTAGAAGACACCCATAGTCTGGAGCTGCCCAGCCCTACTGTTTTTCTGGTGGTAGGGGTTAACGGAGTCGGCAAAACCACCACCATCGGCAAGCTGGCAAGCCTCTATCGGAAACAAGGCAAACAGGTTTTGGTTGCAGCAGGGGATACCTTTCGTGCAGCAGCAGGAGAGCAACTGGAAATATGGAGCAAACGAGCGGAGGTACCTATTGTCCGCCATGGTGAAGGTGCCGATCCCGCTGCAGTTGTTTTTGATGCCATTCAGTCTGCCAAGTCCAGAAAGACAGATGTTCTGCTGTGTGATACAGCCGGAAGGCTGCATAATAAAAAGAATCTGATGAATGAGCTGAATAAAATAAATCGCATTATAGATCGTGAATTCCCTGAAGCACATAAAGAGGTTTTATTAGTGGTGGATGCTACTACTGGTCAGAATGCCATTGCGCAAGCTTCCTTATTTAAGGAAACAGTTGGTGTTACTGGAATTGCGCTTACCAAGCTGGACGGAACAGCCAAAGGCGGTGTCATAATCGCTGTAAAAGCCCAGTTGGGCATTCCTATCTACTTTGTGGGAGTTGGTGAGCAGGTAGACGATTTACAGCCGTTCAATGCAAGGGAGTTTGCAAGCGCATTGTTTGATAATTGATACTGATATCTCATTTTTTTGCTTCGTCAATGAAAAGTACTTGACGGAGCATTTTTCATGCAGTATAATAGGGTACTGTAAAGCAAAAACACTTGACGCCTGTTTACAAATGGGTGAAAGTTTGGTGTGAGTGAATGGAAAAGTTTGAGAAAATGGCTGTGCTTCTTGATATTTATGGAGAGATGCTCACCAAAAAGCAAAGGAATGTCATGGATCAATATTATAATTATGATTTATCACTGCAGGAAATTGCTGAAAACATCGATATCAGCAAACAGGGTGTCCATGACATGATTAAACGTGCAGAGCACTCCCTTTTGAAAGCTGACGAAAAATTAAGGTTTTTTAATCGGTTATCTCAAATCCGATATGGGTTGGAAGAAATAAAAGGTATACTGGAAGATCAGAAGCAATTAATACAAGCTCAGCCGTGCAAACAACTGGACATCTGTCGAGAAAAACTTGAAGAACTTATCAATACCTGTTTGGGAGGTTGACAGATTGGCTTTTGAAGGTTTGACAGATAAGCTGCAGTCTGCTTTTAAGAAACTGACGAGCAAGGGCAAACTGAATGAAAAAGATGTAAAACAAGCCATGCGTGAAGTGAAAATGGCCTTGCTGGAAGCAGATGTAAACTTTATCGTTGTTAAAGACTTGATTAAAAAGATTTCCGAACGGGCAGTGGGTTCAGAAATTATGGAGAGTCTCACTCCCGGCCAGCAAGTAATCAAGATTGTGAACGAAGAACTGACTGCACTTATGGGTGGTTCTTACAGCAAAGTGTTTATGGCTTCCAAGCCCCCTACCATTGTCATGCTGGTAGGCCTGCAAGGATCGGGCAAAACGACTCATGCAGGCAAGCTGGCTAATTACTTCAAAAAACAAGGGAAAAACCCTTTGCTGACTGCTTGCGACGTATATCGCCCTGCTGCCATCAAGCAGCTTCAAGTAGTGGGTGAAAAGGTCA
>DURK01000139.1 GCA_012837325.1 Clostridiales bacterium
ATGCTGTCTCCTGCTTTTACTGTGTAGTTTTGGTAGGTAACGGTAACAGACTGATTTCGGTCATTGCCTCTATCCGTTGTCATTTTGCCGGATGGGATAACCAGCTTTTGTCCGACATAAATAATGGTACTCTTCAAGTTGTTTGCCTGTCTTAGGTGTTCAACACTGATACTGTACTTTTGTGATATCACCCACAGAGTATCGCCTGCTTTTACGGTATAAGTCAAGTTTACCGGCTGGGAATTCCCCTGATTGCCGGAGTTGCCAGTGCTGGTCTTCCCTGTATTTGCTAAAGCCCTGTTAATCGCTGACGAAGTGGCTGATCCAACGAGACCATCGACAGCTAGTCCGGACTGCTTTTGAAAGGTTAAGACACTGGCATGGGTCTGGTTTCCAAAGTATTGTGTTGTAGTTAAACTTGCAGGCAGGTATCCAAGCTTTTTCAGCACTTCCTGGAGGTTTTGCACATCTGCCCCCCGCATACCTTTTTTAAGAAGACGTTTATATACGAAGGAGTCTGCAGCCACCCCATTTTCATACTTCAATCGGAATACGGTATTCGGCCCGGCAACTCCGTCCCGTACAAGTCCATAAGCTGATTGAAAACTGATTACGGAAGAACGTGTAATACTTCCGTAATAACCTGTAACATTTGCATTGAAGTAACCAATGCGCTTAAGCAGTTGCTGCAGCTCACTTACATCGTTTCCGGACATCCCTGTTCTCAAAGCACGGGAGCCCAAGCTGGCCGCCTGGACTGCCGGATTAAACACAATTGTTAATAGTAAAATAATAATCCATATACGTATGTACTTCCTCAATTTACTCCTCCTTTGCATATTATTTTCTGAAACAGGTGATACTTTGGGTGATATATCCATTATAGAAGATGTATAGGGAACAAAGATACAAGAATATTTTGGTAATTATTTTGTAACAAAATTGTAATACAGCATAGAATTTGATTGCCTTTAAGAAAAATGATAGAATATTTTTACTCAGTCGATAATGTTATTACATGGATGGTATATAATACACTTATGAAAATTCTGCTTACAACACTGAATGCAAAATACATACACAGCAGTCTTGCACTGCGAGACTTGCAGGCTTACTGCAGAGATGATTATCCGGGTATCATTATTCAGGAGTATACCATAAATGATCCATCGGAAAAGATTGTTGCCGGTCTGGTCAAGCAGCAACCGGACTTGTTGTGTTTCTCCTGCTATATCTGGAATATTGAACAGATCCTTAACGTGGTTGACACTGTAAAGAAGATTCTTCCGAATTGTATCATCTTGTTAGGCGGACCGGAGGTTTCCTATGATGGGGAAGCTGTAATGAATGAAAATCCACTAATTGATTTCATTGCTGAGGGAGAAGGAGAAAAAACATTTAAAGAATTGTTGGACTGCATAACTCAAGATTGTGAACCAATCAATGTGAAGGGTTTAATCTGGCGTAAGGAGGGAGGGCTAATTCATAACGGATGCCGCCCTCCCATTACCTTGGATGAAATACCTTTCGCTTATGAAAAAGGTTTTCATGGTATGAACAATAAAATTATCTATTATGAAACCTCCAGAGGCTGTCCATTTAATTGCCAGTATTGTCTTTCCTCTACCACAGGCCACGTCCGATTCCTATCTTTGGAGCGGGTTAAAAGAGAACTAGCCTACTTTGTGCACTCCGGTGTCAGGCAGGTAAAATTGGTTGATCGCACCTTTAACTGCAATCCTTGCAGGGCAAAGGAAATATTTCGTTTCCTCATAGAACTGGGTGGAAAGACCAATTTCCACTTTGAGATGGCAGGAGATTTAATAGACGAAGAAATGCTGAGCATTCTTTCTCTGGCTCCTGTTGGCATGTTTCAGTTCGAAATCGGAATACAATCTGCCAAACAAGAGACGTTGAAGGAAATCAAAAGAAAGACCAACTTGAAGCAAATCGAATATGCAGTTTCCCGGTTGATACAACTGGACAATATTCACATTCACCTTGACTTGATAGCAGGATTGCCGAAGGAAGATCTGTCTTCCATGGCTGGTTCCTTGAACAAGGTGCTGGCTTTGTCACCTCATCGGCTGCAGCTTGGCTTTTTGAAACTCTTAAAGGGTTCAGGCCTGAGGAAAGAGGCAGATAAATACCATTATCAGTATACCTCCTATCCACCATATGAGGTGTTATCCAATCATGTACTGTCTTTTACTGAACTGACTGGGCTAAAACAGATAGAAGAATTGGTTGAGTTGTACTATAACTCGCATCGCTTTGATCGATCCATGGAGTATCTAGCTAGGCAAACGGAGGGAGATTTTTTTCTCATATTCAAACAAATGGCAGATTATTGGGAGACAAACGATTATTTTCGATATTCCCACAGCAATCTAAGTCTCTATGAGTATCTTCTTAACTTTGCCAAAACGCTGAGCTTTGTAGATCATCAGCTTTTTGGAGAATTGCTTCTATTTGATTATCAACTTCATGAAAAGCCCAGTCGCTATCCTGCAGGATTGGAACCCATACAAGACAAAGGTTTGATCACCCGCTGTCACGAATTTCTGCGCAAAGAACAAAATCTGGTTAAGCTGCTCCCAGAATGGAAGGGCTATTCACCAGGACAGATTTTGCGAAGGGCACATATAGGGGTTTTTCGTTATCGTTTGGATTTACGGGGCACAGCATGCTACCAAGAGGGAAGAACTGTGATATTATTCCATTACCTGAACAGGCAGGGCGTGCTGAGACGACCGGGAATAATACCATTAGACGTATAAACCGCCCTTCGGCGGAATATACAGGGTAGAAGCTTTCGATTCAGGCTGGATTTTTGCAATTATGACAGATCCAGGAACATTCTTTGTTTTTGCATATGCATTCTCCATCTTGATAGTAAAGGTCTGTTCCGCATGCTGGACAAAATGCTTGACAATCGCTGGCTTTGGTTTGTTTTTTTTCCTGAGTTATATTCATAGACTCGCCTCCAAAATCACTTGATATTTAATTCCATATGAATTATACCACATAACCGACGAATTGTTAATAAATTCACAATAAAAAAGCTAAAAAGCAAAAAATTTGCTTAAGGGGATTTGAAATAAAGTAACCCATATCAAAAGGATAGAAAAATCGATCATTCGGACAAAGCTGCTGGGCCTGCAGCCAAGCCTTGGTGACTTACATCAAGCAAGTTGAACCCGCTGTTGCTTGCCACACTTTCTTTCTACCAAGAAACAAGGTATAATAAATAGTAACAAACGGCACCATATGGAGGAATTTGCGTATGCAAGAGTTGAATAACATCCGTTTAGAGGATGTTATTGATGTTGAGGATATGAAAAAGGTACTAAGCTCATTTGTTCTGGCAACCGGACTGGGTGCAATGTGTGTTAACGCACGAGGAGAATCGGCAATTTTCCCGGAGGAGCATGAAGGTTATTGTACTTTTTGCAGAATCATACGCAGCGACCCTGTGGGGCGTAAACGATGTAATGAGTCCATGGACAAGGCAGGAAAACTTGCTGCTCAATTGGGCGAGCCTTATATCAGCCGCTGCCATGCCGGGCTGATTGAGTTCGCTGCCCCCATCCTGTTCGAGGAACTCTATCTGGGAAGTATATCCTGCGGGCCGGTTCTCATGTGGGAGTGGGATGAAATTGCCATACAGGAGTTTTTAAGTCTTACAGCCGATTTGAATATTAACCGGGAGGCATTGTTGGCTGCCAGCAGGGAAGTCAAGGTGTTGAATGGAAGGAATGTACAGGCAGCAGCCGAGCTGCTGTATATTACCGCAAACCATTTTGCTAAATCAAATATTATTACCCTTAGGCAGAGAAAAGAGCTGAGTGAACAGCAATCCAAGCTTGCTGCAATGATATTT
The DNA here is from genome assembly GCA_012837325.1 of Clostridiales bacterium. Lineage (GTDB taxonomy): Bacteria > Bacillota > Clostridia > Caldicoprobacterales > DTU083 > DURK01. Next base: position 3,884 of record DURK01000139.1, read on the forward strand.
GAACAAAAGAAAGCAGAAGAGCGTATTCGTTATTTAGAAGAACGGGTCAGTAAGGAAGAATACCCCATGGAGAAGGAAAACGAACTGCTGAACAAGGTGAGGATGGGAGATCGAACTGGTGCCAAGAAGATTTTAAATGAGCTTCTTACCGTCATATTTCTTCATTCCTCCGGTAATATGGAGTTAATTAAGGCTCGGATTCTGGAGCTGGTTATCGTCATTTCAAGAGCAGCTGTAGAAGGAGGTGCCAGTCTGGACAAGCTTTTGGGGCTGAACTATGGGTTTATCAGTGAGCTTGCATCAAAAGATCGGTTCGAAGATGTTTGCTTCTGGATTGTTAAAGTACTGGACACCTTCCTTGATACCGTATACGAATCGAGAACAATCAGGAACTCCAAGCTTTTGGGAGAAGCTCTTCAATTTATTCGGGAGCATTTCAGTGAAAATTTGTCCCTGGAGATTGTTGCCCAGCAAATCTATATCAGCCCCTATTATCTGAGTCATTTATTCAGGGAAGAGCTGGGAATTACCTTCTTGGAGTATCTGACCCGCATACGAATCGAAGAAGCCAAAAAGCTGCTGCTGGATCACAGCCTGACCATTTTTGGCATCTCGTCCCGGGTAGGATACGATGATCCGGGTTATTTCAGTAAGGTATTCAAGAAAAATATGGGGGTATCGCCAAGCCAATACCGTAAACACATAGCTCAGAGATGAGAAACAGCAAGATTTTACCGATTGTCACAACAATCAATAGGGACAGAACCACCCTTGTATGCTACAATACACATAGCCAATAGTAGAAAGAGGAGGAACCCCAATGGCAAATTTAAGAGAAATAGCTGATTTTTTAAAAGCAGGGAATGCTCCCAAGGTAAAGGAGCTGGTACAAGCTGCAATTGATCAAGGAGTCGAACCGACAGATATACTGAACGAATCCCTCATTGTCGGCATGGGAGAAATCGGTGTTCTGTTCAAAAACAACGAGGTATATGTTCCAGAGGTGCTGATAGCGGCAAGGGCGATGAAGGCAGGTATGGCTATTATCAAGCCTCTCCTGGTTGAAAAGGATGTCAAACCCATTGGCAAAGTGGTAGTAGGCACAGTAAAGGGTGACCTCCACGACATTGGAAAAAATCTGGTCGCCATGATGCTTGAGGGTGCTGGCTTTCATGTGGTTGACTTGGGCATTGATGTTCCACCGGAAAAGTTTCTGGATGCAGTCAAAGAGGAAGGTATCGAATGTGTGGCCATGTCTGCACTGTTGACTACAACCATGCCCGGTATGAAAGATACCATTGAAGCATTTAAGGCAGCTGGACTGCGTGACCAAGTGAAAATTATGGTCGGAGGAGCTCCCGTTACACAGAACTTTGCCGATGAAATAGGTGCAGACGGTTATGCTCCCGATGCTGCATCCGCTGCCGAGTTGGCAAAAGAGTTGGTCTCCTGATTGCATCAGTTGTTCTATAATTATATTCTTAAACTTCGCACATCAATAAACCCTATGCACCTTGAAAATTCAATATTTGGCTTTAGTCAAGTATCGTAATTTCTGTCCCTACGCACACAATGGAAGTCTTTCCTTAAGTTCTTTAGGAAGCGCAGCCATGAAAGCTTCCAGCAATATATCCAACTGCTCCGAAGTTAGTGAAAGCTTATC
>DURK01000140.1 GCA_012837325.1 Clostridiales bacterium
CCTTGTTGTCAAAATTCAAAGCTTCCTCTACAGCCTGAATTAATCCTTCTTTATTCTTCGCTTTCGATACACCGCAGGAAGAGCCTGCCTTGCAGGGCTTTACGAACACGGGATAGGCAAATTCCTTCTCAGCCTGTTCCATCTTCGCAATGCGTTCTTCCGCGGAATTTTTACTCGTAAGAAGCACATACGGTGCCTGTTTGATGCCAAGCGTATTGACAGCCATTTTGGTGTACGATTTATCCATAGACATAGCAGATGAAAGTAAACCACAACCAACATAAGGAATGTCCAGCATATCCAAAAGACCTTGAACCGTACCATCTTCACCATTTTTGCCATGGAGTACCGGGAAAACAGCATCAATATGGATCTGCTCAATTTTGCTGTCACGGAATACTGTAAGTCCTGGGAATTTAGAATTAGTCACAAATGCCGCAGGATACTTTTTCTCAGAGTTAAGCCACTTCGCTTCCGGCAACAATTCGATACTATCCACGTAGCAAAACCAGTCACCACTCTGCGTGATTCCAACAGGAACTACGTTATACTTCTCCTGTGGGATATTGGTGATAATGGTACGCGCAGAATTGCATGATACATAAAACTCACTGGATTTCCCACCAAACAGCACACAAATATTCTTCTTCAATGCTTTACGTCCTTTCTCTTATTTAACAAAAGGCTCCCACACCTCTCTAGAGCCCAGACCATCTTCTCTGAGCAAATAGTGTTCATATGCAAAATATCCTGCTGAAAGGCTGTTCCCTTCAATTATTACAGGACCATTTTCTGCAACAGCTACATCCCAGCCCACATAGCCAACCTCAGGCACTATAGCGGCAGCTCTGGCAGTGAGATCAAGAATCTCTTTCCAAAATGGAACCTCAAATCCTCTTGCAACGAATCCCGTGTCAGGATGCTCCTTAAACAACTGATCAGAGTAGTTGCATAAATCAGAGGTAACCACGCCTGTTTCAATATCAATCAACCCAAACAAGGCACCATGAAAGGCATTAGCTATTTTTTCATGGTTGTATCCGAGCGTAAATACGGCGCCAAGGAAGTGACATTTTCCATCGCGATACAGTGTGGCAACTCTGATGCAATTGACTGCATCTGGATAAGCAACAGACATTGACACATGCTGCCTGATCCACTGCTCAATCACACCATTCGGCATAGCACGCAGTTCATTTGCCAAATCCTCAATGGTGGAATAGTCAGCCTTATCAATAACCTTCATGCCAACACCGCTGCTGCCGTCCTTAGACTTGTAAATGATACGATCAGTATCCTTTAGAAGATCTTCCAGCTCGGTCGTAGTCATGTGCTTTCCAGACCTGATGCATTTTCTTCCTATAAACTCAGAAAATGTCTTGGAGAAGATATATTTATCATTCAGAATTTGTACAAAAGCAGGGTCATTGTTCCTTTTCAGAAACTTTCTAAACATCTGACGCGTAAAGAAGGATCTCTTCTGCTCATCCGTCTTTCCATCAAAATGAAACCAATAATACTCTTTTGGATTAACTCCGTATTTTAGATAGTCCTTAACAAAATTAGTTAAAACTGTGCTCTTGCTTTTACC
>DURK01000141.1 GCA_012837325.1 Clostridiales bacterium
AGAATCAGTAATATTACATGGCTCCGATAATAGGATTTTCCGTCAGGAGGCATCAACAAACCGTCTTTTATGTAATTCTGGATCATGGTCTTTGAAATGGTTTTTCGATCTTCCTCATTGCTGCTGACTTTTCCAAGCTTTTTATTAAAAAACTCTTCCAGTTGAGAAATATACAAACGATAGTCCGGGATCTCATTCAACCTGATGTCTTCGTTGCTGTCAATGAATTCAGTAAGTTGAGACAGCAATGTCTGCACCATACAATCAACATCTCCAATTATCGTATTTGCCTCCACCAAATCTTTAACATCACATCTGACATCATTATTATATAGAAAACATGTGCGATTGGCAAGGAAACCATAGAACCAAACCCTAGAATCAGAAAAGAGCGGTGCTCGTGCTTCCGCCCTTAACTTCTGACTTCCTTTGGTTTTGGTTAAATCACGTTGGTTGGGATAATTGCATCGATTATACCTATAATCAAGGATGCGATAATCGCTCCCCATATGGATATACTCATACCGGGTACCAGAAATTGTGTAAGATAGATTATGACAGCGGAAACGATAAATCCAGCAATGCCCCTGCCAAAAGGGGACGCATCGATTTTGAACACTCGCTGGATGATCCAATCCATGGCTGCAATGACCACGGCAGCGACCAGTGCAGTTCCAAATCCCATTCTGGAGAAACCGGGGGTTAACCAGGCTGTAACCATTAATACAATGGCTGCTACAACAAAGCGAATAATCATGCCAATCCAGCCTTTGTTCCTCTTATCCTCATCGTCCCTTTTTACTTGGTCCATGTTGTCTGCCATTTATACCTACTCCTTTCGTAAAATCTTAAGCATGATGAAATTCAATACTCTTTAATATCTTTTCCCAACAATCAAATTTCATGCTTCTATATTTTACATCTTAGCAGGTAAACCAGCAGAGAATAAACGTTTACCCTTCGTTATCAAACTCTGAGGATAAATCTGTATCATACTGACTTACTGTAGTCTGGTTTTCGGATGGTTGCTGTACTGTCGCTTCCTGCTCTTCCAAATGAATATCTTTACCCGGTTCCGATGGATCTCCTTGTTCAGCAGCGAAAGATAATGTAGATTCGTCTGATGTGACGATTCCGTCTTCATTAAGCACTGCTTCTTCCAAATTAGAAGGTGACCTCTTAGATTGCATTCTGCGGTAAACAAACAATCCAACACCTGCTGCAAACAGGATAGCACTTAACCACTGGGATACCCTGATGTTACCAGCACCTAAAAACAAACTGTCGGTTCGAAGACCTTCAATAAAGAAACGACCCAATGCGTATAATATCAGATAGAGCAAAAAGACTTCTCCCGCTTTTTTTCTCCTTTTACGATAGATCATCAATATAAAAAATACGATAAAATTCCAAGCTGATTCATAGAAAAAGGTAGCCAAGTGCCATTGCTGCTCGGCATCGATGAAAACAGCTGCCGGAAACCACTGCCATTCCGGATTTTTTACAAGAGGACCAAATGCTTCCTGATTTATGTAATTACCCCATCTTCCAATTGCCTGCCCTAAAATCAGACTGGGAGCACAAATATCGGCCAGATTCCAGAAATCTAGTTTCTTCCATTTGGTAAATATCACTCCGGCAAGAATACCGCCTATGACACCACCGTAAATTGCAAGACCGCCTTTTCGAATGTTGATGATGTCCAATAAGTTTTCCCGGTAGAGATCCCACTTAAAAACCACATAATACAGTCTGGCTCCGATAATAGCCAGAGGAATAGCGAGCAGGGCGAAATCAATAAGAGAATCCTGTTCGATACCAAATACTCTGGCATTGCGCATTGCCAGAAGGATACCCAGCAAAACCCCAATAGAAATTAATATACCATACCAGTAAATAGGTTGCCCAAACAGTTGGAAGGCGATTGGATTCGGATTCATTTTATCACTCCTTTATGCTCCAATTATAAAGTTCGCCTGTCCCATAGTCAAGATAAACCCGTCATAGTAAAAAAAGCGAAGCAGAGAGCACGATTTCTCCCTGCTTCGTTTTGCTTATCCTCTATTTATTTGGGGTTGATTCGATTGATCATTTCATTCAACTCTTTTGTAAAGCCTGAAATAGGTCTGCCGTTTCCAATTTCCTTGAATATTTCTTCGATTCGGCTGACCAAATCCGGATCTGCTGTTACCACTACCCTGCTAATTCTGTTGTCGGCATCTTTGACTTTTTTCTCTACCTGCTTCTTGATTGAATCGGTCAGTCTCCCTTTATATTGATCATTAAATTGCAAGCCTACCATAGCAGTATTACCGGTAATAATACAAGCGGCAGACTGCACTTCCTTTTGCTTGGCTGCAGCATCAGCAATTCTCTCAGCCCGATTCTGCATGTTCGATCCCATAGGAGTTGTGTTTGTGCCGCCTCCAACTCGATTTCTGTTATCTCTTAAAGGACTCGTTATATTTCTTCTATTGTCTCTGGTATACGGCCCTGTACCAGGAGAAGGATTGTTTAGCATGCCGGGATCATTTTGAGGACTGTTTGGGTCTGGAGAAATTCTGGGTACAAACCTGGTCTGCCTGTTATCTGGTGATGTTTGAGGAGCGGTTTCCCCTGGTCTTCTCTCTACCGTACAGGATACAACCAATAAACCGATTAGAATGACAGCCAAAATAGAGAGCAAATAGTGCCTTTTTTTCATAGCTTTCGCCTCCTTTGACTCTATTTTGGCTCGGCACCTTTTATTTTATGAAATGTAATTCAATACTCCTCTGGTTGTTTATGGCTTGTCGTATTTTATCTTGAACAAGAATTGTTTCCCATAAATATCAATAATGTGTAAAGCCGCCTGACTTTCTGTCACATACTTAGTTGGTATTGTTAGAAACGTTTTCAATGTTGGATTTCTTCGTGTGCGAAAAGAATGTCTTACAGCTGTAAATTCATTGTTTTTCAAGTATCCTACCGACCAGTAGTCAATGTAATCCGAAAAACAATTGGACAAATTTGTGATTTGTCTGCATTGATAATCCAATAAATGTATTTCGGTTCTTTGATCGGAGGTTTTATTAAAACAAATCCTAATCTTCTCCGCACCAACCCGCTCATCATTATTATCATCAGAATCATATAATTTTAATGTAGGATCATAAAAAATCAGACAACCGTGGCCAGATGCTTGCAGCAATCGTTTTCTGCATACTTGTATGGAAAAGTCACCATTATCTAGACCCAGCCATTTTCTTCCATTTTTTTGAGCGACTGCCAAAGTCGTACCCGATCCCGCAAAAAAATCACCTACCCAGTCACCTGGCTGGGTTGTGGATAAGATCATACGTTCCAACAAGGCTTCTGGTTTCTGTGTATCATATCCGGTTCGCTCTGGGTGCTTTTGCTGTAAGTGGGGGATATCATCCCAGACATCAGTGGGCAAGATTTTTGAATCTTCATAATATCGGTATTCCTTACTGTTGGAACGGATTGACCAAAATATGCGCCCATCCGAATCGATTTGACGCTTCAAGTTATTTCTCTTTGACTGTCCTCTAGGCTTTCCCACAGCATCAGGGTTAAAGTAGTGATGATTGGATTTTTTATAAAGCAATATGGTATCATGTTTACGGCTGAAGAAGCGCTTGGCTCGACCACCCGACTGATAAGCCCATATGATTTCATTTAAAAAATTCTCTTCTCCAAAAATCTCATCCATTAATAGTCTGGCATAGTGACCAAATCGATAATCCAAGTGGAGAAACAGCGAACCTTCCGGTTTGAGCAATTGGTAAGAGAGCAACAGAACATTGTGCAGCATGTTCAAAAAAGCTTCACGGCTTTCCCATTGATCAGAATAAGCACGATGAGTCAAGGTATACCTTGTATTCCCATTCCATCCATGTACCCCGATTTTCTGCTTATAGGAAAAGGTTTTTCCTGTGAAGAAAGGAGGATCCAGATAAATCATTTGCAGCTTCCCATTCCATTCTTCCAGAAGAAACAAAAGCTCAGACTCAGAATCACCCTTCCTGAAATATCCCACTTCGTCCTCTATTGGTTTTCCTAGATCGTGTTTTTCTGTATAGTTTAATCTCAAATCATCACCTGCTAGAAAAAACAGCCCGTTATACGGGCTGTTCTATCTTTTCGGAAAAATCAGCGTAGATTGCATGAGTAGGGCACTTTTCTGCACACACCCTGCAATTGGTGCACTTTTCATAATCAATCTTCGCCAGATTATGATTAAAACTCATTGCATCGAATGGACAAGCTTTTACACAAATCCGACAGCCGATGCACCCTACCTTGCAGTATGCCTTGACATCTTTGCCCTTATCCCGAGAATTACAGGTTACCTGCACCTCGCTGGAAGTGGGAATAAGCTCAATTACATTCTTAGGACAAGCGACTACACATTTGTTGCAGGCTGTACATTTTTCTTTGTCAACTACTGCGATACCCTTTTGATTTACATGAATGGCATCAAAGGGACACACTCGTTCACAGGTACCCAAACCCAGACAACCATAGCTGCATCCTTTTTGTCCGTCTGCAAGCATGGAGGCAGCAACACAATTGGCTATACCACGATACCTGTATTTATCAATTGCCTGATCACAGTCACCCTGGCAAAGAACCCGGGCTACCATTTTCTGCATAACCTCTGCCTCCACTCCCATAATAGAGCCTACTTTGGCTGCTACCGGGCTTCCTCCTACCGTGCAGGCACTAATAGGTGCTCTTCCTTCCACGATCGCTGCAGCAAGGCCGTCGCAGCCCGGATAACCGCATGCACCGCAATTGGCACCAGGAAGTGCTTCTCTTACTGCATCAATACGTGAATCCTTTGCAACCTCAAATTTTTTAGAAGCCAATGACAGACCTGCACCAAACAGAAAACTCAATCCCCCGAGACTCAGCACCGGGAGTAACAATTGTTGCAACATTCATATCTCCCCTTATTTTGCTACTTGATTAATCCTTGAAATCCAAGAAAAGCAACCGACATTAACCCTGCGGTAATCATCGCAATTGGGAAACCTTTGAATGGTTCCGGTATGTCGGAAGTTTCCAGCCTTTCCCGAATTCCAGCAAATAAAACGATTGCCAAGGTAAAGCCCAGTGCTCCTCCGATTCCATTTACCAATGTCTGAAACAAATCAAACTTTTCTTCAATATTAAGGATAGCCACACCCAAAACAGCACAGTTGGTTGTAATTAAAGGCAGATAAACACCCAATGCCTGATAAAGGGAAGGACTCATCTTTTGTATAACCATTTCTACAAATTGTACCAATGCTGCTATGATAAGAATAAAGGCTAATGTCTGCATATATTCCATTTCCATTGGTACTAGAATAAAATAATGTGCCAAATAGGTAATTACCGATGCCATTGCCATAACAAAGGTTACAGCTGCTCCCATGCCCAAAGCTGTAGATACTCTTTTGGAAACACCAAGAAAGGGACAAATTCCAAGAAAGCGGGACATGATAAAATTATTTACCAAAATGGAACTCAATAGAATCAAAAATATTTTACTAAAATACTCCATCTTAATTCCCCCTTATTATACCTGTTTTGCCTGCTTCTGCTGCCACTTCTGATCCAATTTGTTCAAAAGGGCCAGCAGCAATCCCAGAGTAATAAATGCACCGGGAGGGAGTATCATGATAATGGCAGGCTCGAAGCTTTGAGCAAACAAGGATGCACCAAAGATGGTGCCGGCACCGAGAATTTCCCGGATAATGCCCAGTATCGTTAATGCTGCAGTAAATCCAAGCCCCATTCCAATCCCATCAAAAAAGGAATAAAATGGATTGTATTTGGATGCAAAGGACTCGGCTCTGGCCAATATAATGCAGTTAACAACAATCAAAGGAATGAACAGTCCCAGGGCATCGTATAGATTTGGTACAAATGCTTCCATTAACATTCCTACAATGGTTACAAATGCTGCAATAACTACGACAAAAGCAGGGATTCGCACCTTATCGGGAATAAAGTTTCTCAGCAAGGAAATCACCAGATTGGATGCTGCAAGCACAAAAGTAACAGCCAGACCCATGGCAACACCATTAATTGCTGCCGTCGTAACAGCCAGAGTCGGACACATACCCAATACCAGTCTGAAGGTAGGATTCTCTTTTATGATTCCGTTTATAAGGACGTCTTTTACCTTCATTGGTTATCACCTCCCGTAACCAGTTCTGCCAGATAATAGTCAATTGCATGGTTTACTGCCCCGGTCACTGCATTGGAAGAAACGGTGGCTCCGGTTATGGCCTGAATATCGTCATTGCTCAGATTACTGCTTCCTGATTTACCAGAGTATTGCTGATAAAAGGAAGACTCCTGTGCCTTTGCTCCCAGGCCTGGTGTTTCAGCATGCTGAGCAATTCGTACTCCGGAAATGACTCCCTCCGAATCAATGCCCACAATCACAACAATTTGTCCTCCATATCCGCTGTTTGTTGTTTTAAAGGTATAGCCTATTGTATTTCCGTTAACCAGCCCTTCATGTGCCTCCAAAATATTGGGATAGGTTCTCTCGGAAATCTCCAATGATCTAAATTCTTCTGCTCCCTCTAAAACTGCTGCCCTTGCTTCATCATTGGCCTTTTCAGCTTGAACCCGTATTGGCTCTTCTGTAATCATTTGTGTTAAAGCCAGAGCAAAAGTAGCAATTGCGGTAATCAGCAGGAGTTTCAACCCCATTTTTAAGGTGTCAGGCATGGTTTCGCACCTCCCCGAATATTCTCGGCATGGTATATTTTTCTATTAAAGGTGTTGCGACATTCATCAACAATATAGAGTAACTGACCCCTTCCGGGTAGCCGCCAAAATTACGTATTACCGCTGTCAGTATGCCG
>DURK01000142.1 GCA_012837325.1 Clostridiales bacterium
ACCTACACCACTGAAAAAAGCAATTGATGAAATTCTCTGGATCTGGCAGAAAAAGTCCAACAATATTAAGGATTTAAACAGTCACATCTGGGATGCATGGGCTGATGAAAATGGTTCCATCGGAAAAGCCTACGGCTACCAGCTTTCCGTTCAACACAAATACAAAGAAGGAATGTTCGATCAGGTTGATCGGGTTTTATATGATTTAAAGCATAACCCCTACAGCCGCAGAATTATGACCAATATCTACAACCATAATGACCTGCACGAAATGAATCTTTACCCATGTGCATACAGCATGACCTTTAACGTAACAGGAGACAGGCTGAATGCGATTCTAAATCAAAGATCGCAGGATGTTTTGCCTGCAAACAATTGGAATGTATGCCAATATGCAATACTGGTCCATATGTTTGCTGCTGCCAGCGGATTGAAGGCAGGTGAATTGGTTCACGTTATTGCGGATGCACACATCTATGACAGGCATATTCCTATCATCCAGGAGTTGATAACGCGTCCTCAATATCCAGCACCCAAACTGAAAATCAATCCGGAGATTACAAACTTTTATGCATTTACCGTAGATGATTTTCAGTTGGAGGGATACAAGAGGGGACCGCAAATCAAAAACATTCCTATTGCGGAATAGGGGAAAGCAGAGTGGAGAGATGAATTTTATTGCAGCGGTAGATCAGAACTGGAATATTGGAAGAGACGGTGCCTTACTTCAGCCTATATCAGCTGACTTGAAGCAGTTCAAGGAGAAAACATGGAAGCGGGTAGTGGTGCTGGGTCGAAAAACCCTGAAAACCTTTCCGGGAGGGAAGCCTCTTGAGGGAAGGACCAATATCATATTAAGCCGGCAGCAGGATTTTTCAGTTGAGGGAGGGATTGTCTGCCATTCTATAACAGAGCTGTTTTCCCTTCTTTCCTCGTACAGAGATGAAGATATCTTCGTTGTTGGCGGTGGAGAGATTTATAATAAACTCATTCCCTACTGCAAAACAGGGCTTATAACAAAAATTCACAAAAGCTATCCTGCTGATACCAGCATAATAAATCTGGATGCCGAACAGAACTGGCGGATCGTGAAGCAAGAGGGGCCGTTTCATTTTAAGGAGGATATTTACTACTCCTATCTGGAATATTACAACAGTGAGGTTGTGCCCATGCTTTGAACGGGCAATAGAATATCCTTGAAGCAACGAACATCTCCAATGGTGATGCATATAATGTAACATATCCATTTGGAGGTGAGATTTGTATATGTATGGCGGATATGATGTTTATCAGACCTGCCCCAGCGGCACCCAGCCTTATACCATTCGCGCGGGTGACACATATTACTCCTTGGCGATTCGATTTAATACAACGGTAGCAGCTATAATGGCAGCCAACCCCGGTGTTGACCCCAATCGCCTGCAGATTGGCCAGCGAATCTGTATTCCTGGCGCACCGTCGCCCGGAGAATGCCCCAGCGGCACGCAGCCTTATATCATCCGCGCAGGAGATACCTTGTTCTCCCTGGC
>DURK01000018.1 GCA_012837325.1 Clostridiales bacterium
CTGCACCAAAGGTCAATGGTGCAACATTTCCGTCCTCATCCGCCCATTCATCCATTGCAAAGGCATGGACATTTCGGCAGTTCACATTGAACTTGTTGATCATTTCCGCTACGGCTCCGTAGGCGGCAGGCCATTGATTCGGAAAAATCGCAGTAAAAGGCTTGTCCATAACGTCGCTCAGGTAGAACCTGTGGAAAATATCCTGCACCATTATCAGTATCGGATCTAGCACGACTTTTACGCTGAAACCATTTTCGTTGGTGTACTCCATATCCTCCCGCTTGATATTGCGTACCCGCTTGAGCATTTCTACATCTCTGGAAGGCAGCCAGGATGCAGGTTTGAAAGAAAATTCTTCGAACATGAAATCGACCTCACTTATTGTTTTATATTCGCCTGACAGGCTTTACACTTTAATTATGCTTTTTCATTTGTTGTCGGCTGGTTATCTCTGTACTCTGCCGGTTCCATCGCCCTTGACCAGCTTTTCCACGTCGGAAACACCAACCCGGTTGAAGTCACCGATTACGCTGTGCTTGAGACAAGAGGCTGCTACAGCAAACTCCAGGGCCTGCTGTCTGTCCATATTGTTGTTCAGACTGTAGATCAGTCCGCCTGAAAAACTGTCCCCGCCGCCGACCCGATCGATGATATCCCGAATCTCATACCTCTTGGAAACGTAAAACCGGTCGCGATCGTTCAGGCAGGCGGCCCATCCGTTCCAATCAGCGCTGTGGCTCTCCCGCAGGGTAATGGCGATCATTTTCATATTGGGGTAAGTGGACAGAACCTTATCGCTGAGCGCTTTGTATTTGCCCCGATCCAATTCACCGGATTCCACATCTACATCCAGGTGAATCCCCAGAGATTTTTGGACGTCTTCTTCATTGGCAATGGCTACATCCACATACTTTGCTATTTCACACATGACCTCTGCGGCTGTTTTACCGTACTTCCAAAGATTCTTTCGGTAATTCAGGTCGCATGACACGGTAATGTCACGTTTCTTCGCTTCCTTGACCGATTCGATGGTCAGCTGCATTGCACTTTCGGAAATAGCGGGGGTGATGCCGGTGATGTGGAACCAATCAACATCGGTGAAGGCCTTGTGCCAGTCAATGTCCCCTGGTTTCGCCAAGGCCATGGCAGAATAGGCACGATCATAAATCACCTTGCTGGGCAGCTGGTTAGCACCGCCTTCCAGAAAGTAGATGCCCATGCGGCCATTGCCGCGGACGATTCTTTGCGTACCTACGCCAAAGTAACGCAGCTGCCGAATGCAGCTTTCAGCGATTTCGTTTTTTGGCAGTACCGTTATAAATTCAGCATCCATTCCGTAATTGGAAAGGCTTACTGCAACGTTTGCTTCGCCGCCGCCAAAGGTGGCCTCCAGCATCGGGCTCTGGAAAAACCGTTCATGGCCGGGTGCCTTCAGGCGCAGCATAATTTCGCCAAAAGTCAAGACTTTCATTCCAATCTCCTCCTCTTATTTCTGCAAAAGCCCTTTTTCTCCAGCTCTGCCTTCAAAATCGAGAATCGCCTTTTTTGACTCCATGCAGAGGGCTGTTATTTTTCCGAAATTGCCGGCAATGATATCTGCTCTGGGACAGACCCAGCTGCCGCCTACGGCGTGGACATAGGGCGCAGCAATATACTCCCCGACGTTTTGGCAGTTGATGCCGCCGGTGGGGATAAACCTGATCGATCCAAAGGGACCGGACAGGCTCTTCATAGCAGTCAAGCCGCCGTAGACATTTGCCGGAAAAAACTTTAACACCCTAAGTCCCAGCTTCATGGCTTCCATAATTTCCGTAGGAGTCACACAGCCGGGTACTACAGCAATATCGTTCTTAATGCACCAGGTCACAACCTCTTTATCAAAGCCCGGGGCAACAATGAACTTTGCTCCGCATGCTGCGGCTTTTTTGCATTGGTCCAGGGTGATAACCGTGCCGGCACCTACCAGCATATCGGGACAGTTCTCTGCTGCTGCACGGATCGCATCCGGAGCTGCTGCAGTACGAAAGGTTATTTCCATCACATCGATGCCGCCTGCCAGCATGGCTTTTGCGACGGGGACAGCATCTTTTGCTTCATCGAGAACAACGACGGGCACAATGCCTGCCTTTTCAATCCGCTTCAATATATCCATTTAATTCCCTCCCTGCTCCATAATCGGGAATACGATCCCCAGATCCTGTGCCAGGTCTTTGAGAGGTGCTGCAACATCCTCCGGGATGGTAAGACCTTCTTCCACGGCAGTTTGATAATGATTCCATTCGATTTCACCAGGTGTAAAGATGCGGTCTGCTCCTTTGGCCCGTGGTGCATTACGTAAAATACCAGCCATGTTTTCAACGTCATCAGAAATGCTGTCTTTTCCATTGAAGAGCACAGGGTTGACAGCTATGAAGGTGTGGCATACATTATTGGGCTTTTCCATTTCAAAACACCAGGAGACAATATCTCCACTCATGGAAGTAGCCCCGCCGGTTAAGATGCCGGTGAGCAGATCTACCATGATGGAAAGGCTATAACCCTTGTGAGCTGCCATAGGCTGCATGGCACCTTCTTCAGGATAGCGGCTTGGATCTGTGGTGGGAAGACCATCCTTGTCGACGATCCAGTTATCTGGAATCTGTCTGCCATCCTTACGGGCCTGTACGACCTTTAGAGAAGCTGCATTGCTCAGTGCAATATCCAGAAAAACAGACGGTACAGTGCTGGAAGGCGCAGCATAGGCAATGGGATTGTTGCCAAGAAGCATGCCCCTTGCACCCGGTGCTGTCATGTTGGGATCCACATTGCTCATACAAAGACCGATCATGCCTTCCTTGGCAGCCATATTGGCATAATACCCTGCAGCACCGAAGTGACAGCTGTTTTTCACGCCAACCAGCGCAATACCGCTGACTTTTGCCTTTTCAACAGCCTTTTGCATGGCGATATAAGAAGAGATCATGCCCATGGTCTTGTTTGCATCATAAACGGCAAAGGCCGGGCCTTCTGCTATGATCTCCGGTTTTCCGTGAAGATCCAGTCCGCCGGCACGAGCTTTTTTAATGTAGTTATACAAGTTTTTCGTACCATGGGAATATGTGCCGTATGCATCCGTTTCAGAAAGAACCTCCGCCACGATTTGTGCATATTCTACCTGCATGCCCTCTTGGACAAGAGCATCTTTACAAAAACGCTTCAGACTTTCCAGTTCGATTTTTACCATTGTTATTACCCTCCTAAGATCAGATACTCCTCCGATTTTTTTGTCTGCATGAAGCTTCAGGATAAGTTAAACAGGCTTGATTGGGTAACAGCCATATTTGCGGCCTGCGTCGTAAATTGCGAAAACATTTTCATTCGGGATATCGTCATGTATGCTATGGTCACTTCCAAGGCAGTGCCCGCCGCCTGGAGCTGCAACCCTCAGAATTTCTTTTACCTGCTCCTCAACTTCTGCAGGGGTCCCGCGGGTAAGAAGATTCTTGTTGTCAACATTTCCAAACAAGCATAATCTGTCACCATAAAGCTTCTTGATCTTTGCAATGTCCATATCCGTTCCTCTTTCCATCGGATGAAGGCCCTGGATACCGGAGTTGACGCAGTCTTCCAGCAGCGGCTGGATGTTCCCGTCGCTGTGCATGATAATGGGAATATTCGCCTTTCTGAATGCTGTACACAGACGACTGATTTGTGGAACGATGAATCGCTTAAACTGGGCAGGGGACATAAGAGGCTGTGTAATGGAGCCATAGTCATCGGAAAAAAGGATGGCATCAACCCCTTCATCTTTCATTTTCAGACCGCCTGCAATGGCAAAGTCGGTAAGTGAAGTCAATACTTCATCTACTGTTTCGGGTTCATCAAACATAAGATACATAAAGGTATCCATTCCAAAAAGCATCCAGGATGCGGAGAATGGTCCGCGAACATTTCCGATTACGCCCATTTTATGCTCCTTGCGGAGAGAAAGGGCGGTACGTACACCATGATATCGTTCCGGCAGGCTGGGATCCGGCATCTTAAATCGTCTCCAGTCGCTTCCATCCTGAACCGGGTAGTCAATAATCGCGTCGATGGGCCATGTACTGGGATCCTTCTTGTATGTGATTCCCCATTCATCTGTGTAAACGTTGCCGCTATCTTCCTTTGCACTGAAGCCGGAGACCCCTCCCATTGGAATGATAACGAAGTCGTACCCTACTTTAACCGAGCATTTCACGATGCTTTCTGCGTCGTATACGGTCGGCTCATAGCCCAGCACCTCTTTATAGAAAGGTCTGCTGTACAGGAATTCAAAAATTGGCACACAATCACCTTCCATATGGTGCAGTGCATGCAAGAGCCGTTCACGACCACTTAGTTTCATAAAAATCTACTCCATTTTCTTATTTGTTAATCGATCGTGTCAACGTTAACAAATATAACAAAACCAGATCGTTCTATAATGGTAACCGGTACTGTTCATTCAAGCAGGAATGATTGATCCTTACCTATAGCCTCTTCCATTATCGTTATAGTCGAGATAATGCACATTGCCTTTCAAAACCACATTAATATTTGTATAAATGTATTTTTCAGTGGGAAGTGTACCCTGTACAAGATATTCATAAAGCAGCTTGACGGGGTAATAGCCCTGGTAGAATCTTTCCTCGTAAAGAAGTGCTGTAATATGGTCTTCGAGAAGCATTGCCTTGGAAAGGGGACTGATCTCATGACCGATCAGGGTGATACCAGTAATGCTCTTATCCTTCAGCAGCTTTCCAAATATACCTGCACATCCGCCATCCATAACATATATGGCTTTTAAGGAGGAGTTTGCCAAAGCCTTTTCCAATATTTCTTCTTCATGATCGGCGTCATAGGTGTAGACATCCAATACATTGATCAAGGGAGAGCTTGTCTGCAGATATTTACAGAAGCCCTGGAACCGCTGCGAATAGTTGGTAAAGTCTTCCTTTCGAACCATTACGCATATGCTGCCATTTTGATTAATAAACTTGGAAAGCAGTTCCCCTGCCATGAAGCCGGAAAGTGTATCATCCGGTCCGTAATAAAAGAGGGTATCCTCATGATCTACTTTGGTACTGAAAACAGCGGTTGGAATGGAACGGTTTTTCGTGTACTCCATCAGCTGATCAAATTTATAGATATAAAGGGGTACAATCAGAAGGCTGTCGATCTCTTTTTCCTCGATTTCCTTCATGATCTCAAGATGGATGTCTGGATCACGTGTAGACTTCACATAATAGGTATGAATCTCTGTATTAAAGTCTGCTAATTCCTGCGCGATGACAGTCAGGCCTTTGCGAATATCGTCCCAGAAAAATTCAGGCTGATCAGGCATGACCACAAGAATTTTAAATTTCCTGCGCAGGGCCAATTTGCGAGCTGTGGAATTAGCGGTATAATTCAGCTCTTTTGCTTTTTCAATTACCCTTTGTCTTGTCTCTTCTTTTATTCGCCCTTTGTTATGTAACGCTCTATATACAGTGGCGACCGAAACATTCAGATCCTGGGCGATATCCTTTATTGTTATCTTCTTCACGGCACCATTGCACCTTTCTGCGATAGCGTTTACTTTTCCATACTATATCATCCCTGTTTTGTGGTTGTCAATAGAATAAACTGCTACCGGAATAAGCCTGACATGTCCCTATTTCAAGGGCATTGTCTATGCTCATTGAAAAAAAACTGAAAAACAGTTGACATTGCAAAATCCTGTTAATATAATAAGGTGTGTCAACGTTACCGCAAAAAAATCAGCAGGAAATGAATATTGAAGGAGTCTCCTTCTTCAAAAAAATAAATGCAACGGAGGTCAATATGAAAAAACTAATCTCACTACTGATCGCTTTTGCCTTGTTATTTGCTTTAGCAGGGTGCGGCACAGGTCAACAGGCAGAAGGTGGCGACACAACACCGACAGAACAGCCAGGACAGACAAACAACGATGTACCGGCCGATGAGACGGAGGAAGTGACTCTCAAATGGGTTGGTGCAGGCTGGCTGGCAAACGAAAAGGCAGATACGCTGATTGAACGCTGGGAAAACGACAATCCGGATGTAAAAGTCGAGTATATGGAGCTGTCCAATGCGGCAGACGAGGAATATCTTAAGAATCTGGATATTATGATTGCATCCGATGAGCAGATTGATCTGACCTATCTGACCATAACCGATTTGCTTGTAAGAGCCATCAATGGTGCGGCTCTTCCAATTAATGATGCCATTGCAAACAATGGCGATGATTTTGAAAAAGATTACACATCCCTGGCTGTAAACATGCTTTCCATTGATGATAATATCTATGGTGTGCCTTACGGCAACAATACCTTTAAGGTATTTTACAATAAAACCATGACAGATGCCAAAGGCATTACCATACCCGAAAAATGGTCCTATCAGGAATTTACAGAGATTGCAAAGCAGCTCAATGACCCGGATAACAATGTATGGGGCTGCATATTCCCTTCCGCCTGGTCCGATATATGCTTTGCACCTGCTGAAGTATCCGGCTGGACCATGGCCAAAAAAGACGCTTCCGGAAATTATGTTCCAAATTTTGACGATGAAGTATTCAAGACAAGCATGC
>DURK01000143.1 GCA_012837325.1 Clostridiales bacterium
GCATCAGACGGGTCACCAGCTGCCACCCACAAGGTTTCAGCAGGAAACCATCTTCCTTCCGCCTCCGATTCCTCCTTCCAGCCGCGAGGGAGACGGCTGCCCGTCACCTTCTCCATTGCACCCGTCCGGCAGGTGTCCGGACAGGGGATCCATTCGACAGCCTGATCCAGGGTAACCCGCCAATCCCCATATCCGGTGGTGACATCCGCCAGCACCCGGCCTTTATCCGTTCTGCAGGTGCCGTCTACCATCAGTTGGGGTCCTGCTCCGTTGGTCATGACCGAAAGGGGGCCATGATCGGCATGGGTTTTGGATTCATAAGCAGGGTAGGCAACCACCTTTGCTGCAATACAATTAAAGCCCGGCTTCAAGTATTTTGAAGCATCCACTGTTTCATAAAACTGTCTCCACTTATCACCCTTTAACGGACCGGATAAAACAGGCCGTCCGTTTACCCACAAACGATATCTGCTGTTGGCACTGATTTTAAAAACCAGCGTTCCTGGCTGATGTATGGAAAATCCACACCGGAAATAAGCGGTAATGTTGTCAGTCCGGCCTGCAGGGATACCGGCGGTCTTCCAGGCCTCCTCCGGCACACCGATCCAGCAGGCATTCTTGGTTCTCAATCTTGCCGCCATTTGTTATTCACACCTTTATTTTTCTACATTTGTCTTTAGTTCCTGCTCGCGCTGAAAGCTCTCGAGAGCAAAACGGATCAGCTGATCCAGCAGCTCTTTGCAGGGAAGCCCGCTTGCCTCCCACAGCTTGGGGTACATGCTGATTCGGGTAAAGCCGGGAAGGGTGTTGATTTCATTAACCAGCACTTCCCCGTTTTCTCTGAGAAAGAGATCCACCCTGGCCAGTCCTTCACAGCACAAGGAGCGATAGGCACGAATCGCCAGCTGTTGAACTTCTCTGGTTTTCTCATCAGGCAGCTTGGCTGGAATCTCCAGCAAGGCCCCGTTTTCATCGATGTATTTTGCTTCATAGGAATAGAAATCGGTTTGGGGAAGCACTTCACCGGGAAGGGATGCCATGGGGCTTTCATTGCCCAGTACGGAGCATTCCAATTCCCTGCCTTGAATGTTTTCCTCGATGACAATCTTGGTGTCATACTGGAAGGCATAATGGACGGCCTTCTCCAGCCCCGCCCTGTCATAGGCCTTGCTGATGCCGACAGAAGAGCCCAGGTTGGCAGGTTTAACAAATACCGGTAAGCCCAGCCTGTCGGTTATCTGACCATAATCAATACTTCCTTTATCGGCATAGGTAAAGGTTAAAAAATCCGCGATTGGAATGTTGTCTGCTTTCAAAAGCCGTTTCATCACATCCTTGTCCATACCCACTGCAGAACCCAATACACCGGCACCTACAAAGGGTATGTTGGCCAGTTTTAAGAGCCCCTGCACCGTCCCGTCCTCACCAAAGGGTCCGTGAAGGATGGGAAAGATGACATCGATTGGGCCCAAATCCTTCTTTCCATCGATGCTGATCATCTGACCCGTCTCAGCACCGGGCACGATGGCCAGCTCCTGCCCTCCGGAATCCAGCTGGATGGACCCCGGATCATTTTCATTCAGCAGATTGAGCTCCTGACTCCAACGCCATTTTCCGCCTTTATCAATGCCGATTAAGACAACCTCGTATTGATTCTTGTCCAAGGCTGCCAGAATATTTTTCGCTGACTGCAGGGACACTTCATGCTCTGCAGACTTACCGCCGAATAACAAGCCCACTCTGATCTTACTCAAACCTTGCACCTCCAGATACGTTCTTTTTATGATAATGGGAGGTATGCAGCATTCGTTCTTTTCCCATTCATTTTTATTACGTATTATTATAGCACCTTAAGCTGATTATATCTATTCTGCTTTACCGGCTTTCCTCCCCATTCCAGCGATCAAAAGGGAATGCTATCGATTTAAATATCCTTTGGCAATGGAATCTTCAACGATTTGGACAACATATTCCCAGAGCTCAGGAGTGCTCTCCCTGATGACCGCCATCCGTTCGTATACCTTTTCACTGGTAACGCCGGGCATTTTCCAGGTATGCCCCTTGGTGTGGTAATTTAAAAGCAGGGGCTGAAGTCTGTCCAGACTGGCTGCAAACCGGGCCTCCGGAGTCTGCTTTTCCTCAAACTCCTGCCAAAGCTCCCACATCTTCCCGGCCTGGTCGGAGGGCAGCAGACTGAATATCCGCTCTGCAGCCTGCAGCTCCCGCTCCTCCTTATCCTCATAACCCAGTTCATCATAGGCGAAGGTGTCTCCTGCATCGATTTCAACCAGGTCATGGATCAGAACCATTTTCATCACCTTCAGAATATCCACGCTGTCTTCCCTTACGTACTCAGCCAGCAGCATAGCCATCACGCCAAGATGCCAGGAATGCTCCGCATCATTTTCTCTTCTCCGGTCATGGATGAGGGCTGATTGACGCAATACATGCTTCAGCTTGTCAATTTCGACGATGAATTCAATCTGCTTTCTCAGTCTGTCCATTCTTGTGTTAACCTCTTTTCATTTGCGCAAATAGACCTGTATGGTTCATGATACCCTGGCGGGAAGCCCTTTCAGCTGATCTGCCGCTTATTCGTAATCCAGTACCACCACTTTGGCAGGCGGGTGAAAGGAAGCAGAATCCAGCTCCAGCTCCTGACTGCCCGGTGAATGTACATGGTCCACCCTGGCCAGGAATTTCTCTGCTCCATCAATAGGGAAGTTCATGACGGGTGTTTTATAGTGCATGGGAACCACCAGCCTGGGATTCATCAAATCCACCAGCTTCGCGGCCTCCAGGGAATCAATGGTATAGGTGCCGCCTACAGGGATCAGCAAAATATCCACTTCACCTATCTGCTTGATCTGTTCATCTGTCAATAGATGCCCCAAATCTCCCAGGTGGCATATTTTCATTCCGTCCACCAAAAAGGTAAAGACCACATTGCTTCCTCTTTTGCTGCCGCCGGCATCATCATGCAGGGTATCTACCCCCGTAATTTCAATGCCATACACGCGGTGCTGTCCTGAAGTTTTGATATGGTAATAGTCCCCCTGCACAGCTTCCACAAAGTTGTGGTCAAAGTGGTCATGGCTGGTGGTCACAATATCAGCCTGGACTTCAGGAACCTTGTAACCTACGGTGGAATCAAAAGGATCGGTTAAAATGCGGACACCTGCAGAGGAAGTAATCAAAAAGCAGGAATGTCCCAGCCATTTCAGTTTCATTGTTATTTCCTCCTGTATTTTATTTGAATAAACGCGTGCCCTGTTATGCCTTCTCAAAGTAATGGCAGGCCACCTGTGCCGCCGCTTTTGCAGCAGCCAGCAAGGCATCTTCATCGATATCGAATTTCGGGTGATGATTGTAGTAGACGACTTCTGCATCCTTCGGCCTGCACCCTATGAAGAAAAAGGCACCGGGTATGGACTGGGCAAAGTAGGAGAAGTCTTCCGAGCCGGAAAGCATGGGCGACTCCACTACCTGCCTGATATCAGGATCATTCATGGATTCAAGGCTTTCCTTCACCAGCAGACTCAGTCCGGGATCATTGTATACCGGCGGATAGTCTGCGGTGTAGCTGAAGCGGCATTTTACACCGAATTGAACCTCCAGTCCGTCTACGATACGATGCATTTCTCTTCCGATCAGCTCCTGCACTTCCGGTGTCATATACCGTACATCCCCTTCCAGCTGGACGCTGTCCTTGATCACATTAAAGGATCCTTTGCCATCGAAGGAGCCGATGGTGACTACCCCCAGGTCGAAGGGATTCAAGCGCCGGCTGACAATGGTCTGCACCGCTGTAACAAAATGGGAGCCGGCAACAATGGCGTCATTGGCTAAGTGAGGGGTAGAGCCATGCCCGCCTTTGCCTTGAATATGCAGCTGAAAGAAGGTTCTTCCTGCCATGGTATAGCCGCTGCGCCAGGCTGCAACGCCTGTCGGAATGTTTGGAAACAGATGAATGCCGAAAATGGCGTCCAGATCGCTTAAAAGCCCCGACTCCAGCATCCCCTTTGCACCTCCCGGAGGCGTTTCCTCAGCGGGCTGGTGAATGATCTTAATGGTACCCGGAAGATGTTCCCTCCATTCTATCAGACAATCAGCCAGCACCATTAAATAAGCTGTGTGTCCATCATGTCCGCAGGCATGCATAACTCCCTGGTTTTTGGATTGAAAGGGAAGACCTGTTTCCTCCTGTATGGGAAGCGCATCGAAATCCGCACGCAGGCCGATGGTCTTTCCCGGCCTGCTTCCCTTGATGGTTACAACGATTCCGTAACCACCGCCTACACCGGTTTGAATTGTACAATCCTTCCCCTTATAGAAGTTTGCAATATACTGAGCTGTTTTTTCCTCCTGAAAGGACAACTCCGGGTTTTCATGCAAGTGACGGCGAATCCGGATCATCTCATGCTTTCGGGATTCCAGCATGTTCATTAACTGCTTTCTCATATCCTGGTTCCTTTCATCCGCCTTTAGGGCTGTCATTTGTCTGCTACCTTTTGTATGCGATTTTCTGCTGCAGGAAGGTTCCCTTGTCCAGATCATCAAAGGCCTTTTGCAGCTCTTCTCTTGTGTTCATCACAATCGGCCCGCCCCAGGCTATGGGCTCGCCTAGAAACCTGGAGCTGACAAACAGCACCTGGACATTTTGATCTGCAGCCTTTATCACAACATGTCCGCCTTCTGTCAGCTTGGCTGCTGTCTTTTCCGTCACCAGTGTGCCTCCAACATAGGCATCACCTAATAAAGTGAAAACCATGATGGAACGGTCCCTTTCCGTATTGATCACAACAGAGGAGTTGGCATTCAGATGAATATCATAATAATCCAGCGGCAGATAGCTGCTTGAAAACCCTTTCCTGCCTTCGTATTCCCCTGCCAGCAGCCTCACCTTTCCGTTTTCAAGCATGATTTCTTCAATATCCGCTCTTTTGATGCTTTGATAGGCGGGGGTTGTCATTTTGTCCCTGGCAGGCAGATTCAGCCATAATTGCACCCCCAGCATTCTCTCTGATGCAGGCAGCTGTTCCTCATGCAGGATACCGGAGCCTGCAGTCATCCATTGCACTTCTCCGTCGGAAATGGCATCCTCATTGCCCAGACTGTCTCGATGTACCATTTTCCCATGATAGATATAGCTGATGGTTTCGATTCCCCTGTGCGGGTGCAGGGGAAACCCCGCTGTGTAATCGTCGGGGTTGGTGCTGTCAAAGGAATCCAGCATCAGAATCGGGTCATATTCCCTCGTTGTTCGATTTCCCAGCACCCTGACCAGGTTAACCCCGGCACCATCCTGTGTCCGATAACCTTTTACCTGCTGTCTGACCGTTCTCTCCATGTATAAATCCCCCTTTATCCTTTATGTTCATCCCTGGTTTTAAAAACCCTTTTCGCCTGTTCAGTCATATGATACCCTTCAAAAAAACATACGAAACCAAGTGCAGATTACGAGACTACTGCTGGTTGTTGATATACGATATGAAGTCATTGGATTGATCCAGGAACACCGTCGTATCCTTCAGGTTTTGATAGGTCTTCATGCGCTCAATGAAGCGGTAAAATTCCACATCCATCCGAAGGGCTTCCTCATAGATCCGGGCAGCTTCCGCATCGGCCTCTGCACGAATCACAGCAGCTTCCTCCACTGCCTCAGCAATGGTCTCCTCCTTGATTCGATCGGTTTCAGCCTTGCTTTGCTTCAGAAGGGAATCGCCTTCCGCCATCAGCTTCTCTGATTCCTTTTGAATCTCCTGTGTCATTTTCTCTTCAATGGAGGCAATATTGGCTTGTGGAAAGTTTTTTCGATAGATGCCAATGTCCACGATATACAAGCCAAACTGGGCAACCAGGTCATTGTTCAACTGCTCCCGTTTCGATTCCAAAGCGGCTGTCACCTTTGATTTATCAAAGAACTCGTTGAAGGCAAGGGTGTTGGCTGTCTGGATGACAGCCGGGTAAACCCGGTCATCCATGACGGAGCCGGAATCCTCCATCCTGCCAATGGTCATTTGAAACAAAGCCGGGTTCACCACCCGGTACTGGGCAAAAATGCTCAGATCAATCCGTCTGCTGTCAAAGGTGTTGATGGTGGCGGATTCGGAGCGATAGGTGTGATATTTTGAACTGAACTTATCCACCGTCTCAATAAAGGGTATCTTGAAGCTCAATCCCTTGGAGGTCTTAACAGCTACGGTAAGATCCCTGGCAGAAAAACCGGCTTCCACCAACTCCCTGTCCAGCGGACTGATTGCGACCCGGTCCACCCGGCCCATTCGGTTCACCGTTGCCACTTCGTCCTCTCTGACGATGTAAGCGGAATTGCCAAAAAGAATCAGGAGCAAGAGCGCGATCATACCTGCCATAAAGACTTGTTTGACCCGTTTATTCATTGTCCTCCACCTCCTCTGCTGCGGTCTGTGCTTCCTCCGGAGAAGCTTGTTCCTCCTGTATGATATCCTGAACAACTCCGGATGCAGCCGATTGAGCGCTTGGGTTAACGGCACCTTGACTGCCGGATGCACCCCTGTCATTCATGTTGTAGAACTTGTACAGGCTGCCGTCAGAAGTGGTATCAATGATGATTTGGTTGTTGGCGATAAAGTCCCGCATGCTTTCGGTGTAGATCTTCTCCCGGATGATCTCCGGATTTTTCACATACTCGGCATAGAGAGCCCGGAATTCAGCTGTGTCTGCTTTGGCTGCAGCCAGCACCCTGGCCCGATGGGCCTTGGCATCCTCAATCAGCTGAATGGCCTCGGCTTCCGCCGTGGGCACCACCGTGTTGGTGTACTTCTGTGCCTCCTCAATTTTGGCGTTGCGATACTGGTTGGCCTTTTCAATCTCCCGATAGGCGGTGTCCACTGAATCCAGAAGGGATGTATTCTGGGTTTTCACTTCAATGATTTCCACCCCGGCCTCATAGGAATTCAGCTTGCGCTGAACCTCCGGCTTGATCTCCGCATCAATGGACAGCTTGTCAGTTAAAGCCTGATCCAGGCTTACGGTCTGAAGCGTGTTGCGCAGCGCATCCTCCAGTACCAGACGAATGGTATTTTCCAAGTCATTAACCTTGTACAGATATTGAATGGGGTTGTTGACCCGGTACTCCACAATCAGTTCTGTCAATACCAGAGAGCTGTTGTTGCCGATGGCTTCCACGATCACGATCTGCTCTTCCGGAACCTCCACATAATTGGATGCTTCCATGCTGCTGGAGGTTTTCAACGTGCGGTATCCATATTCGATCTGGTGGCGCTTGGCCAGGGATACCTTCCGGGCTGCCTCGATCACCGGCAGCTTCATATGGATGCCTGCATCCTCTACGACCCTGACAGCGCTGCCAAACCTGGTTATCACCGCTGCCTCACCGGTATTGACCTTGTAGACGGATGAGACAGCCAAAATGGCCAGAATCACCAGAACGGGAAGAAAGGCCAGCAGCTTCTTCAATTTCTTTTGCAGCTTGATTTGATCCAGATTGATGGTTTGCATTGAATTCCCCCTCAAGATTGGCTGATCACCGTGATATGGCAGCCCTTTATGTCTGTTTTCATTATATCATCTTTTCAGATCGGATAAAGGATAATCTTTTTGCGGAAAGAATGAGTAAAGCTGTTTTTCCCTTTGTATTTCCCCTTCCCCTGATGTATCATAAAACCGACCGGTCAATCAACCAACGGAAAGGAGTTGATCGATTTGATTCAGTTGGAAAGG
This sequence comes from Clostridiales bacterium, assembly GCA_012837325.1. Classification (GTDB taxonomy): domain Bacteria; phylum Bacillota; class Clostridia; order Caldicoprobacterales; family DTU083; genus DURK01. The sequence continues at coordinate 7,726 of DURK01000143.1, forward strand.
TGGTCTGCCCTTTAGCAGACCGGGATGGGGGAGGTGCCCCTCCCCTGTCTTTTTGCTTGTTGACAGCCGGATAGCGGTGTTATATAATTGAAATACAGGTTAAAGCTGTAAATTCAGATGAAAGGAGTGCAGAACATGATCAACAGAATCCGAATTCAAAGAGGTGCCCGTCCATAACTGAATATTGACCAAAAAGTCCGGCCTTGTTACGTCTTTTTGGTCACATGCCTGTAACCATCATCTGATTCAATGCGGATTGAATACTCGAAACACGAGAATGGTTATCGTGTTTTTTTATTGCAAAAGTCCCATGGATGGTTCCATGGGGCTTTTTCTATCTTTTTTATCATATGGACAAATTCAGAGAGAATGGAGGTGAACCCAAATGATTGGTATTCAGACAGATTATAAAAAATCAGCACCAGGTTATGAGGAGGTTGCGATCATTGGGTTACAAAAATGGAAAGGATGTACTTCCGTGTGAATTGCTCCAGGAGCTGCAAAAGTATATACAGGGCGAATTGATTTATATTCCAAAGCAAGGCAATGTTCGAGCCGGCTGGGGTGAAAACAACGGAACCAGGCAGCAAATCAGAAGGAGAAATATGGAGATTCACCGTTTGTACACCAGAGGAATGCGAATACGAGATTTGGTCTCCCGTTATCACTTGTCGGAAGACAGCATCCGCAAGATTATTGTCAAAGTATCCCGGGAACAGGCATATTTATAGGTTAATCTGACAGGGATGCCTCACAGGTACTCTCTCCAAGGGTAAAAAAAGCAGTTGGACGTAGTCCAGCTGCTTTGTATTTTTATCGGTTCATATCCGTCTTTGTTTGTCATCCTGCCTTCTTTACCGGTTTATAATCCGGCTTTCCTCTTCCTCCATAAACTGGTTGGTATAAAGCCTGTAATAGTATCCCTTCCGCTTGATAAGCTGATGATGGGTTCCTTCCTCAATGACCTTCCCGTTCACGATGACCAAGATCCGGTCAGCCGAGCGGATGGTAGACAGGCGGTGGGCAATAATAAAGCTGGTTCGTCCCTCCAATACCTTTTGAATGGCATTTTGGATCATCTGCTCGGTTTCCGTATCTATGGATGAGGTTGCCTCATCCAGAACAAAGAGCCTGGGATCCGCCACAACTGCCCTGGCAAAGGAAATCAGCTGCTTCTGCCCGGTGGACAGCCTGCTGCCGCCCTCGCCAACCTCCGTATCATAGCCTTTCTCCAGTTTGGTGATAAAGCGATGGGCATTCACCAGCTTTGCGGCTGCTTCAATTTCCTCATCCGTTGCCTCCAGCCTTCCATACCGGATATTGTCCCGGATGGTTCCGCTGAACAGGTGAGGCGACTGCAGCACATAACCCAGATTGGACTGGAGCCAGAGCTGGGAACGTTCCCGGTAATCCAAGCCGTCAATCAGAATTTTCCCCTCTGTGGGTTCGTAAAACCGGCATATCAGATTTACAATGGTGCTTTTCCCTGAACCGGTCTCGCCTACCAGGGCAATGGTTTCTCCTGCCCGGACTTGAAGGTTGAAATCCTGCAACACCGTTTCTCCATCCTTATAGGAAAAGCTGACATTTTGGAAGGTAACCTCTCCCTTGATAGGTTCCCAGTTTTCCTTTCTGGGATGAAAGGCATCCCCGTATTTCAACTCAATTTTTTCACCGTCTTCGATTTCCAGCGGGGTATCGATCATGGATAGCATCCGTTCTGCAGATGCCTGAGCGGACTGCAGCTCGGCAAAGGTACGGGCGATTTGTCCGATGGGTTCAAAAAACTGGATGGTATAGGTTACAAAGGCAACCAGGGTTCCATAGCTGATGGCCGTCGTCATCACACCACTGCCCCCGAACCAAATCGCCAGTGCGGTACCAACTCCGCCCAGTGCTGCAACGATGGGATAGAAGATGGAGGAAAAAACCGCTACCTTGATGGAGGAGCTGCGCATGCTCCTTGTCAAGCCCTGAAACTCCTCCAGGTTGCTCTCTTCCAGAACCAGGGTTTTCGTGGTCTTGGCTCCCATGATGCCTTCGTTGAAGGCCCCGGTAATTTTGGAGTTGATTTTTCGCACCTCACGGTATCCGCCTAAAATTCTAACTTGAAAGAAAAGGCTGATCACTGCCAGAAGGGGTACCACTGCCAGGGTGATCAGGGCCAGCTTCCAGTTCATGAACAGCATGACTGCCATAATGCCGATCATCAGGGCAAAGCCCCAGGCTAAATCCACCAGACTCCAGGATATGGCCTCCCCCAGGCGTTCGGAATCCGAGGTCATTCTTGCCATCATCCAGCCGACAGGTGTCTTGTCATAATAAGAGAAGGACAGCTCTTGCAGCCGTTTGAAGCCTGCCTTGCGTATATCATAAACCAGCCAGACCTCTACCTTTCCGGCAATGATGATAAACAGCCAGGTAATGATGCCTTGCACGGCAATCAACAAACCATATACAATGCCATATTGAACCAGCCCGTTCATTTTGCCGGGCATAATGAAGTGGTCGATGGCATAGCGGGTCAGCAGCGGAAAGATAACATCTACAGCCGCTGCCCCAATCATGATAAAAGCCAGTAAGATCAATTGCCAGGTATAGGGCTTTGCATATTTCAAAAGCTGCTTCCACAGCCCAAAGTCAAATCGCTTGGTATACTCCTGCTCTTCCAGATAGTTCATGCTTCTCCTCCCCCTCCTATATCACCAGCTGCTTATCGTCCTTCAGTTCCTGTTCCAAGGAGCTTTGAATGGACCAGATTCGCTGATACAAACCGGGTTCCCTGATCAACTCGTCGTGGGTGCCGGACTGAACCAGCCTGCCCTCATCCAGCACCAGAATCAGATCCGCTTCCGATAAAGTGGTGATACGGTGTGAGATAATAAAGGTGGTTGCTTCCCTGCTGCGTTTCTTCAGCTCCCTGCGGATGGCTGCATCGGTTTCGGTATCCACCGCACTGAGGGAATCATCAAAAATTAAAATCGAGGTATCGGGAATCAGGGTCCGGGCAATGGCTACCCTTTGTTTTTGTCCTCCGGACAAGGTTACCCCTCTCTCTCCTACCATGGTCTCATAGCCCTGTTCAAATTCCTCGATAAAGGAATGGACATGGGCGATGCGGCTGGCTTCAAGAATCTCCTGCTCGGCTGCCTCCGGTTTGGCGATTCCTATGTTCTGCCTGATGGTCTTGGAAAACAGGAAGGGCTCCTGCAAGACCAGACCGACATTTCTGCGCAGCCATCTTTTGTCAATCCGGTTTAATTCCACACCGCCGATGGTAATGGAACCCTCCTTATAGTCATAAAGCCTTTGCAGCAAGTGTACCAGAGAGGACTTGCCCGATCCGGTGGGACCCAATATGGCGACCGTCTGCCCTTGCTTTATGGTAAAGGACAGGTCCTGCAGAATGGGCTTGCCTTCCTCGTATTCAAAATATACATTCTGAAATACAATATCCCCTGCAAGCGGAGCCTTTTCACAATCCGGATGCTGGGACTCAACCGGCACGTCCAGGACTTCCTGAATACGTCCTACGGAAACCAGGGTTCTGCCCATGCCGCTCAGGATCCTGCCCATCTGTCGTATCGGCCAGATCAGCATGTTGATATAGGCAAAAAACACCAGCAGGGTA
>DURK01000144.1 GCA_012837325.1 Clostridiales bacterium
AAAACGAGGTCTCCGCGATTTAAAGGGGAAAGGAGTTTTGACCGGACTGACAGAAATCAGCGAGATTTATTCCAACACGGTCAATGAAGCCGGAGAAAGCGTTCCCTGCCGCGGCAAGCTGTATTACCGCGGTTATGATATTGAGGAACTGGTGAAAGGTGCAATTAAAAAGGGGTATTCCTGCTACGAAGAGGTTGTTTATCTGCTGCTTTTCAGCGAGCTGCCCACAACTGAAGAACTTGAAAAATTCAAGGAGCTGCTGGCTTGTTATCGAACTCTGCCAACCAGCTTTGTACGTGATATCATTATGAAAGCTCCAAGCAGAGATATGATGAATACCCTCGCTCGCAGTGTGCTGACCTTGTATTCCTATGATGAGAATGCTGATGATATTTCGATTCCCAATGTACTGAGGCAATCTCTGCAATTGATTGCCCTGTTTCCCATGCTGTCGGTATATGGTTATCAGGCTTACCGTCATTATCATGACGGTCAGAGTTTGTACATCCATACTCCCAGACCAGAGTTGTCCACAGCAGAAAACATTCTGCACCTGCTTCGTCCGGACAGCAAATATACCGAGCTGGAAGCACGCATACTTGACATAGCTCTGGTGTTGCATGCCGAGCATGGAGGCGGCAACAACTCCACTTTTACCACCCATGTGGTAACCTCTTCCGCTACCGATACCTACTCCTCGGTAGCAGCCTCACTGGGTTCATTAAAAGGCCCCAGGCACGGCGGTGCCAACATCAAGGTTGTTCAGATGTTTGAGGATATGAAAGAGAATGTTCCCAACTGGAACGACGAAGGAGCAATTGCAGATTACCTGACTGCATTACTGGATAAAAAGGCTTTTGACCGCTCCGGTCTAATCTACGGCATGGGTCATGCGGTATATTCCCTTTCCGATCCCAGAGCTGATATCCTGAAGAGCTTCTTGGAAGACTTAAGTGAGGAAAAAGGATTAACAGAAGAATATGCATTGTATACCCGGGTAGAACGCTTGGCCGCTGAGCTGATTACCAAGAAAAGAAAGATCTATAAAGGCGTCAGTGCCAACATCGATTTCTATAGTGGACTGCTATACAGTATGCTGGGACTGCCTTTGGAACTATATACGCCTATCTTTGCCATATCCCGTATTTCAGGCTGGAGTGCACATCGTCTGGAGGAACTGATTAACTCTGGAAAGATTATACGTCCTTCTTATAAGAATGTATTGCCGTTACGGGACTATATTCCCATAGAAAACCGCTGAGTTAGCGCTGAAGGATTCAAACAGCATGGCTGATAAGGCAAAAAGCTGTGATTACATCACAGCTTTTATTTTGTGTTAACAGTTTTTAGTTTCCAGTAGTACGGGCTTAAGTACATTCATCTATTGTTTAGGGCTGACCTACTACCACAACCGAACCCTGGTATTTCTCTGCGATAAACTCTCTGACTTTGTCACTTTTCAGCGCATCTACTAGGGCCAGCAGTTTTTCGCTGTTTTTATCTTCTTCACGGACCGCAACGATATTTGCATAGGTCTCAGCCGCCAAAGAGTCCTGTTCTTCTTTGGCTAACGCATCAGAGGCGGCATTTAAACCAGCCTGAATTGCATAATTGCCGTTGATTACAGCCATTTCCACATCAGGAAGGGAACGGGCCAATTGAGCAGCCTCGATTTCTACAATCTTCAGGTTTTTTGGATTCTCGACGATATCATTTATGGTTGCTTCCAAGCCTGCATCCGGATCTACCTTAATTAATCCCAATGTTTCTAGAAGCAGCAAAGCTCTGGCTTCATTCGTGGTATCATTGGGAACAGCAATCTGAGCACCATCTTGCAGTTCCTCAATTGATGTTGTTTTGCCTGGATAGAGACCCAGCGGTTCATAATGGATTGCAGCAATGGAGACCAGTTTGGCATTGTTCTCCTGATTGTAATTGTCCAAATAAGGCTTGTGTTGAAAATAATTGGCATCCAGTTCACCGTTGTTCAAGGTTGGATTGAGCTGTACATATTCGGCAAACTCCTTTATTTCCAATTCATATCCTTTTTCAGCCAATACTTCTTTCGCTACCTCAAGGATTTCTCCGTGAGGAGTCGGTGTAGCTCCTACCACAATTTTCTTGTCATTGCCTGATTGGCTGCATCCTGCCAGAAGAGACAGAGATAATCCTATCACTAAGAAAAAAGTCAATATTTTTTTCATACCTTTCAACCTCCTGTTTCATGCTATTTATCAATTTTCAGTTTCAGAACACAATTCGCATTTACCTATTTTCGCTTATCACCAATTCTTGCCAGCTTCATACCCAGCTCTTGCAGTACCTGTACGATAATAACAAGCAAAGCAACTGTCACCAGCATAATGTCTGTTTGATAGCGGTGGTATCCATAGCGTATAGCAATGTCTCCCAATCCGCCGCCGGCAACAAAGCCGGCCATAGCAGAATAGCTGAGAATGGTTGTTACCGCTATCGCTCCTCCCATTATTAAGGAGGGTCGGGCTTCCGGCAGCAAAACCTTGGTGATGACCTGCATAGAAGAGGCTCCCATGGACTGGGCAGCCTCTATCACCCCCTTATCAACTTCCTTCAATGAAGACTCTACCAGCCGTGCAATAAAGGGAGCGGCTGCAATAACCAAGGGCACAATGGTCGCATTGGTACCGATTGTTGTCCCGACTATGGCTCGCGTTATGGGTATGACCATCACCAATAGTATTAAGAAGGGAACAGAACGGAGAAGATTGATGACCAAACCCAGAATCCAGTTTAAAGTCTCCCGGGGATAGATTCCTTCCTTGTCTGTTACAACCATGGTTATGCCTAATGGAAGACCGAACAAATAGGCCAATGCTGTAGAGACCAAAGTCATATAGAGTGACTCCATCAAACCGCGGCCCAGCATCGTCAAGACATCCGGATCAAACATAACCATCTACCTCCTCCACTGTTAAGTTCTTTGCTCGTAAATATTCCATCATTCTGTCAGCTGTCAATTCATTGTCTGGTAATTGAATAACGATCTGCCCAAAAGCCTTTCCATCGATATTTTTGGTATCGGCAAACAGGATGTTCACAGTCTGTCTGAAATCCAGAACCATTCCCGCTATAACCGGTTCAAAGGAAGAATTGCCGTCAAAAACAATGCGGCAGCATCGTTTACCCGGCAGGTTTTCCATGGAACGGTCTTCCGGAAAAACCAGACGCCTGGCTGCCGATGTTTTGGGTCTGGTAAATATATTCTCTACCCTGCCTACTTCAGCAATCCTGCTGCTGTCAATGATTGCGACCCGATTACATATCTCCTCTATAACACGCATTTCATGGGTGATGATGACGATGGTAATTCCCAAACGCTTGTTAATATCCTTTAGCAGCATCAGTACATCGCGGGTGGTTGCAGGATCCAATGCGCTGGTGGCTTCATCACAAAGCAATACCTTGGGATTGGTAGCCAGGGCACGAGCAATGGCTACTCTCTGCTTTTGACCTCCTGACAGCTGAGATGGATAGGAATAGGTTTTATCTGTCAACCCTACCAGGGACAACAGTTTCTTTGCCTTCTCCACTGCTTCTTTCTTGTCGACTCCCGCAATCTCCAGAGGGAAGCAAACATTTCCAAGGACATTTCTCTGCATGAGAAGATTGAATTGCTGAAAGATCATTCCAATAGACTGCCTGATGTGATAGAGTTCTCTCTTGGTAAGATCGGATAAATTCTGCCCATCAAAATAAACGGTACCTACAGTGGGGCGTTCCAGAAAATTAATGCAACGCACCAGTGTGCTTTTTCCAGCACCGCTCATACCGATGATTCCGAATATTTCTCCGCTTCTGATTTCCAGATTAATATCTTCCAGGGCGGCAAAATCACCATCCGACCCGGAAAATATCTTTCCCAAAGCTTCTATTTTAATAATAGGATGTTCCTCGTTCATCTCTTACCTTCACCCCGTCAGCCCTTTCATTCCCTTTTGCGTCAGTTAAAACCCTGCTGAGAATGGATCCTTCTTAAGCCCATTACGCATTCCTTAACTTTAATCATCTGATTGGTTACCGGGTTTTGATGTTGAGTCTGGTTGCCAGCTCCTCCAGACCGCTTTCAAAGTTCACCCCAAATCGAATATCGGTGCCGGCAGCTTTGGTCCTGGCAATGCTGCCTACTGTAAACCGGACCGCTTCTTCCGTTGCTTCCGGCAAATCAAAGCCTCTAAGCAATGCAGCGACTAACGCACTGCCAAATACATCGCCTGTGCCGTGATAATATCCTTCTATCCAGCCCGCAAAGGAGTACTCAACCTCACCGGTTTCACAATCGTAAGCTGCTGCCCCCAGCTGCTTATCATCAAAATGGACTCCTGTAAGGACCACCTGCTTCGCCCCGATTTCACCTAATTTTCGAAGCAGCGTTTCAATATAATCAGCGGTATAAGGACCTTCCTGGTAAGGTTCGTCCAACATTAAAACAGCTTCGGTAATATTAGGTACGATGATGTCAGCCTTGGCGCATAGCTTCCTCATCCCTTTCGGGAAATCAGCAGGGAAGGACTTGTACAGCACCCCATTATCAGCCATTACCGGATCCACTACCTTAAGGGTATCATTGGAGCCCAATAAATCAAACAAGGAAGATACGATGTCCAATTGATGAAAGGAACCAAGATAACCGGTATAAATCGCATCAAACTCCAGATCCAATGATTTCCAGTGCTTTGCGATCGGCATAATCTCATCTGTCAAATCATGAAATGTATACCCGTCAATCCCCCCTGTATGAGTGGATAAAACCGCTGTAGGAACTACTGCGCATTCTATGCCTGCTGATGAAATGATAGGCAGAGCTACGGTTAGGGAGCATCTTCCAAAGCAGGATATGTCATGTATTGCTGCAACTCTTTTTTGTCTCTTCATGTTGATCTCTCCTGAAATAGATAGTTTAGCGTGATAAAGTAATTTCTAATTATAGTATCACTTTATCAAGGTTTATACAAGTAGCAAACCGGGATGTTCTCCGGTCAAGCAACGGCCTCCTTCAGGTGTAACCAGCCAGGTGTTTTCGGTGCCCAGCAAACCCACCCCCGGTATCCCGCTCTTGGGTTCCAATGCGATGACCATACCTTTCTCCAGAGGTTCAGTAAAACCTGCTGCCAGAACTGGGGTCTCATCGATCTGCAAACCAATGCCATGCCCCAAAAATCTTACCTTTTGCTTTTCTGAACCCATGAAGTACTTTAGAAACTCGGAGTCCAGGCTTCTCATTACTTCTTTGTAAATATCGGCAGGTACCGCCCCAGGAACCAAAAGGGCTGCAATTTGTCTCTGAATCTCCACGCACCGATTGTGGATTTCAATGGCTTTATCCGGTATGGATCTGCCGAACATATAGTTCATGGTCTTATCAGTATGGTAACCATCCATCCCAAATGGAACATCTATAAACACCAAATCACCTTTCTGAAGCTTCCGTTCCCGGCTGCCCCAGAAAGGCATAGCAGGGCTCATGCCATAATTGCCTCCCGGTCCGTCGAAGGAGGTTGGATAAAGCGAGCTTTCACCAAAACCCAGCTGGCCGATGCCAAGATGGGTATCAAACATACCAAACCGAGTAAACCCATGGTGGCCTTCTTCCATTAGTATGGCAAACAACTTGGTAGCCAGATCATTCTCGCTCATACCAACTTCAAGCAATTCCGGTACACGCTCTTCGAGGACCTTCCGATGAAGTTGTCCCACCTTCAACATGATTTCAAGCTCAAAGCGGCTTTTCCTTGATCGAACTGCCATGATTGAGCCATCTGCTGATCGAACCTGTCGGAAGGAGAAATATTTCTGTATTCTTTGGTACAAGGCCAAAGGCATGATTTCCATTTCCGTATACAGACATGCCGGTGTTTTGCCCATGGCAGCAGCTGCATCACGATAACTTTTCATAGGCCGGATATCAGGGAACAGGGACTCATCCACAGCACGTTCATAGCTGCGCCGAACCCAAAACACTGCTTCCTCGTCCCTGGGAATAATCAGCATCCCATCCTGCATGGTTCCTGTGAAATAGTATTGATTGATTTTACTGAACCCCATCACCCATTCCCAGCCGGGGTGATCCTGATCCATCCTGCTTCGAAAGCGATTCATTCTGTCCCGCAGCTCCGAGGCAGGAATTCTTTTGTCCATTGTATTTCTCCTTCAGTAAAAATATTTTATGACAGCAAGGCCCGATCGTTGGCAAATTCTTCACCGCTTGCTTGCCCGAACCGTTCCAGCAAATCTTCTACAGTCAGCTTCTTTTTTTCTTCACCGTTGATATCTAAAATGATACGTCCTTCATGCATCATAATCAAGCGATTCCCGTGCTTGATGGCATCTCTCATATTATGGGTTACCATCATGGTAGTAAGATTGCTCGCTTGAATCAATTGTTCTGTGATTTCCAACACCTTCGGTGCTGTTTTTGGATCCAGAGCTGCAGTATGTTCATCTAAAAGCAGCACCTTTGGTTTCTTTAAGGTTGCCATCAGGAGGGTTAACGCCTGCCTCTGTCCTCCTGACAACAAGCCTACCTTGTCCTGCAGTCTGTCTTCCAGCCCCAGTTCCAGCCGTTCAAGCTGTTCCCGGAATAGATTTCTTTCCTTTCGGGTAATTCCCCACTTCAGGCTTCTTTTCTGCCCCCGGCGATAAGCCAGAGCAAGGTTTTCCTCGATACCCATGTTTGCAGCAGTACCCATCATGGGATCCTGGAACACCCTGCCTAAGACAGAGGCCCGCTTGTGTTCCGGAAGCTTGGTTACATCGTTGGCATCTATGACAATCGTACCTTGATCAACACCATATACACCCGCTACACAATTCAACAAGGTGGATTTACCTGCACCGTTACCCCCAATCAGGGTAATAAAATCCCCTTCCCTTAACTCCATATTGACATTGTACAAAGCAATTTTTTCGTTAACTGTACCCGTATGAAAGGTTTTATAAACATTGTTAACGCGCAGCATCTACTCCACCTCCTTGAAGGATTTTCGCAACGGCATGAAGTATTGTCTAAGCACAGGCAGAGACAGTGCCACCGCAACAGTTATTGCTGTAAACAGCTTCAAGTCATTGGCAGGCATACCCATTTTCAACACCAGGGCAATAATAATACGATAGGTTATGGCACCCAGTGCCAGGGAAAGCAATCGTCCAAAGAATTTTTTGGTGCCAAACAGCACTTCACCAATAATAACCGAAGCCAGGCCGATGACGATGGCACCTGTACCCATCTGCACATCCGAATAGCTCTGACTTTGTGCAATCAATGCGCCACTGACCGCTACCAACCCGTTGCTGAGGATAAGACCCAGTATTATGGTGCTATCGGTATTGATACCTTGTGCTCGTACCATACGTGGATTGCTTCCGGTAGCGCGAATCGCGCATCCGATCTCTGTTCCAAAAAACCAATAAAGGAGGATTATGATGGCCAGAACAAACAGCAGACCCAAAACCATGACGGCATCCGTTTTATTCAGACCCATATTTTCCAACATGGTATAAACCGTATCCATTCGGAGAAGAGATATATTGGACTTGCCCATAATACGCAGGTTAATGGACCAAAGTGCAATCATGGTAAGGATGCCGGAAAGCAGGGCCGGGATTTTCAGCTGGGTATGCAGCAAACCCGTAACCAAGCCCGCTGCCATCCCTCCTATCAAGGCCAGCAGAGTTGTGACATAGGGGTTCATTCCCATGATAATCCCCCGCGCAGCGATGGCTGCCCCCATGGCGATGCTGCCCTCAACTGTCAAATCTGCGATGTTGAGTATGCGGTATGTGATAAAGACCCCGATGGTCATGACAGCCCACAACGTACCCAGAGAGACTGCACCTAATAGTATTTCCAGCATATTCCTTCACCCATTCTCCTTTTTGATTCTTCTATTTTTCATACCAGATCCAACAGCTGATAACCTTGATCTGTGAAGTCCATCCTTATGTTTCTCACGATTCCATTTCAAAAATATATTCCTGCAAATCATCTGGAATGGTAATCCCGAACTCTTCGGCTATGGTACCGTTAATCGCAAAGTCATAATCCGAGGGAGTCTGAACCGGCATATCAGCTGGCTGTGCTTCGCCTTTCAATATGCCAATCGCCATTTCACCAGTCTGATACCCCAAATCATAATAGTTGATTCCCAGAGTTGCCAAACCGCCGTTTTTAACCATTCCTGTTTCTCCACATACGACAGGTGTTTTTGTTGCAGCAGTGGCTCCATAAACAGTTGGCATGGCTGAAGCCAATATATTGTCTGTTGGAATATAGATGGCATCGCATTGTTCAACCAGCGAAAGGGTTGCCTGTTGTACATCATTGGTATTGGTAACGGTTACTTCTGTGTAGTTCAAGCCCAGTTTTTCAATGGCTTCTTTGGCAATTGCAGCCTGGACAATGGAATTCTCCTCTGCAGAAGCGTAAATAACACCAATGGTTTTTGCATCCGGTGCCAATTTCACCAGAAGATCAATCTGCTCTTTGATTGGATTCATATCGGATGTTCCACTGACATTCCTTCCCGGTGCTTCATTGGATTCCACCAGGCGTGCTTCCTCAAAATCGGTTATTGCGGTAGCCAGAATGGGGATTTCAGTCGTCTTCCCAGCGATTGCCTGAGCCGCAGGGGTGGCAATGGCCAAGATCAGGTCGACTTTGTTGCTGACAAAACGATCACTGATGGTTGAGAGATTGGACTGATCCCCTTGGGCATTTTGCTTATCGATGGAAATGTTGTCACCATCTACATAGCCATTGTCCCTCAGTGCATCAATAAAACCTTCCCGAGCAGAATCCAGTGCAACATGTTCTGCATACTGGATGATACCGATCTCAATTTTCTCAGCACCTGTCTGGTTATTGTTGGAATTGCCGGTCTGGCTGGTGCAGCCGGATGCTGCGAGGAGAAAAGCAGCAACCATTGCTAGAATTCGAATGTACTTTTTCATATAAACCCCTCCATAAATTTCTTTTTTGTTTGTATATCACCCATATTGGGCAACAACCCGTATAAATTCTTTGCTGTAAATGGGTATAAAAAAATCGCCTCCCATTTAACAGGGGCGAATGTTTCGGTTCGCGGTACCACCTTGTATTCGTTGTTTACAAAAACAACCTCAGCGGGCAACAATAATTGCCCCTCCGTTGTAACGGTCGGACCCCGGCACAGCCTAACGGGCAAACAGCCTTTCAGTGTGCAGCTATCAGGATGAATTCACGGTGTTCGCTTTCTGCCTTCTTTCACCAACCAAGGCTCTCTGTTAGAAATGAAGCATCCGCTACTGGTTCCCGGTCATTGCTTTTCTCTTGCTTTATATTTTAGTATTATACGCAGACCTGCTCTATTTGTCAATACATTTTTATTTGAAATGTATATTTATACAAGCCTATCCAGAAAGCATGACATCTTCAATGAAATATAAAAATGCTTCCAAGCTAAGAACACTGAAAAGCAGAAAACGGAACCAGAAACTCCTGAATGCCTGCTGCATAAGGTGCAATTTCATACAAGCCATAAACAACAACAATACCTTTTGGGGTAATATAGAATGGCTGCTCGTCTGTAAAGTCTTTAACGGTCTCCATTGCTTCTTTAAAGTATACATTGGGATTCTTTATAATCTGGTCCCTTACATGGTGTACAATTACTTCCTTATAATTGACACATGCCTTGAATAGATCCTGGTAACCCAGCATTTTTCCGGTTTTTAGATTATAATTGAAGGACTTTCGAACTGTCATCCCATGGGCTCCCCCGGTATATTGATACATATCCATTGTCAAGCTGAGCAGATCCGGATTCAATGTATGAACCTGATATACCGTTTGTGCTTGAAAGGGCCTAAAGGGGTATTCCGGCTTCATGGATTCCCTGTATGCCTTTTTTGCCTCGTCAAGTAGATTTTTTCTAAATCCGCTTACTGTTTGAGTCAGCTCTTTATTGATGATTCTTTCCGCTCTGCGGCTTTCCAATCCACTGACTTGAGGCGTGACCAAGTCCCAGGACAGATATCTGTTGGTGCCTTGACTGCTTTGACTGACGACTTCCGGTTGGCTGCCCTGATCTGCGAGAGCTTGAATCGGAATGGTTATCATCAGCAAAGCTGCAATCATAAGAATTGTCACTATTTTTTTCATCTGCTTCACCTGCTCCTTTTATTTTGGATAAAACACTAGGATATGAATAGACTTCCTCGCAAGTGAAGCAATATACTTAACACTTTTATCCAGAGTTACTTCTCATTCCTTGTGGGAGCCTGAACACCGATGTGCATTTTACTCGGCTCAAACTGGCTTTTGAGCATCAATTACTCTTCAAGCCTTTGCGAGCCATAATAAACAATTCCACGATCTGAATCAACCGTCACCACGGAGCCTTGCTTTAATATCTGGACAGCATTTTCTGCCCCGGTTATTACAGGAATCTCCAAGGCCATGCCCACAATAGAAGCGTGTACATTGGCTCCGCTTTCTTCTACGATAACAGCCGAGGCCCTTTTTATAATCGGCAGCATTTCATTGGAGGTATACGGAGCAACTAAAATATTTCCATCCTTGAAAAGTTCTTCAGCTTCCTGCGGTGTTCGTACCACACAAAGCTCCCCGGTAAAAACCCCTGTACCGGTTCCATTCCCTCGTACCAACACCTTTCCTACCGTTTGAACCTTCAGGATATTTGTTGTACCGCTAATGCCTGCCGGCACGCCTGCTGTAATCACAACAACATCCCCATTTTTAGCCAGACCGGATTCCAGGGCTTTGTCCACACCCATATCGAACATCTCATCAGTAGATTGGGCAACACGAACCAGAAATGGAGTTACGCCCCAGGACATATTCAGTTGTCGCTGCACCATCTGCGAGGTGGTTGTTGCGATGATGGGGCAGTCGGGACGGAAGCGGGATATCATTCTGGCTGTACGCCCTGACTGGGTAACTGTGACGATGGCCACTGCATCCAAATCCATGGCAGTTGTACATGTTGCGTGACTGATTGCATTGGTTATGCTGACTTCCATATCGTAGCGCATAGCTGAAAACTCTTTCCAGTAGTTTATTGCCTTTTCTGCCTTCAGCGCAATTCTTGCCATGGTATCCATGCTTTCCAGAGGATATTTTCCCGCTGCGGTTTCACCTGAAAGCATGATTACACTGGTACCATCAAAAATTGCATTGGCTACGTCACTGGCTTCAGCTCTGGTAGGGCGTGGGTTTCGAATCATGGAATCCAGCATCTGGGTGGCAGTAATCACCGGCTTTCCATTTCGATAGCATTTATCTATTAACATTTTCTGCACAATAGGAACTTCTTCTACCGGAATCTCAACTCCAAGGTCACCTCGGGCAACCATGATTCCATCGGATACCTTTAATATCTCATCTATGTTGTCTACACCCTGGCGGTTCTCAATTTTTGCGATGACCATGATGCCATGACCGTCGTTTTTTTCCAGAATCTTTTTGATTTCCATCACATCTTGTGCTTTTCGAACAAAGGACGCGGCGATAAAGTCAAATCCATTTTCAATGCCGAACTGAATGTCTTCAATGTCTTTATCTGTAAGGGATGGAAGATTGATTTCCACACCAGGCACATTGATACCTTTTTTGTCGCCAATGCTTCCTCCATTTCTAACGGTACAATGAATATCCTTTCCACGTATCTGTTCTACCTCCAGCTCAATCAAACCATCATTGATAAGGATTCGAGTGCCCCTCCTGATATCTTTGTATAATTCCTTATAGGTTACGGAGACC
>DURK01000145.1 GCA_012837325.1 Clostridiales bacterium
CCTTCCGCTGCCCGGATGACCTCCTCAGCCAGCCGGATGCCGCCCTCGCCGCCCTTTGCCCAAACCTCGGACAAAGCCACCCGCACATTCAAGTCCAGGCATTTTTTCTCGATCAGCTGCAGCTCAGCTTCCGTATCGGCAGGAAAACGGTTGATTGCAACTACGGCGGGTAAGCCATATTTTACCGTAATATTCTCAATGTGCTTCAAAAGGTTGGGGATTCCCTTTTCCAGAGCGGCCAGATCCTCCTGATCCAGGCTGGCCCGGGAAGCGCCCCCATTATATTTCAGTGCCCGTACAGTCGCTACGATAACCACTGCAGAAGGGGTCAGGCCGCCAAGCCGGCATTTAATATCCAGAAACTTTTCTGCCCCCAGATCCGCACCGAATCCCGCCTCGGTTATTGCATAATCCCCCAGCTTCATAGCCATCCTGGTTGCCATCAGACTGTTGCAGCCATGAGCAATATTGGCAAAAGGCCCCCCATGGACAAAAGCAGGTGTATTCTCAAGAGTCTGCACCAGGTTTGGCTTTAAAGCATCCTTAAGCAATACAGCCATAGCACCTTCCGCTTTCAACTGCCCTGCCGTAACCGGCTGGTCGTCTACGGTATAACCCACTATAATGCTGCGAAGCTTCTCCTTTAAGTCTTCCATGTCCTTTGAAAGGCATAAGATCGCCATGATCTCAGAGGCAACGGTAATGTCAAAGCCGTCTTCCCTGGGGACCCCATTTGTTCTGCCATTCAGTCCGTTGACCATAAAGCGAAGCTGACGGTCATTCATGTCCATGCATCTCTTCCAGGTAATTTTCCGGACATCAAGCCCCAGCTCGTTTCCCTGGTAGATGTGATTGTCCAGCATGGCGGCCAGCAGATTATTGGCTGCTCCAATGGCATGCAGGTCTCCGGTAAAATGAAGGTTGATGTCCTCCATGGGCACCACCTGGGCATAGCCTCCGCCGGCAGCGCCTCCTTTGATTCCAAATACCGGCCCCAGGGAAGGCTCACGCAGGGCAATCACTGCCCTCTTTCCAAGCCTTCGCAGTGCATCTCCCAGACCCACTGTCGTAGTGGTCTTGCCTTCTCCGGCAGGGGTCGGATTAATCGCAGTAACCAGAATCAATTTCCCATCCGGTTTGTCCTGCAGCTTGTTTAAGAGATTGTAGTTCACCTTGCATTTGGTGTTACCGTAAAGATCAATCGCATCCTCCGGGATATTCAAGGATGCCGCAATGTCTTTTATGGGCTTCATTTGCGCGCCTTGGGCAATTTCAATATCGCTTTTGTAGGACATTCTTTTCCTCCCAATCTCCACATAATATGTTTAGATACCACAAATAGTATATCATGT
The DNA here is from genome assembly GCA_012837325.1 of Clostridiales bacterium. Taxonomy (GTDB): domain Bacteria; phylum Bacillota; class Clostridia; order Caldicoprobacterales; family DTU083; genus DURK01. Next base: position 1,353 of record DURK01000145.1, read on the forward strand.
ATCAGAAAAACAGGGTACAATGATATGAGGGAGGAAGGTGAAAATTGTTACTTTTTGTTCCGGGTTTGTTCTCTTATTTTTGTTCTTTGAGCTTCCATGATTTCATTGCCCATGTTCAAGGCAAGAAACAGATCGTGAATAAAGTTTGCGCCTCTGGATATCAGCATGCCGGTTAGAAAGATTCCAAGGTAAGGAATGCGAAAGGGAATGCCCAGCATTTGAAACAGATCCGCACCGGTTCCAAATGCAATTAGAAGTCCTACGATCATCGCTCCGATTCTGTCCCAGTTGAATTTGCCGTCCTTCCCCATCATCTTTATGGTTTCCCAGATGCTTTCCGCTACAATCGCAATGGCAATCAGTCCTATGGCTTTCAATCGACCACCTCCTGTCCAAAATAAAGAAAAGGTCCGGCTGTTAGGCCGAACCTTTTTTCACCTCATTTAGGAACTTTACCTTCATCATGCTATGACTTTCATATTCCGCTTCACTGATTACTCCTTTATGCTTCAGTTCACTCAGGTATTCCAGAAACTCCTCACATATATCTATAAGGGCAGATTCAAGGATCTGGCTTTCTTCCATGTTAGCCCCTCCCTTTGGAGTAAGTCCCCCCATGATTTGGTATGTTCTTAACATCACAACTGTCCGCTTGGCTTTTATATCTATCTATATTCTATATATCTATAAGCAAGTATATTCGTGATAATTTCGAATATTCCTTCATTTCTGAGTTATTTCCCAAAATTTATTTTTAATTTAAATCAATCAATTCCTCTGTTTTTAGATTTAAGCCATATAATGTCTCAAAACCTACATCGGGTTCATCAACACCATGGGAATAGAGACCATAAAACAGCCAGTCTCCAATAATACCGAATATGCTTGCGCCGCTTGATACACCCGTACTCATAATCTGGGTGACATCGCCTGACGCAATATCCATTAAATAAATTTCGCCGCTTCTGTCCGTGAATGCCAGTTTATCATTCCAAATGTGCAGATTATAGATGTCCGTCGTCATATTCTTGACAGGTTCGAAATTTTCAAATTCATAATCACATCTCAGAATGATAGACTCGTATTCCCAGGATGAAGTACTGTGTTGTATCGTATAATACATCCAGTCATCAGCAAATGAGATATCTCTGAACACAATGTCGGAATACGGATACACAACTTCCCTGTCATTTAGGTTCTTTGTGTTGATTTTGGTAATCCCTTCAGCGATGCCTGTATCCGGTGAATCATGATTGGAATATAAGTAAATCGCATCATTGTATATATAGTATTCTACGTACAGTTGAATCGAATGATCGTATATGATTTCATGTACGGAATCATCGATACTGTACCTTACAAAACGCAAATGATCATAATCAATGTAATTAAGATAATAGATCCACCCATCATAAACAGCCATGTAGGAAATATTATCCTCTATCACCAGCTCTTCACCTGTACCATCCAGCATGATTCGATACAGTTTGCCTGAATCTGATTCATAAGTCGTATAATATATATAACCGTCATAAACAAATAGCTGAGCAGCATCAACAGACGTAATGCTTTTTCGATCCCCGCCTTCCATATTCATTGAGAAAATACCCTGCTCATTCAATGGGATATAATAAATGCGTCCATCATAATAAGCAATGTTGCTGCTTGGTTTAACAGGCTGATCGGATGTATGATCAGGCATAAACCGATCAAAGATGTTTCGAAAACCACCTTTTCCCCTATCGCTGTTATCCCTTTGATCCTGACCCAAATCCGTATCATCTTCATTGACCGGCTCGTGGAAGTTTTCGTTGATGTATTCCGAATCCATTTTATACAAGCTGGAGTGGTATTCCATATCATCCTGAGTCCATTCCAGAACTAACACACTGGGACTATACAAGAATATTTCGGGCTGACATATTGCATCCAATTCTCCCATTTCTCCCATACCCGTAAAGTAGAACATTTCCAATAGTTCGTCTTGATACGACTCTTCTATCTTCAGCTTAATCCGCTCCAGCCTGTACGATGCCAAGCCATAGCCTGTTGACGCATCTATTTCACCTATTTCAAGCTTACCTCCCCTGTGAAAGGTCAATGTATGTTCGGCATCTTCAAAAGTTGTCCAGGCACCAGCCAAAGGCGGAATATTTCTTTTTTCATCAGAAGGTGTAATGTAACACCTTTCAAGAATGATGGAATCAAATTCTGATTCGCCGCTTTCATCCTTCATGTAGATGGTATCCTTATCGATAATGGTCGCTCTATAATCCGCCCAATCCACTTCCTCATCATATATATGTACGATATTGCCTTGAATCTCATATTCGAATTCTGTTACACTGCTTGACGGCCCATAATACTCATGAGAATAGGACATGGTATGAAACTTGCCGCTGTTTGAATCATGAAAGGACAGGGTCATCATGACATAATGGTAATCAGCCATGATATCCTTCGAAAACATAACCCATTCACCCTTCAGGATTTTGCTTAGCTGCAGTGGTTTTTCCTCAGGACTTTCACTTTCCCGTGGAGCTTCTGTTTCATCTGCTTGTGGAAGCCTATGGTCAGCAGGGCTTCCGTTAAATGTACATGAAACGAACAGACAACATAAAAGCAGTATCGATATACCTGTAATTTTAGCTTTGCCCATTTTTTTCTCCTTTTATATAATTTATACTTCTACCTTATTTTATGACTTTAAAGTGACAGTTATAATAGAGTTTGCTTCAGCTGTGCTCCTAAAACCATGTGCATCCTAATTGGGCTGTCCATTGATATATTTTACATGTGAAAGGGGAGAAAGGTCAAGCTCCGGGTTTATCGCTATGAACACCTCCGTTAACTTTTCAAGACTGCGCAAGGGCTCCAGGCTTTCTACCATTAAACAGCCCGTCAAATCCAGAAACTCCAGGCTCTTCATCCCGCCAATAGGAGAGAGGCTGCCAAGCCCCTGGCTGTCCTGCAGTGCAAGAACACGCAGGTTTACAAGGTCTTCAAGCGGTTCAAGACTTGTAACATCACAAAATTTCAAATATAGCTCCGTGAGCTGGACCATACCCGAAAGCCTGCTTAAGTCAAGCCCTTCTATTTCCATGAGACCCAATACGGTAAGGTTGGATAAGGACGAGATCGCCGAAATATCCTCCCCTTTAGAAGGCCATTGGATCGTCAGGGCAGTAAGCTGAGGCAATTCTCTTAAAAAGCTCAGATCATAACCGTCCCCATAGAGGCTCACATCAAGCCGCTCAAGCCTTTTCAGTCGGCCAATGGGCGAAAGATCCATAGGATGTTCCAATGGATAGGCTGGCCGGACATGCAATTCTTCAAGATGATCAAAATATTTTAAGTCTGTCAGATCTGAAACTCCCGTCAGCAGGGAAAGGGAAGTTATCTCCTGAAGCTCTTTCCTCATAACGACGTCTCCCTCCGACTTCATCAGAGTCTGCCTTACGATCGCTTCAAAAGCCGTGTCAGTCCATACGATATCGGATACAGGTGTAGGTGTTGGAACTGGCGGCGGTGTAGTGGAAGCACCGGTTTGCTGCGGCTCAGGAGAAAAGTCCTGTGTTTGCCTTGAGCAGCCAGTGAAGAAAAGGAGCAAGGTCACAGTAAAGAAGAGGAGCCATAGCTGGCGGCAGTAGCTTTTCATGGGGTACCTCCAAGTGGTTTTTTAATAGATGAAGTGAACGGATAGATGAATACATCGAGTCTTATTATGATAGTATTCTATGCTGGGTTTGTTTTACCTGCTTATTTGGAAGACCTTTATTAATTCATTTGTATGCGAGTGCAATCGTTATTAAGACCTGGAAATACAACAAACCCGCAAACCTTGACGGAATGCGGGTTCATATGGCGCACCCGGAGGGATTCGAACCCCCGGCCTGCGGTTTAGGAAACCGATGCTCTATCCTGCTGAGCTACGGGTGCACAATACAGCAAATATTATTTTACATCTCCGGCTATCCTTTGTCAACCTGGCAAAATCAACCATACCGTTAAGGCCATTGCGATTTATGAAATATACTGCAAAATTATTTTAAAAAAATATAAACCAGTGCTAACAAAACTGCTAACACTGGTTTTTTAATTTGCCATGCTGACAATGGCAGTTCTTTACCGCATCTTAAACTCTGTATAAATGTGGTCGTATTCTTCTGTAACTTCTGCTACGTTTATATAAAAGCTGGTATTTTCGACTACCTCATCCGGAAGATTCAGCATCGGATTGTTTTTAAAATCCTCTGGAAGGTATTCTTCCGCTGCCGAATTGGTGCTGGCAAAATTCGTTATCACAGAAATTCTGGCACTGATCTCCGGCTCCATAATAAAGTTAAGGAATTCATAGGCATGATCCCTGTTAGGCGCTTTATGAGACATGACAAAGCTATCGATATAGATAGGCATGCCTTCTTCAGGGAAGACCGGCTCCAGTTTTTCATCGGCTGCCTGGCCTTTCACTGCCTGATTGGAGTACATAAATCCTGCGACAGCTTCTCCGTTGATTAGGGAATCTTCCGGAGTATTGGTTTCAAACCGAACAATATTGTCTCTCAGCTCAAATAGCTTTTCCTTGGCTTCTGCTACCTTTACGGGGTCTGTCTCATTGTACTCATATCCCAGAGACTTCAGGACCAAACCCATGATCTCAACAGACCAGTCGATTAAAACGATTTTGTCCTTCAGCTCCTCCTGCCATAGATCCTTATAGCTGGTAATGGGGTCTGCACCTAAGGCTGCTACCGCTTCCGGGTTAACAAGCAGGAATGAAATGGATACCGCATAAGGTATGGAATATTCATTGTTTTCATCGTAATAGTTACCCTGATATACAGGGTTGATGTTTGAGAAGTTGGATAATTTGCTCTTATCCAGCTTTTCAAGACTGCCGTTTTGTCTTAAGATATCTACCATATAATCTGTTACGACAGCCAGGTCGTACTGGTCGGGGTTGGCTTCCAATAAAGACTGCATATCCTCATTGGAGGTAACTTCCTTGTAGTTGACCTTTATCCCGGTTTTTTCTTCAAATTGGCTGATGATTTCTCGGGGGATAAAGTCTCCTCCCCATGTCATCAGGTTTATCTGCTTACTGCCGCCATTGCCATCGATTTGATCGTTGCTGCCATTTGGTTCACCGCTATTACCACAACCAGCCAATGCGAATACCAGGATGATGGATAAGGCGATTGCTAGAATACTTTTGATTTTTGTGTTTCTCAATTAGATCGACTCCTTTTGATTGCTCTTCTTACTAATAAACTGACTGAAGCCAACTATAACAAAGGTTCCCACCAATATCAACGTACACAGAGCATTGATTTTAGGTGTAACACCTACGCGCATCATAGAAAAAACATGAACGGGCAAGGTTGTGGACGTTGGACCAGCCATATAGGTTGAAATGACCACATCGTCCAAAGAGATTGCAACAGCCAGTAAGGATGCGGTTAATATGGAGGGCATGATCAAGGGCAGGATAATGGTTTTGATAATCTGCCATTTCGCAGCACCCAAGTCCTTTGCAGCCTCTATAATGGATTTATCAATCTCCTTCAGCCTTAGTTGAACCATAATATATACATAGGGTACACAAAAAAGGGAATGGGACAGGACCAGGGTCAGATATCCGAAAGGCAGCTTTAATGCAGTAAAAAACAAAAGCAGAGAAACCCCCAAAGCCACCTCCGGGACAAGCAAAGGCAGTATCATCACTCCATTTATCGTCTTTTCCATCCTTTTGGTAACATTCAAGGTGCCAATGGCTGCGGCTGTGCCCAGTATGGCGGACAGGATGGAAGTGGAGACGGCCACCAGAATACTGATCTTAAATGCTTCTACGATGACCCGATCTTGAAACAGGTCTTTGTACCAATCCATGGTAAAGCCGGTCCATTGGGCTGTGGAGGGGCTTTGATTAAAGGAATACAGGATCACGCTCAGCACTGGAATGTAAAGTATTACAAAGAATAAGGAGAGGTAGAAGATACGAAACCTTTTGGGCTTGGTATTCACAGAAACAATCCCTCCTTTTTATCCCTGATAACCCGGCTGTAGATGAACAGCACAATCAGAACCAAAACAATCATTCCTACCGAAAAAGCAGCAGCGAGAGGCTTGTTTCTTCCTCTTGTAGCCTGGGTATTGATTACATTCCCTAGAAAAATGGTCATTCCCCCGCCTAACAGGTCGGATATAAAATACATGCCTAATGAAGGTATGAAAACCAGAGTAAAGCCTCCCGCTATACCGGGCACTGTAAGAGGAAGGGTGATATTAAAAAAGGTTTTCCATTTACTTGCACCTAAGTCGTAGGAAGCTTCCAGCAACGAGCGGTCCAGCTTACCGACTGAATTGAAGACCGCAATAATCATAAAGGGTATCAACATATAGGTTGTACCGACAAGGACAGTTCCAAAATGATACATCATATTCAGCGGCTGTTGAATGATATTCAGCTTTAACAGCATATTGTTGATCAGCCCTGTGTTGCCCAGAAGGATAATCCAGCCATAGGTCCGAAGCAGGCTTGATATCCAAAACGGGAGGATGATCAAAATAATTGCCAAGGACCGCTTTTTCGATTCCAAATTTGCGGTAAAGTAGGCAACAGGATACCCGATCAGCAGAGTGATCAGCCCGGTTAATGCCGCCAGCAAAAATGAGCTGTAAAAGACTTTCAGGTAAACAGGATCAACAACTCGTTTGTAATTGTCCAAAGTAAACTCCAAAACAACATTGCCCAGATGGTCCCTGGACAGAAAGCTTAATGCCAAAACATAGATCAGCGGTACCCCGACCAGAAAACCGATCCAAATCAGTACAGGTACAACAGGTGCATTTTGTTTTATTTTTTTTGTTTTAAGCATTACTCTCCCCCGCATCTTCTTCCATAGGAAGCAGCACTGCTCCGGATTCTTCCCAAGATACCGATACCTTATCCCCTATTTCATAATCGCAATTGTTCCTTTGGTATTCTACAACGGTAATGATCTCACCATCGACATCGACCTCTGTTCTAATCTGCGAACCTGCATAGTGGATCAGCCGAACTTCACCGGATAGGGAGTTGGGAATTTCATCACAGGATATTCTCATCTTGTCCATATGAATCGCCAAGATTGTCGTCTCACCAGTGCTGTAAGGGCCCTCAACGCATTCAGAGCATTTTATATCGATGATGCTCCTGCCCAGCATGACTTTGCAGTATTCCTGGTTTTTTTCCAGCAGCTGAACCTTTTTTATGTTTCGATCCCCTATAAAGTCTGCGACAAAAAGGTTGGCGGGCGTATTGTATATCTCCCTGGGACTGCCCATCTGCTGAAGTTCACCTTCGCTTATGACCACAATCCGATCAGACATGTTAAGCGCTTCTTCCTGGTCGTGGGTAACATAGACAAAGGTCGTTTTGGTTTGCTTTTGCAGTTGAGCAAGCTCTGTCTGCATATATTTACGAAGCTTTAAATCCAAAGCTCCCAGAGGTTCGTCCAGCAGCAATATATCCGGTTCATTGATTAAGGCCCGGGCTATGGCAATTCTCTGCCTTTGTCCACCGGATAACTGATGAGGCATTCTTTCTTCGTAGCCTGACATCTGCACCAGTTCCATTACGTCGGCGACCCTTTTTCTCAGTTCCTTCTCACTCATGGATTTTTTCACCCTGGGTCCATAAGCGACATTATCATAAACATTTAAATGCGGAAACAAGGCATAATTCTGAAAAACCGTATTCACATTTCGCTTGTTCGGCGCAAGATCCTTAATTGACCTGCCCTTTAACAAAATGTCTCCGGAGTTGATGTCCTCAAGGCCGGCAATGCATCTCAGGATGGTTGTCTTGCCGCAGCCTGAGGGACCCAAAAGGGTCAAAAATTCACCATCCATGATATCAAAGGATATATCCTTTAAAATATGAGACCTGCCATAATACTTGTTTATTGTTCTCAGTTGAAGCAGCGGTGCTTGCATTGAATACTCCCTTTCTTTAAAAAGACCCGTACCTGATTATATACCCTGATTTATGATGAGCTAACAGCACTCTTCCTGCTGTTTCACAGCATGATACAGCAGAATGCCTATTATGGTTTTGGCATCTGTAATTTTACCCTCTTTTACCGCACTCAGCGCTTGCGAAAAAGGAACCTGCGAAAAGGTGAGGATCTCATCCTTGTCCAGCCTTTGATCAGCGACCCTGCTCAAATCCGATGCGGAAAAGACATATATTTTCTCATTATGACTGCCGGGAGAGGTATAAGCACTGGTCAGCAGCTCCCATCTGGCAGCCCGGCAGCCGGTTTCCTCCAAAAGCTCCCGCTTGGCAGCATCCAGAGGTTCTTCCCCCTCATCAACCAGACCGGCAGGCAGCTCTTGCAAATCCTTGCCAATGGCATAGCGGTATTGGGTTACCAGCAGGATTTTGTTGTTTTCATCAACC
>DURK01000146.1 GCA_012837325.1 Clostridiales bacterium
ATTGACTTATGCAGCATCTGCCAATGCCTTATATGTACTGATTGCTGCTGCGAGTGCATGGGCGGCGATTTCATTACCTGCTGTTGAGGATATGGATGCAGGATGATTATTGTATGATGAAGGAAGGACAGGATCATGACAGATGGGAGATATCAAAGGGACAACAAACCCAGTCGCTCAAAAGCAATTGCCCTGAGCGGCATTTTTCTGGCATTAACCGTGCTGGTTTTGTATGCAGAATCCCTTGTACCTACTGGCAGGCTGTCTCTTTATGCGCTCAGTTCCCTTTTTGTATCTGTTATTGTGATTGAGGCAGGCATTCAAGCGGGCTGGTTGTTTTATCTGGGGTCCTCCCTGCTTGCTTTTATCGCCGTACCGGATAAGCTGGGTCTGTTCCCCTATTATACGTTTTTTGGGCTGTATGGGCTAATTAAGTATTACACTGAGAAGGCAGCCGGCAGGGTGGCTGAATATCTTATGAAATATGCCTTTTTCAATCTCAGTCTGGTTCTTACCTGGCTTTTGGCCAGGGCGGTATTATTGGGCAATTTGGAAGTGAAGCTGCCTCTATGGATTGTCATAATCGGGCTGGAGAGTGCTTTTATCATCTACGATCTGGTTTACACCTTGTTTATTCAGACATATCGGGAACGAATCCGGAAGGTTTTGGGGCTGTAGCTGCCCGATATGTTGTATCAGCAAATTATTAGTCAAGTGTGATCCATTTCCGCTTGAATCCGCTTTTCAAATGCAAGTCGTCTGCTTCCATCCTCCAGATAAATTATTCCACAATACTGAAAACCACATTTCCTGAGAAATCTTCGCATAGGCAGATTGTCTTCATGGGTGTCTATTTTCATGCTGTATACTTTTCTTTCAAGGCACATTTTTTCGATACACTCCATCATAACCGCTGCTGCACCGGTGTTTCTGCAGGCTGAGGATACCGCTACCCGATGCACGGCAGCATAGCTGCCCGAGGTCAGCCAACTTCCATCATAGATCTTGTCATAGGTTTTTTCTCCGTCAAATATGACCGCTGCTGTTCCCATCAGGCTTTCTTCATGAGCCAGAACATAGCCGTAACCATTATTTATGTCATCTTTGATTGTATTTTCATCCGGGTAGCCGTTCTGCCATTGATCAATGCCATTTTCCTTCATATAGGTCTGGGCTTGCCGCATGATCCCCATTATATGGGGAATATCGTTCAGGTTTGACTTGCGAAGAACCATAAGGCGGAGGCTCCTTTCTCAATCTATTTAGAGACTTTTTAACGCTGCATCTGAAGTGATGCATTTCACACATATCAGCATTTTACCATGTCTTCTAAAAGGAAGAAAGATCAGAGTGATTCTTGTATTGACGTATATTATCTGGATTTATATAATAAAAAGGTATATTGTACATTTCTGGAAGATGTTTCAAACCAGGAACTGGAACTACGATAAGAAGGTGAAGAATTTGTTGAAGATCTTGGGGCTTACCAAGCAATTCGGCGAGGTTACAGCCGTTGATGAAGTGAGCTTTCAGGTAAGCAAAGGGGAAATTTTTGCCCTTTTGGGGGAAAACGGTGCAGGCAAGACCACAACCCTCAGGATGCTTGCCACCATGCTGCAGCCCACTTCCGGAACCGCCGAGCTGGCAGGCTATGACCTGGTTACCCAGCCGGAGCAGGTTCGCAGTCGAATCGGCATTTTGTTCGGCGGAGAAAGCGGATTGTATGATCGCTTGACCGCAGCAGAAAACATTGCTTACTTCGGCCGTCTTAACAACATGGAGGACGCTCAGCTGAGAGAAAGGATTCAGGAGCTGACTCAAACCTTTAATATGGAGGAATACATTTACCGCAGGGCAGGTAAATTCTCCAAGGGCATGAAGCAGAAGGTGGCTTTTGCCAGATCCATTGTGCATAATCCGGATATCATGCTTTTTGATGAGCCTACCTCCGGTCTGGATGTCAGTGCCATCCGAAATGTACACGAATTCATTCTGGACTGCAAGGCACAGGGTAAAACCATCATCCTGTCCAGCCATACCATGAGTGAAGTGGAAAAGCTGTGTGACCGGATAGGCATCATCCACAAGGGCAGATTGGTCGCTCAGGGCAGCATTGCAGAACTCCAGGAGCAGCACCAGGGCAAGAGCCTGGAGGATATCTTTGTAGAATTGGCAGGTGAGAAAAGGTGAATCTGAAGCATGTTTGGATTGTATTCAAGAAGGAAGTAAGAGACATTGCCAGAGACAGACGAACCCTCATTACCAATCTTTTGATCCCCATCATTTTGATGCCGCTTCTCTTTGCCTTTATGGGAGGCGGGATGTCCAAGATGGAGGAGGACATTGAGAATATAACCATCGCTTTGACAGCACAGTCCGATACGGAAGAAATCAGGATGCTGCTGGAAGATGAGGTTTTTGTAAATTACCCCAATATCAGCCTGAAGGGAAGGGTGGAAGACCCGGAAGAGGCAATCCGGCAGGATGAGGTTCGTTTTGTTTTAGAGGTGGAGGACAATTATGCGGCTTTGCTGGAACAGGGTACGCCCTACAAGATTACCGTCCACTATGACCAGTCAGACACCAAATCCGTCAGCAGCTTCGGTATCCTGAATCAGGCCATACAGGAATACAGCGAAAAGAAAGTGGAGCAGCGCTTGACTGCCATGAACATCGACCTGCAGATTTTGCAGCCGGTGGAGATCGTACCGGTCAACGCGGCAGATGAAAATGCCAGCGGCAACTTTATGATTATGATGATGCTGCCGATGCTTGCAGCGGTTTTAATTGCGGTGGGCGGGATACCGGCAGCCACGGATCTGGTAGCCGGGGAAAAGGAGAGAGGCACCTTTGAGCCCTTATTGACCACCCAGGCCGGCCGGATGTCGATTCTGCTGGGTAAATACCTGACGGTTACCCTGTTTTCCTTTGTCAGTGTACTCGCCCAGTTGGTTGGAGTGATCATAGGCGGTCTGATCAGCCCAAGCTTCTTCACCATGGCAAACGGCGGTGCCGGGGGAGAGGTAAGCTTCTTCATGCCGATGGGAGCCTTGCTGTTGTCCATCCTTACCATTGTTGCGCTGGGCATGGTATTTTCTGCCGTACAGCTCGCAATCAGCACCTTTGCCAAGTCCTTTAAAGAGGCTCAAACCTATTTGTCCTTCCTGATTTTTGTTGCGATGATTCCCAGCTATGCCACCATGCTGACACAGCCTG
>DURK01000147.1 GCA_012837325.1 Clostridiales bacterium
CCGGTGACGATGGCGAAAGGGTCACACCTGTTCCCATACCGAACACAGAAGTTAAGCCTTTCAGCGCCGATGGTACTTGGCGGGAGACCGCCTGGGAGAGTAGGACGTTGCCGGATTAAAAACCACTTGACATGAAAATGCCAAGTGGTTTCTTATTAATCCTTTATCCTATTTATTGTTTCAGTTCTGTGTTATATTTATAATACAGTTCTATACCTTCAAAATTTGATTTTATTAAAGGGGATGAATGCTTTGGAACGAGCCAAATGTCCTAAATGTGGTTCAACACGCATTGGGAAAGGAAAGCTGTCAGGGTATGCCGCACTTCAGCCGGAAGGAAAAGCATTTTCCTTTGGTTCTGCTATTCTCACGGATGTTTGTTCAGAATGCGGTTTTCTCTTTAATATGTATGCAGACAGACCAGAAAAGTTCATACCCAGATAGCTGGTATGGATAGAAAGGCAGTTCAAATCGTTAATCTGACCTGAACTGCTTTCATACAGCTTATTACATGCCCAATTCAGTATGATTGTATAGAAAATTATACAGGCTATCAAACAACAGCTGGCCGCGAACGGGTTTGTAGTATCGGCCCTGGATTTCGGTGAGAATGATTTTGTCAGCAGTTTCGAAAAAGTTTATTGTCATGTTGTCCGATTCCGATCTGCCAAGTGAGACTGTCATAACCATTTGGCTGTCTCCGGCCTCTGTTTCATCTGCCCGATAATAGGATAATATGCTGAACAGGCTGGATCTGGACCATGCAGGTTCTTCACAGACAACCTCCTCTCCATTCTTATGGTTCTTTAGATACAGATAGGACACCTGAGTTTCATGGTAGGGAAAAAAATCCGATAAGCGCGGATAAGCACTGCCTTGTTTATACAGCTTCTCAAATGCAGAGCTTAATTCCTTTGATATGGTAATAAAGCCGCCAAAGGTACTTGCCACTCCATTCTCGGGTAAAATCTGCATATGAAGGACTCTGCCATCTGCGAAAATCAAGTTGACCGGTATCCGATAGCTGGATTCATACGGATTCGATTCCAACTCGCCATAGTTGCTCAAGGGTAAGCTTGGAAGTTCACGATTAACAAGAGTAATCAACTCCTGACTCCCTGAAGTATTCATCCAGGATCCATTTTCTTCGTTTCTCAGTTCAATGGAAACGATTTCTGGGTTGACTGACAGCATGTCAAAGACCTCGGACAGATTCAAATCAAGCGGCTCGTATGAGCTGGAAACATGCTTCCTGCTACGATAATATATTTCATAATGACCTTGAAAATTGACCATTATCGCACTTGTGGGACTGGTATCCTTTATTATATAGATTTCACTACCAATATCTAAGGTACTCGAGAAATCAGGCGGTGTCCCTCTGTATCGTTTTCCTTTCAGGTCAAGTGTCACTTCACCCAATTTCTCGCCTTTTATGGCCTCGTAATCTGTATTATCGGACAGCTGAAAGGAATACCGCAGCCATTCTGAAGGCTCATAAGCAAACCCGTCCATGTAGACGACTGCTATATAACTGGTTTCCACTTCACCTTCTTCGGTAAACTCAAAGTCGTTTTGTACGTTTTCCAGACCTCCTTCCGAAGGGCTGTAGGGGCTGCTCTGTGAATTTGTATTCCTGTTTTCATGCTGCTTCTGTTTATCAATCCATGATGTTATTTGAGTAACACCAGTAAATAGGATGAAGCATGCTAACAGCATCGCGGGTACATACTTATAACGGCGGATCTTTTCCCTTTTGCTGCGCAGCTTCATGGAGGCTTCTAATCTGCTTTGAAAGTCTTCATCAGCCTTAATCTTATATATGGCAGACTTATAAATATCCTTACTCATCAAAACCCTCCTTAAGCCTGGATCTCAGCATAGCACGTGCTAGCTGAGAGCCTACGGTGGATACTTTCAGCCCCAAAATGCTGCCGATTTCTGATATTGAATATCCTTCAATGTAAAACAGGTGGATAACACTTCGGTATTTCAGGGGCAGCTGTTGTACAGCTGTCAGGACATCAGACTCCTCTGGTGTAAGAAGGCTGCCTTCCCCAACACTGTCGAGGATGCTGTTTGCATACTGGATATGATTTTTAAAAATTGCCTGGTCTATGCCGGTCAAAATTCGTTTTACTAAAAAAATATACAGAAAAACCCGCTGAAATAGCGGGTTATCTGGTGCATTGTGTAATGCTTTGACTATTTAGATGACGCATTATTTAATGAAATAATACTCGAAACCCGCATTTGGGGCAGGAGCTTTTTTCATTGGCCCCCCAA
>DURK01000148.1 GCA_012837325.1 Clostridiales bacterium
AGGTGAAAGAAATGGCTGTTGTTTCAATGAAACAGTTGCTGGAGGCAGGTGTCCACTTTGGACATCAGACCCGCAGATGGAATCCCAAGATGGCTCCCTATATCTTTACGGATCGAAATGGTATCTATATTATTGACCTGCAGAAAACCGTAAAGAAGATGGAAGAAGCGTACAATTTCGTACGTGATCTATCAGCAGAAGGTCAGGATATCCTCATGGTGGGTACCAAAAAGCAGGCGCAGGAGTCAATTGAAGCTGAGGCAAAACGCTGCGGCATGTTCTATGTAAATCAAAGATGGCTGGGCGGCATGCTTACCAATTTCAAAACCATTCGTCAACGTATCGACCGTTTGGACGAGCTGGATGAGATGGAAACCAGTGGTGCCTTTGATGTACTTCCTAAAAAGGAAGTCATCAAGCTGAAGCTGGAAAGGGACAAGCTGGAGAAAAACCTGGGCGGAATTCGAGGAATGAAGAGGCTTCCAGGTGCCTTGTTTGTAGTGGATCCCCGGAAGGAGCGCATTGCAATTGCTGAAGCCAGAAATTTAAGGATTCCTGTGATTGCTATCGTGGATACCAATTGCGATCCGGACGAGGTTGATTACGTAATCCCCGGCAATGACGACGCAATTCGTGCTGTCAAACTGTTTGCATCCAAAATCGCGGATGCAGTTCTGGAAGGTCGGCAGGGCGAGCAAATCAGTGAAGAATAGTTCGATTGACAAGGGGGAAGAACGGGGGATTGCGCCCTATTCTTCCCTTTTTTGTGATTGACTGACGATTGTTGATTTGTCTATGACATTTTGATTTTTCTATAATCGATAAGGAGGAATAAGAACATGATCTCTGCTTCAAGTGTAAAGGAACTAAGAGAACTTACCGGAGCCGGAATGATGGACTGCAAGCGCGCGCTGCAGGAGGCGGACGGAAATTTGGAAAAAGCAGTTGAAATTTTAAGAGAAAAAGGCTTGTCGGCAGCTGCAAAAAAAGCCGGCAGAATCGCTGCAGAAGGGATTGTTGAATCCTACATACACATGGGTGGCAAAATTGGCGTACTGGTAGAAGTAAACTGTGAAACCGACTTTGTTGCCAAAACAGCTGAATTCAAATCCTTTGTCAGAGATATTGCTATGCATATAGCAGCTACCAATCCCCAATTCCTGTCCAAGGAAGAGGTTCCGGAAGACCTTGTTGCCAAGGAAAAGGAAATTTTGCGGGCACAAGCCTTGAATGAAGGAAAGCCAGAGAAAATTGTAGATAGAATGGTGGAAGGCAGAATTGAAAAGTATTTCAAGGAAGTATGCCTTCTGGAGCAGCCCTTTGTAAAGGATACCGATAAAACCGTTCAGAGCATTGTGAACGAGCAAATTGCTACAATTGGTGAGAAAATCAGTATCCGGCGCTTTGTTCGCTATCAAATGGGCGAAGGTCTGGCGAAAAGAGAGGATAATTTTGCTGACGAAGTAATGAGTCAGATGAAGGGCTGAGTAAAAAGGGGAACACTCTTGTGTTTCTCTTTTTTTAAAAAGAAGGAGATCCCAATATGAATGTAGAAAACAATGGCAAACCTATTTACAACAGGGTGGTACTAAAACTAAGTGGAGAGGCACTGGCAGGAAAACAAGGTCATGGCTTCGATTACGATATTCTCAACCAAATTGCAGATGAAGTCATTGGAATCAACAGTCTGGGTGTACAGGTTGCGATCGTAGTCGGAGGCGGCAACATTTGGAGAGGGCGCAGCGGTGTCGGCATGGATCGCAGCACAGCCGACTATATGGGTATGCTTGCTACAGTTATCAACGCGCTTGCGCTTCAGGATGCGCTGGAAAACAAGGGAATGCAGACCCGGGTCCAGACGGCCATAGAAATGCGCCAGGTTGCGGAACCTTACATTCGCAGGAGAGCGATTCGTCACCTGGAAAAGGGTCGGATTGTTATTTTTGCTGGTGGAACCGGTAATCCTTTTTTCTCAACGGATACCACAGCTGCCCTTCGAGCTGCAGAAATTGAAGCTGAGGTCATTTTGCTTGCCAAGAATATCGATGCGGTTTATGATGATGACCCAAAAAAGAATCAAAATGCGAAAAGGTTTGACCAAATTAATTATATCGAAGTTATCAACAGAGGGTTAACCGTTATGGACACCACTGCCATTACGCTTTGTATGGAAAACCGGATTCCAATACAGGTATTCGGTTTGGAAACCCACAACAACATAAAACGAGCTGTACTAGGAGAAAAAATCGGAACGATCATAAAGGAGGAATAATACCATGAAGGAAGTGTACAGGGAAACCAAGACAAGAATGGGAAAAACACTGCAAGTGCTGAAATCAGACCTCGCCAGCATCCGAGCAGGACGAGCCAATCCGCACCTTCTCGATCGGATTATGGTGGACTATTATGGCACGCCCACCCCAATCAATCAAATAGGAAACATCTCCTCTCCTGAACCCAGACTGCTGGTAATTTCCCCTTGGGAACCCAAAATGATATCTGCCATTGAAAAAGAAATCATGAAATCTGACATTGGTATCACGCCCAACAATGACGGGAAGGTCATTCGACTGGTTTTCCCTGAACTGACCGAAGAAAGAAGAAAAGAACTGGTGAAGGTGGTCAGCAAATACGGTGAAGAATCCAAAATAGCCATTCGTTCCATCCGCCGGGATGCGAATGACACCCTGAAGAAAATGAAAAAAGCAAGCGAAATCACAGAGGACGAACAAAGGCTTGGTGAAACTGAAATACAAACCATTACGGATGACCATATCAAGCAGGTAGACATAATCGTGAAAGAAAAGGAAAAGGAAATCCTAGAGTTTTGATTGAATGAGAAAAGCAGCGTTCAGGCTGCTTTTTCAAATAGTAACAGATTAATTAAAATACAGGCATCTTGGATATCATTGCCGCCTTAGCATACGAAAAGGAAGGGTATCATGAATTTAAAAGGTTTTTTCAATAGGGAAAAAAACCAGGACGATTTGCTTCGGACTGTATCATCCAAACCGATTCCGAAGCATATTGCCATCATTATGGATGGCAACGGTCGATGGGCAGAAGCACGCCATTTGCCCAGAACAGCTGGTCATAGACAAGGTGTGGAAGCACTGCGGGAAATTATCAAAACCTCCGTTCAGCTCAAGATAGCCCATCTTACCTTGTATGCGTTTTCTACAGAGAATTGGAAGAGGCCTGAATCTGAAATACGGGCTCTGATGTCTTTGATGGTTGAGTTTTTAAAAAAAGAACTACCTGAGCTCCATGAAAATGAAATCAAGATTAACATGCTGGGTGATATGCAAGGTCTTCCCCAGGATGCTGTCCGGGAAATCCAAAACGCCATGGATGTAACCAGACATAACCAAGGCTTGCATGTGAATATTGCCATTAACTATGGCAGTCGTATGGAGATTGTCAAAGCTGTAAAAAAAATTGCACAGGATATCTCCCAAAGCGTCCTTACACCGGATGATATCGATGAACACTTGTTTTCCCAATACTTGGAGACCCGAAGCATTCCAGACCCAGACCTCATGATTCGTACGGGAGGGGAATGCAGGCTTAGCAATTTTCTCCTGTATCAGTCTGCATATACGGAATTGCTGTTTACCGACAAACAGATTTTATGGCCAAACTTTACCCGTCGAAGATATCTGGAAGCGATTTCTGAATACCAGTTTCGAAAGCGAAGATTCGGCGGAATAGATGTAGGGGAAGGTGTTTGAAGGTGTTGGGAATGAGAGTGATATCAGCTGCTATAGCGATTCTTTTCCTGATAGCGATTTTTTGGATCGGTGGATGGCTTATTGATCTTGTATTGATTATAGTGTCTCTTATTGGAATGAAGGAGATCTATCAGGCATTTATGAACAAGGGGATGCATCCTCAAAAATTGGCAGGGTATCTAGCGATTGTATTGTTTTACATACAAAATTTTTTCTTTGAGGGCAGCTACAACTTTTTTTATGTTCTGCTTGCCATTGTACTGTTGTTGTCCATTCTGGTTTGGAAGCCTTCTGTCAAGCCTGATGATATTGCAGTTACAATGCTGGGATTGTTATATCCGGGTATTCTATTGTCTACAGCCGGTCTGATTAAGGAAGCTGCGCATCTTCCCCAATATTATTTGCTGTATATGACTCTGGCAGCAACTTACGGTACAGACACCTTTGCCTACTTTAGCGGACGTCTTCTGGGAAAAAGGAAGCTGTGTCCGGTCATCAGCCCCAATAAAACTGTAGAAGGCAGCGTAGGAGGCTTGGTTGGCGGCATTTTTCTTGTCATGGTGCTTGGAATTGTACTGAATTGGGTATACAATATTAATGTACACCCCTTTCATTTTGCAATGTTCGGTCTGCTGGGAGGGGTATTTTCCCAAATTGGCGATTTGACAGCTTCGTCTATCAAACGATATTGCAATATAAAGGACTTTGGCAATCTTATTCCAGGCCACGGGGGTATTTTGGATCGGATTGACAGCCTTTTGTTCGTGCTTCCTGTTGTCTATGTATACTCCCAGCTGGTTTTGATGGGTTAGAAAGGAGAACTCCAGTGAAGAGGATTGCCATTTTAGGATCTACCGGTTCCATTGGAACGCAGGCCCTGGATGTTTTAAGCAGATATCCGGAATATGAATTTGTTGCATTGTCAGCCAATGAGAATATTGATATTCTGGAAAAGCAGGCCTTTATGCATCGTCCCGCCAAAGTAGGGGTAATTAACGAGGAAAAGGCTGCTATCCTTCGTGACAGGCTTCCCACTGATATAACGGTTGTAGCCGGTAAACAGGCTTTGGTTGAGCTTGCTACTTTGCCTGAAGCAGACATGGTATTAATGTCTGTGGTCGGTATTTCAGGTCTGGAAGCAACCTTGGCTGCCTTGCATGCAGGCAAGGACATTGCTCTTGCAAATAAGGAGACTTTGGTAGCAGGCGGCGAACTGGTCATGAATGCTGCCAGAAAGTCCGGCAGAAGCGTTCTTCCCGTGGACAGCGAACATTCAGCGATTTTTCAATGTCTGCAGGGTACAAAAGATGAAGGGGAGATTGAAAAAATATTCTTAACCGCTTCAGGAGGTCCTTTCAGGGGATACAAGCCTGAAGAGCTTCAAAAGGTAACGGTCGATGATGCACTAAAACATCCACGTTGGAATATGGGCAGGAAGGTTACCATTGACAGCGCAACCCTTATGAACAAGGGTCTGGAAGTAATCGAAGCCAAATGGCTGTTTGATCTCAATTTGCATCAAATCGAGGTCATCATTCATCC
This sequence comes from Clostridiales bacterium, assembly GCA_012837325.1. Classification (GTDB taxonomy): domain Bacteria; phylum Bacillota; class Clostridia; order Caldicoprobacterales; family DTU083; genus DURK01. The sequence continues at coordinate 5,274 of DURK01000148.1, forward strand.
TCAAAGTATTGTTCATTCCATGGTACAATATGTTGATGGATCCATACTTGCTCAAATTGGAGCAACGGATATGAGGCTTCCCATCCTATATGCCTTTACCTGGCCAAATAGATTGAGAGCTGATCTTCCTGCAGTGGATTTTCAGCATTTGGGCAGTCTAACCTTCGAAAAGCCGGACACCGATACCTTTCCTTGTTTGAATTTAGCTTATGAAGCCTCCCATATCGGAGGCAGCATGCCAGCTGTATTGAATGCAGCCAATGAAGTGGCAGTTGAATTGTTCTTAAAGTCATCATTGTCTTTTACTGACATACCGCGAATGGTGGAGAAGGCAATGGGGCTTCATCAAAAAATTTCCAATCCGACCCTGGAAGAGATTCTATTTATTGATCAGGAGACCAGGGATCGAATAAAGAGGGATGATAGTGTATGACAACCATATTAATAGCCATATTGTTTTTCAGTGTATTTATCATGATACATGAACTAGGTCATTTTCTAGTAGCCAGAGCGGTTGGAATCCATGCAGAGGAGTTTTCTCTTGGGATGGGGCCAAGACTGCTTAAAATTTCGGGGAAAGAAACAGAATACTCTCTTCGAGTCCTTCCTATCGGCGGTTACGTTCGCTTTCTGGGAGAGGATGAATCCAGCAGCGATCCAAGGGCTTTTAATAATGCCAAGGTCTGGAAACGCTTTCTGGTAATCTTGGCAGGTCCTGTAATGAATCTGCTGCTGGCTGTTGTTCTGTTCAGCGCAGCCTTTCTTTCTTTCGGCATTTACGATTCGGATCTGCCTGTTATTGAAAGTGTTATTTCAGGATATCCTGCTGAGCAAGCGGGTCTTAAGGCTGGAGATCGAATCCTCGGTGTTGGTGACTTGGATGTAAGCGGGCTTGAAGACTCAGATGCAGTGAAGCACATTCGCACCTTTATCGCTGACAACGGGTCCAAACCTTTTACCGTTACCATACAAAGAGAAGAGCAAACCTTGGAAATAGATGTGATTCCAAGCTTGGATGAAGCAAACAGCCGCTGGCAGCTTGGTTTTTACTTCACTCCTTCCATCCGAAGAATCGGATTTTTCCAAGCCATCGGCATGTCATTCAAGCAGACCTTCCGCGTCGTAGGCATGATGTTTGTCTTATTGAAGGATCTAATTTTTGCTGGTCAAGGTTTGGGAGACGTAATGGGACCTGTTGGTATCGTTGGCGAAATCGGCAGAGCAGCACAAGCAGGCATGCAGCAACTGTTAAACCTTGGCATCATTATTACAATTAATCTGGGAATCATGAATTTGATCCCCTTCCCAGCTTTGGATGGAGGACGGCTGATTCTTCTCATTGTAGAAGGGGTACGCGGAAAGCCCATGGATCGCAACAAAGAAGGGTATTTCCATTTGATTGGTTTTGTTTTACTGATGATATTAATGATAATTGTGACTTACAAGGATATCCTGAAAATCTGACATGATTGATTATGAAACACGAGCAGGAGTTGAACCAAGGTGGAAGCCTCTATCATTATTCCAGCCTTCAATGAAGAAGTAAATATCCCGCCGGTACTGGATGTTGTCTGCACCTTGCGGGATGATTATGAAATTTTGGTGGTAAATGACGGCTCTGAAGATAAAACATCAGATATTGTACGTTCTTATGATATTCGTGTTTTGGACATGCCGGAAAACAAGGGAAAAAGCTGTGCCATGTGGGCAGGTGTGCAAAATACCAGCGGCGGGATAATCTTATTTCTGGATGCAGATCTGATCGGGTTAAAGGCTGAGCATGTTCACCAACTGGTGCTGCCCATCAAAGAGAATATTGCTGACATGACAGTAGGTATCTTCAGTTCCGGAAGGGGATTCACTGATTTGGCACAAAAGTTGACACCCTTTCTATCCGGACAACGGGGAGTGAAGAGAGAAATACTGGATATGCTGGATGAAAAAGAGTGGATTTCCGGGTACGGAATAGAAATTTCCTTGACCCGATGCGTGAAAGAACATGATCTGCGCTTACTGGAAGTCCCTCTGGATCACGTGACGCAGATTATAAAGGAAGAGAAACTTGGTCTGGCCAGAGGAATGATGGCACGACTGAAAATGTATTGGGAAATTGCTAAAGAGATCAACAGAGTTTGACGCAAGTGTTTATACGCATAGGGGGATATGGATGGCACCGCAGAGAACTGCAGTCTCACAAAGGACCTGGCTGGATCTGCCTTTTGAAGAACTGGGTCTGAAGGGAACAAAAATTCATATAGAGAAAGCATTGGTTTACAAAAAGAGCAGAACATGGGAGATCGTACTAAACGCAACTCAGTATATTCCGTTTCAAACCATCGCCATGTTACAAAGCAAGCTGAGAGATCAATTCTTTGACATCGATCATATTAAGCTTCGCGTTACTTATCGGATGAGCCTGGAGAGTATAATCCAGAACTTTGAATTCATTTGGGAAGATTTACAGGAGTGCATAAAAATTGACATGCCGTCCGTTACTTGGCTGAAATCCTGCCCCTGGTACTGGGATGGAAATGTCCTTCATATTTGCGCCAGACAATCAGCCAAGATGGACATCGCAACCCACAAATCAGTCCCCCGGTGGATTGAGAATTGGTTTCAAACAAATTTTTTTCAAAAGTTGAAAGTAGTTCTGCTTCAGAAGCTAGAGGACGATGGAGCTGTTTCTGATGAGTATTTTCTTGAAAGAGAAAGGGAAGAGTTGGAGCTGATTCGGCAGGCAACGGAGAACACCGTACTCACTGACAGAGAAAACGGGAAGAAGGTTTCCGCAAAAACCGGTACAGTACTTTTGGGGCGTCCGATTAAAGGTGAACCCTTATCAATTGACACTTTGAGAGAAGACAGCGGACGAGTTATCATAGAAGGCTGCATCTTTGACACGGATTCCAGGGAACTGCGGGGTGGAAAATACCTCATTACCATTGATGTAACCGATCATACCAGTTCTATTACCGTTAAAATGTTTCTTGAACCGGATAAAGCCAAAGTCTTAACAGGTTGTTTAAAAAAGGGAAACTGGTTTCGGTTCAGAGGAGATTGCCAATATGACAAATACCAGAAGGAAATTGTTCTTATTGCCAATGATATCAATACTGCCCAGTCCAGAACACGCATGGATGAAGCACCGGTAAAAAGAGTAGAGCTTCACCTGCATACCCAGATGAGCTCATTGGATGCAGTGACATCTGCAAAAGCTTTGATAGAAAGAGCAGCCTTGTGGGGCCATTCTGCCATCGCCATTACCGATCACGGTGTAGTGCAGGCTTATCCTGAAGCATATGCAGCAGGAAAAAGAAATGGAGTTAAGATTTTATTTGGGGTAGAAGCTTACTTGATCAATGACTGCAGACCCATTATTCAGTACAGCAGAAATTATGATTTCGATCAGACCTTTGTAGCTCTTGATATTGAAACCACCGGCCTGGATGCAGTAAATAATGAAATTATTGAAATTGGCGCAGTTAAAATACAGGGAAGAAAAATCACTGACCGCTTTCAATCCTTTGTTGCCCCTGTCCGTTCGATACCTGCACATATTACCGAACTGACGGGTATTACACAGGACATGGTGAAGGATGCACCGCCAATCGAACAAGTATTAACAAATTTTTTTGCTTTTTGCGGAGATGCTGCCCTGGTTGCTCATAATGCCTCTTTTGATATTGGCTTTCTCAGGGGAAAGGCAAGACCATTGGGGATTGCGCTGAATCACCCGATTGTTGACACCCTGGCTTTGTCTCGGGAGTTGCTGCCTGAGTTAAAGCGCTTCAAGCTGAACCTGGTGGCAGATCATCTGGGTATACAGTTGAAAAACCATCACAGGGCAGCGGATGATGCTGAAGTAGCAGGCAGGATTATGCTGAACCTCTTTGAAAAACTGGAAGAGCAGGGAACTTCCAACCTGGATGATATCAATGGTTTGTTTCGAAAAAGAAGAAACTTAAACGGTTTACGAAGCCATCATGCTGTTCTTTTCGTAAAAAATGCCGTTGGTTTAAAAAACCTTTACAAATTAATCTCCCTTTCTCATTTGGAATATTATTATAGGAGGCCCCGCATTCCAAAGAGCTTGCTTGCCCAGTATAGGGAAGGGTTGATTATTGGATCCGGCTGCGAAGCAGGGGAATTGTATCAAGCTGTCCTGCAAAACTTACCGGATGAAGAAATCAATGAAATCGTTGATTTTTATGATTATCTTGAAATTCAGCCAATTGATAACAATCGACACCTGATTCGAAATGGGCAGGTAGTAGATGATGAAGCATTAAGGGAAATCAATCGGCGTATTGTCTCATTGGGCAGAACACACAGTAAAAGGGTAGCAGCTACCGGAGATGTGCACTTTATGGATCCTGCTGATGAAATTTTTCGCCGTATTTTAATGAGCGGCCAAAAGTTCGAAGATGCTGATCATCAAGCTCCTTTGTATTTTAAAACTACACAAGAGATGTTGGAGGAGTTCTCTTATTTGGGACAGGAAAGTGCAACAGAGGTTGTCATAAACGCTCCACGCAGCATTGCTGATGAAATGGAGGATATCCAGCCTATTCCTGGTAATTTATTTCCACCTGAGATTCCGGGTGCAGAGGATGAAATACGAACCATGGCGCAGGAAACTGCACAGTCTATTTATGGAAATCCACTGCCGGATACCGTAGAGAAAAGATTGGATAAAGAATTGAGATCCATTATCGGAAATGGATATGCCGTGTTGTATTTAATCGCTCATAAACTGGTGAAGAAGTCCAACAGCGATGGCTACCTTGTTGGTTCCCGGGGCTCTGTGGGCTCATCTTTTGTTGCAACCATGACAGGAATCACTGAAGTCAACCCGCTTCCTCCTCATTATATCTGCCCAGCCTGCAAAAATTCTAATTTTCAGGTTGATTCAGAACGATATGGATGCGGGGCAGACCTCCCCGATCAATTATGCCCCAATTGCGGTCATTCTTATGAAAAGGATGGCTTCGATATTCCTTTTGAAGTATTCCTGGGATTTAAAGGCGACAAAGTACCGGATATCGACTTAAACTTTTCCGGCGAATATCAGCCAATGGCTCATAAATATACAGAGGAGCTGTTTGGAAAGGGATATGTTTTTCGCGCAGGAACCATCGGAACGATAGCGGAAAAGACCGCCTTTGGCTTTGTAAAAAAGTATTTGGAAGACAAGGAGAAGGTTGTAACCAATGCAGAAATCAAAAGGTTGGTTACCGGCTGTTCCGGTGTAAAACGCACTACCGGGCAGCATCCCGGCGGTATTCTGGTTGTTCCGAAAAGCAGAGAGATTTATGAGTTTACCCCTGTCCAGCATCCGGCAGATGATAAGAGTTCAGGAGTCATTACCTCTCATTTTGATTTTCATGCCATTCATGATACCTTGGTTAAGTTGGATATTCTCGGCCATGATGATCCTACCGTCATCCGAATGCTGGAGGATATTACCGGCATCGATGCGAGAACGATTCCTTTGGGAGAAGAGGTTACCATGAAACTTTTTTCCGGAACCGAATCCTTGCAGCTCTCCCCGGAGGATATCAACAGTCCTGTCGGTACCTTTGGAGTCCCGGAGTTCGGTACCAAATTTGTTCGGCAAATGCTGGTTGACACAAAACCTACAACTTTTGCAGAACTGATCAGGATTAGCGGTCTGTCACATGGTACCGATGTTTGGCTGAATAATGCCCAGGAGCTGATAAGGAGTAACACTGCCACCTTACCAGAGGTAATTTGTACCCGAGATGATATTATGATCTATTTGATTAATCGCGGTTTGGAGCCTACCCTTGCCTTCAAGATTATGGAGAATGTCCGAAAGGGGAAAGGGCTGACTCCTGAAATGGAAGAAGCCATGCAGAAAAAAAGCGTTCCGGAATGGTACATTGATTCCTGTAAAAAAATTAAATACATGTTTCCAAAAGCCCATGCAGCTGCATATGTAATTATGGCATTCCGCATCGCATGGTTCAAGGTATATTATCCGGAAGCATTCTATGCAGCCTATTTTACAGTTCGTGCGGATGATTTTGATGCAGCCTTGATTTTAAAAGGACCGGAATTTGTACGTGATACCATCAGAGAAATGGAAGAAAGAGCAAATGATCTGACTGCCAAAGAAAAGAATGTACAAACCATTCTTGAAGTCGCATTGGAAATGTATATGAGAGGTATTCGATTCGTACCGATTAACCTATATGAGTCTCATTCTCATCGGTTCCTTATCACCGACGAAGGAATCCGACCTCCTTTGAATGCTTTGCAGGGTGTGGGTATCAATGCAGCGAAGAGTATTGTGGAGGCAAGAACTCAAGGAGAATTTATTTCCATTGAAGATTTAAGAGAAAGAGCCAAGGTAACAAAAACCGTAATTGAAGCATTACAGCAAGAAGGGGTGTTGAAGAATCTACCCGAGACCAGCCAAATTTCGTTATTCTCTCTTGCATTCCCTTCAATTTAATGGTATAATTCCCTTGGTACGAATAGCTGGAAGGTGTTTAGAGTGGGTTACGCCCACTCTTTCATATTGTTATCCGGTGCATTGAGATACAATAAAGAAAAGTCGATAGGGTTATAATAGGATATACTGCTTTTATCTATTATATTGGAGGGAAGAAGTTTGGCGAAAGTGAAAATTGAACAATTGGTCGAAGAAATGGTACATCCAATATTAATGCAGCAGCATTGCGAGCTGGTAGACATCGAATACAAAAAAGAAGGAAGCCACTGGTATTTACGAATTTACATAGACAAACCCGGCGGTGTCACCATCGACGATTGTCAAGCAGTCAGTGAACAAGTCAGCAGCTTGTTGGACAAAGAGGATCCGATTCCCCACTTTTATTTTCTTGAAGTCTCTTCACCGGGTCTGGATCGCATTCTCAAAAAGCAATCGGATTTTGAACGATATCAGGGATCCAAGGTAGATGTTTCCTTGTATCAGTCCAAAAATGGCAGTAAAAAGTTTACCGGTGAGCTGTTGGGCTGGGAAGATGACCAATTGCTTATACGGGAAAAAAACGAAGTGCGGTCTTTTTCACGGACAGAAGTTGCAGTAGTCCGGCTGGCAGTAGAATTTTAGGCACCTGTATGAGCATCAATCAAGGAGGAGTAAATAACATGTCCGGGGATTTTTTAGAGGCTATTGAATCGATTTGCCGTGAAAAAGGGATAGATAAAGAAGTTTTATTAGAAGCTATTGAAGCAGCCCTGGTTTCAGCTTACAAGAAGAACTTTGGCTCAGCGCCTAATGTAAGGGTGGGAATCGACCGCAACAGCGGTATGGTAAAGGTATATTCCCAAAAGAAGGTTGTCGAGGAAGTTGAAGACCAGCTGCTGGAGATTGCAGAGTCAGAAGCAAAGCAGCTTAGTCCGGGTATTCAAGTAGATGATATTCTGGATATCGAGGTCACCCCCAGAGACTTTGGGAGGATTGCCGCACAAAATGCAAAGCAAGTAGTAGTACAGCGCATTCGTGAAGCAGAACGGGGTTTGATTTACGAAAGGTTTATCGAAAAAGAAAATGAGATTGTAACTGGCCTGGTACAAAGGGTAGAAAAGCGAAATGTGTTCATCGATCTGGATAAAACCGAAGCCATTCTGCCTCCCAGTGAACAAATGTCTGGAGAGATCTATCAGGTTAACAACAGGTTAAAGGTGTACATTACAGAAGTGAAGAAAACAACAAAAGGACCTCAGATAACCGTTTCCCGAACTCATCCCGGTCTGGTGAAAAGACTATTTGAGTTTGAAGTGCCGGAAATTGCCAAAGGGGAGGTGCTGATAAAAAACATCTCCCGTGAAGCAGGTTCACGGACCAAGATTTCAGTATCAGCGCAAGATAGTGAGATTGATCCTGTTGGTTCCTGTGTGGGTTATAGAGGTACAAGAGTACAGCGGATTGTTGAAGAGTTGAAGGGCGAAAAAATTGATATCATTAAGTGGAGCGAAGAACCGGTTGAATACATCTCCAGTGCTTTGAGCCCTGCCAAGGTTTTATCGGTACTGCCCAACCCTGATCAGAAATCTGCAATGGTCATCGTACCGGACAATCAATTGTCACTTGCTATTGGGAAAGAAGGGCAAAACGCAAGATTGGCAGCAAAACTGACCGGTTGGAAGATTGATATTAAAAGCTTATCCCAAGCTCAGTTTTTACAGAGCACTGAGTTAAATACCGTACAAGGCGATGGTGATGACCTTTGAAAAAAAGAAAAATACCCATGAGAATGTGTATAGGCTGTCGTGAAATGAAGCCCAAAAAAGAGTTGATTCGAGTGGTAAAAAGTCCCGAAGGGGATATTGATATGGACTTAAAGGGAAAGGCACCAGGCAGAGGAGCATATTTATGCCGCAATCAGGTTTGTGTCGATAAGGCTGCAAAAAGCAGGCTGCTGGAAAAAGCATTTGAACAAAAAATAGAACAGGAAGTTTTTGAGAAATTGAAAGCGCAGTTGAATGAGGGTGAAATACATTAGCGAAAAGTTTTTGTCTCTTTTAGGTTTGTGCCAAAAAGCAGGAAAGCTTGTATCCGGCACCATGCAATGTGAAAGTGCAATCCGCTCAGGAAAGGCATCACTTGTTATATTGAGCGAAGAAGCATCGGATGCAACAAGGGAAAAATTTGTGCACCTGTGCAACAACCAAAATATCAACATCATTATATTCGGTACAAAATACCAGCTTGGTGGTGCAATCGGAAAAGGAAGCAGGACATTATTGGCAGTTATTGATGAGTCGTTTTGTAAAATGATATGGAAGGGATATCAAAATTCCAGCACGGGGGTGACAGTTAATGGCAAAAATTAAGGTTTTTAGCAAGACAAAAGAAATCAGTATGAGTATGGAAGGACTGTCCGACAGGATGGACCATTTGAAGTCCAACATGGATGAATACTTCCGTTTGTTGACCGAGGCAAAGGCAAAAGCTGAAAGAAAAGCCCGCGAGCTGGAAGAAAAGAGAAAGGCAGAACTGGCAGCAGAGCAGAGTCGAAAAGAGGAACAAGCCCGACAGGAGGCTGAAAGGCTTGAGAAGGAACGACAGGATCGGCTACAGCAACAGCAGGAACAGGCACCACAGGTAGTAGAAACAGCTGCTGGAGTCCCATCGAAGAGCAAAGACACTTCGGATGAAACTGCGAAAGCGGTGGATCAGCCTCAGAGAAGCCAACGAATATCGAAAGCTCAGGATCCTGCTGTACAGGATAAAAGCAAACAAGCTGCTTCTGTCAAGTCAGTCAAACCAGACAGGCAGACACAAACCGGCATCGTTTCAGACAAGCCTCGTGCTGACAGCAGAAGCGCAGGCAGGCCAATAAAGCCCGATGAGACCAGAGACAAGAAGCCCTATGGTGACAACCGGGTACAAAAAGGCCATCGAAAGGGAGACATCGTAGATAAATTTTTATCACAGCCTGTCATAGTTCCCGACAAAGGCAAGGCTGACAGCGGAAAAGGTTCCGGAGGGCGGTTTGTTGATCAAAATAAAGACAAAAGCCGCAAATATAAGAAGGATTATTGGGAAGAAAACGCAAAATTTAATGAGCTGAGAAAAAGTAGAAAGCCTAAAAAAGGGAAAGCTGTTAAGCAAATGACACCAGCTCCTGAAAGGAAAAAGGCCATCACTATGGGAGATATCATTACAGTGAAAGAACTGTCTGAAAAAATCGGCATTCAAGTAGCTGAAATCATCAAAAAACTTTTAAGTCTGGGAATACTGGCCACCATTAATCAAGAGTTGGATTATGATACCGCCAACTTGATCGCTGCCGAATTTAATATTGAATTGGAAAGAAAAGCAACGAAAACCTTTGAGGAGCAGTTGGAAGATATTGATACGGAAGATTCAGAAGAAGACCTGATTGGAAGGCCGCCAGTGGTAACCGTTATGGGTCATGTTGACCATGGAAAGACTTCTTTGCTGGATGCAATCCGAAACGCCAATGTAACAGATGCAGAGGCGGGTGGTATTACTCAGCATATTGGTGCTTATAGTGTAAATATAAGAAACAAAAAGATATCCTTCCTTGATACGCCCGGCCACGAAGCATTTACTTCCATGCGAGCCAGAGGTGCACAGGTTACAGACATTGCCATTTTGGTTGTGGCTGCTGATGACGGGATTATGCCTCAAACCGTAGAGGCGATTAACCACGCCAAAGCAGCAAATGTCCCTGTGATTGTTGCCATCAATAAGATGGATAAGCCTGAAGCCAACCCTGACAGGGTCAAGCAGGAACTGACCGAGCATGGTCTGGTTGTTGAAGAATGGGGTGGAGAAACCATAGCTGTACCGGTTTCCGCATTGAAAAGGGAAGGGATATCTGAACTTTTGGAAATGATTCTCTTGGTTGCCGAAATGCAGGACTTAAAGGCGAATCCCAACCGACATGCAAAGGGAACCATTATCGAGGCACAGTTAGACAAAGGGAGGGGACCGGTTGCTACAATACTGGTACAGAACGGTACCCTTAAAATAGGTGACTCCATCGTTGCAGGCATCACTTTTGGCAGAGTTCGTGCTATGGTTGATGACAAGGGTAGGAGGATTAAGGAAGCTGGTCCATCTACTCCGGTAGAAGTACTGGGTTTGAATGATGTGCCCGCCGCCGGTGATATTATGTATGCAGTAGAAGATGATAAGCTGGCTAAACAGGTAAGTGAAGAACGCAAAGACAATGAGAAGGCCAAGCAAGTCAAGGTGACCTCCAGAACCTCTTTGGATGAGCTGTTCAGTCAACTGAAGGAGGGGGAAGTCAAAGACTTGAATCTGATCATCAAAGCAGACGTTCAAGGGTCAGTAGAAGCTGTAAGGCAAGCATTGGAGAAGCTTTCCAACGAACAGGTGCGGGTCAGGAGTATACATGGTGGAGTAGGAGGTATAACTGAGTCTGATGTTATGCTTGCTTCCGCCTCCAATGCCATCATCATCGGGTTTAATGTCAGGCCATCCGCCAATGCGATTGAGCTGGCTGAACGAGAAGAAATCGATATTCGTACCTATCGGGTTATCTACAATGCCATTGAAGACATTGAAGCAGCCATGAAGGGGATGCTGGATCCCGAGTTTAAAGAAACGGTAATCGGCCATGCATCCGTGCGGGCCACTTTCAAGGTTTCCAATATTGGTACCATAGCCGGTTCCTATGTTACAGATGGTAAAATTACTAGGAATGCTGGTGTCAGAATCGTACGAAACGGAATAGTCATTCACGAAGGCAAGATTGATTCCCTTAAGCGCTTCAAGGATGATGTACGAGAAGTTGCTTCCAATTATGAATGTGGAATTGGTCTGGAAAATTTCAACGACATTAAAGAGGGAGACATCATTGAAGCCTTTGTTATTGAAGAAATCAAAAGATAGAGGGTGACCGCATATGGCTCATTATCGAATCAATCGAATTTCAGAAGAGATTCGAAAGGAAGTCAGTGATATTATCCGAAACGCAGTCAAGGATCCTCGCATTGCGGAGCTTTCTTCTGTTGTAAAAACAGAAGTAACAGGAGATTTGCGCTACGCTAAGATATATGTCAGTGTTTTGGGAGACGAAGTCACTGGGAAAAGCACCCTTGAAGGATTGAAAAAAGCTGCAGGGTTTATCAGGCGGGAGTTGGGAAAGCGACTGGATATCCGACACACTCCCGAGCTTCAATTTGTTTTGGATCGTTCCATTGAATACAGCATTGAAATATCCCAGAAGTTAAACGAGTTGAATCTGGGTCAGGAGAATAAGGATGACATTTAATACAGCTCTTCATCAGCTTCAACAATCCGAGGATATTGCCATAATTACCCATGTTCAGCCCGATGGGGATGCCATTGGATCCTGCTTGGCTTTGGCGGATATCCTGGAGAGAGCAGGCAAAAAAAAAGTTACTCTTTACTGTCAAGACAAGGTGCCTGCCCTATTAGAATTTTTGCATGGTCATCAGAAGTTTAAAAATTCACTGGAAGATGGGCAGCAGTTTGATTTATCCATAGCTGTAGATTGCAGTGATGAAAATCGGATGGGAACCTGTTTTGCTGTGTTTAAGGCGGGTAAAAAGTCGATGAACATTGATCATCACGTCAGCAATACTTTTTATGCTGATACCAACCTGGTAGATATAAAAGCCGCAGCCACGGGAGAGATTATCTATAGAATTGGCAAAGAACTGACGGACAATCTTGGAAAACATTCGGCAGAAGCTCTATATACAGCAATATCAACTGATACCGGAAGCTTCTGTTTCAGAAATACCACCGCTCAATCTTATCGTATAGCCTCAGAGCTGATTGAGATTGGGATCGATATCGAACGAGTTACCACACTCTTATATAAAACCAACCGGTTGGAGCGCATCCGCCTGCTTGCAAAAGCGCTCAGTTCATTAGAACTGTTTGAAAATAACAAAATAGCTGTAATCACCATTACCCAACGGGATCTAACCTCTACAGGTGCCATGGAATCTGAAATGGAAAACATGGTGAATTATGCAAAAAATATAGTAGGGGTAGAAATAGGAATTTTGTTGAAAGAAGCTGATGACAGCACGTCAAAAATCAGCCTAAGGTCAAAAGGCAGAATAGATGTCAGCCTCTTAGCCGGGCAGTTCGGCGGGGGAGGACATCAGGCAGCTGCTGGTGCCAGTTTGCCAATGGATGTGGAACAGGCTAGGAAAGAAGTTCTAGCAGCTGCTAGAAAAATGCTTGGGGCTGGAACTCAATGAACGGAGTTATTAATGTTTTAAAGCCGCCGGGTATGACGTCCAGTGACGTGGTTGTCTATCTTCGCAGAAATCTGAAGATTAGAAAAGTTGGCCATACCGGTACTTTGGATCCTGAAGCATCGGGTGTTTTGCCGGTATGCCTGGGAAAGGCTACCCGAATTGCAGATTATATCATGCAAGGTAACAAAGTATATCGATGTACAATGAAGTTGGGCATCACCACCGATACCTGCGATCTAACCGGAGGTGTGATTTCCAGGTCAGACCAATTACCTGATGTTGAAAGAATTATTCATGCATTATCGGTCTTTCAGGGAGAGTTGGAACAAATCCCGCCCATGCACTCTGCTCTTAAGGTAAAAGGAAAAAAGTTGTATGAACTTGCCAGGCAGGGAATCGAAATAGAGCGCAAACCGAGAAAAGTTATAATTATGGAAAACAAATATCTTGCATTCTATCCGCCTGATGAGGTTTTGTTTGAGACTACATGCTCAAAGGGCACGTATATTCGAGCTCTATGCAGAGATATTGGCAATTACCTGGGTTGTGGTGCTGTTATGTCCAATTTGGTACGCATTGCCAGCGGTAATTTTCATTTGGCTCAAGCTCATACCCTGGAAGAAATAATAGAAGCTTATGATCTTGGGCAATTCGTAGAGCTGATTATTCCCATGGATAAAGCTTTGGAATCCATAATGCCGTCTATCGTCTTAGATGAGTCATGCAAAGAAAAGATAAGCCATGGTAACAAAGTTGGGTCAGAAAATATTGTGGATCAAAGCGAAGGTGTTACTCCGGATCAGCCTTGCAGTGTTTTCTGCGGAAGTGTTTTTATGGGAATAGGTTATCTGAATGCTTATGGCAACCGCCAAGTAGTACAAATGAAATGTGTTTTAATATGAGGGATCTATGCAGGTAATATTTAATTATGACAGAAATTATGGAACGAAACTACCTTCTGCGATAGCATTGGGTACCTTTGACGGGATTCATATGGGTCACAGGCAGCTTATTTATGAACTTCTGAAGAAAAAGAGGAAATTTGGATTTCAAACCATTGTATACACTTTTTTAAATCATCCTCTCCAAGCCCTGGCTCCGGAAAAGGAACCACCTCGCATTATGCTGCTGAAAGAAAAGATAAAAACATTTTCCAGGCTGGGTATTGATGTCCTGGTATTAAATTCCTTTGATGATTTCTTCCTGCATCAGACACCAAGGGAGTTTTTAGATCAGCTCTATAGAAAAATACTGGTTAAAAGCTTTATAGTGGGCTTTAATTTTCGATTTGGCTACAAAGGAGCCGGTGATATCAATTACCTGAAAACGGAAGCTGAACAAACAGAACTCGACGTGGTTTCCGTACCCCCTGTCGAGTTGGAAGATGAAGTTGTCAGCAGCACTTTAATTCGAAATAAAATTCAAGAGGGCAATATAAAGGATGCTGCCAGATTGTTAACACAACCGTACAGCATCAGCGGTACAATCATACATGGTTTCGGCCGAGGTAAAAACATGGGCTTTCCTACGGCAAATCTGCGCTTTTCTTCCTACAAGGTATTACCTGCGTATGGTGTATACCTCACAAAGTGCTTCGTCAAGGGCAAAGATTACTGGGGCCTTACCAATGTTGGCGTCAACCCAACTTTTTCCAATGGGAATGTGCAGGTGGAAACCTATATACTGGATTGCAATGAAAACCTTTATGGACAAACCATGAAAATCAGCTTTCTTGAAAGGCTTAGAGGGGAAATCAAGTTTGACAGTTCTGAGGCATTAATCAGACAAATGGAGTTGGACAGCATCAAAGCGAAAAAGCTGATTTACAAAAAACGTTAATCATGATAAAATATCTTTTATAGCTGATAAGACTCAGCAAACCATTTTCCCGGTTTTGCGACCACTCCGACGTACTACTGGGATTATGGCGATTTATTAGAGGAGGTGAATGACATGGATCAAAACAGAAAGAATGAAATCATTGAAACCTACAAGCTTCATGACAGTGATACAGGTTCTGCTGAAGTTCAGATTGCAATCTTAACTGAACGAATCAATCATCTAAATGAGCATCTGAAGGTTCACAAAAAGGATCACCATTCCAGAAGAGGTCTTCTGATGATGGTTGGTCGCAGAAGAGGCCTGCTTAATTACCTGGCCAAGAAGAATATTAACCGCTACAGGGATATTATCGAAAAACTGCATCTAAGAAAATAATAATGGAGCGGAAATCCCGCTCCCTTATTTTGCTTGTTACATATGGAAATTACTGGAATTTCAGTTCTGTTCAATTCGATTAATAACAAGCATTGTGGAAATAATACTATTTATCTCAATAAAGTTGATGTCGCACAGAAATGATGCGAGAGGAGGTCACTGTTTGGAACATAAAATATACACAATGGAACTGGCTGGACAAACCCTCAGTGTAGAGGTAGGAAAGCTGGCTGAACAGGCCAATGGCGCCTGTACAATAAGATATGGCGATACCATGGTCTTTGTCGCCGCTACCGCATCGGATACCCCTCGAGAGGGAATTGATTTTTTTCCTCTCAGCGTGGACTTTGAAGAAAAGCTCTATGCAGTAGGGCGTATTCCAGGAGGATTTATAAAAAGAGAAGGCCGGCCTACGGAAAAGGCCATACTGACTTCAAGACTGATTGACAGACCGATTCGACCCCTGTTTCCAGAAGGCTTTCGCAATGACGTGGTTGTAGTAGCCACAGCCCTATCCATTGATCCGGAGTTTCCTCCGGAAGTCTTTGCCATGATTGGATCCTCCGTAGCCCTCAGCATATCCGATATTCCCTTTTCGGGTCCCACAGGTTCGGTTGCAGTCGGCATGGTTGACGGAGAGTACATTATCAACCCCAACAGCGAACAGAGAGAAAAAAGCAGCCTGCATCTTGTGGTATCCGGAACCAGTGATGCCATCATGATGGTAGAAGCAGGAGCGCATGAACTGTCCGAACAGGAAATGCTGGAAGCAATTATGTTTGCTCATGAACATATCAAGGAATTGGTTGTCTTCCAGGAAAAGATAATTCAGGAAGTTGGAAAGCCAAAGATGGAATATGTCACCTTTATTCCTGAAGCTGATTTGGAACAAAGGGTTAGGGAATATGCCACCGAGAAAGTGAGCGATTCTGTCCAGGCTGTAGACAAGCGAGTACGGGAAGAAAACATGGACGCAGCCAAGTCAGATATAAAGGCTTACTTTGCCGATATTTTTCCGGATAGAGAAAAGGAAATTGACGAGGTTATCTATAACATCACCAAGGAAGTGGTAAGAAGCCGCATTCTGAATGAGGGCGTTCGACCTGACGGCCGCACCATGACGGAAATCAGACCCTTGTCATCTGAGGTCGGCCTGCTGCCTAGAACCCATGGTTCCGGTTTGTTCAAGCGCGGACAGACGCAGGTTCTTACCGTTTGTACCTTAGGAGCAATGGGAGATGTGCAAATTTTGGATGGCCTGTGGGAGGATGAATTCAAGCGATACATCCATCACTACAATTTTCCTCAGTACAGCGTTGGAGAAGCCCGAACCTCAAGAGGCCCGGGGCGCAGGGAAATCGGTCACGGCCATTTGGCTGAGCGGGCTTTGGAGCCGATGATTCCTTCTGATGAGGAGTTTCCCTATACCCTCCGGTTGGTATCAGAGGTTATGAGCTCGAATGGCTCATCATCTATGGCCAGTGTATGCGGCAGCACTCTTGCTTTAATGGATGCAGGCGTACCCATCAAAGCGCCGGTAGCCGGAATAGCCATGGGGCTGATTAAGGATGAAGGGTCCGATCAGGTTGCCATTTTAACTGATATTCAGGGTCTGGAAGATTTCCTGGGTGATATGGACTTTAAGGTAGCCGGTACAGAAAAGGGAATTACCGCCATTCAGATGGATATTAAAATAAAAGGTATCGACCGTGCTATTTTGGAGCGAGCACTGGAACAGGCAAGATTAGGCAGACTGCAAATTCTTGATTCCATGCTGCAGGTAATTCCAGGTCCTAGAGAAGAAATATCACCCTATGCCCCTAAAATTATTCAAACCTGCATCCATCCGGATAAAATCCGCGATGTAATTGGGCCTGGCGGGAAGATCATCAATAAGATCATTGCAGAAACCGGCGTTAAAATCGATATCGAAGACGACGGCCATGTTTATATTTCCTCTCCCAACCAGGAAGCAGCTCAAAAAGCACTGAAAATTATAGAGGGAATCACCAAGGACGTAGAAGCAGGAGATATCTACACCGGTAAAGTTGTCCGTATCATGAATTTTGGTGCATTTGTTGAAGTTCTCCCGGGTAAAGAAGGACTGGTACACATATCCAAGCTGGCACACCATAGAGTGGAAAAGGTAGAGGATGTTGTTCAAGTCGGAGACGAAATTACTGTTAAGGTCACCGAAATTGACAGCCAAGGAAGAATCAATCTTTCTCATAAAGATACCATCCCTCGCCCGGAAAAAGCCAATGGCGAATCCTCCAGAAGAAATGATGGAAATAAACGATCACACTAAAAGTGAAACATAAACTTGCCCAAGTTTATGTTTCCTTTTCATTCATATCCTTACATTGAATGAATAACTATAAAATGTAAGGATATGGAGGTGTCTTGATGAAGGTAATTTTTATTCCCCTGAAAAGGAATACCCTCATTCAATTGCTGGTTATTTCCTCTTTCATTATGTTATTGTTTTTTTTTCAATCAACTGAAGCCAGGACTGTTTTGAATCGAACGATAGCACCACCTGTTTACAAAGGAAATGAAAATAATCCGATTATCGCTTTTGAATGTAACGTGGTATGGGGTACCGACTATATAGGCCCCATGCTGGATGTCTTCAAAGAACACGATATTCGGATTACTTTTTTCATTGGTGGAGAATGGGCGAAGAATAACCCGGCTTTATTGAATCGAATGAAGGCGGAGGGACATGAGCTGGGTAATCACGGTTATTCTCATAAGCATCACAGCAAGTTGGATCTGGAGCAAAACCGCAAGGAAATCCTTGGTACAGAAAAGGAGATTGAATCCATAACAGGGGTTAAAACCACCCTGTTTGCACCTCCTTATGGTGAATTTAATGAAATCACAATCAAAGCAGCAGATTCTCTGGGTTATAAAACCGTTATGTGGAGTATCGACACCATTGACTGGAAAAGGGACGGAATCGATAAAATTATACATCGTGTAATGAAAAACCCACATAATGGTGCGATGGTGTTAATGCATCCAACTGCTGATACGGTAGCCGCGCTGCCTGTTATCATAGAGCGGCTGCAAAGTCAGGGCTACAGCATCGGGACGGTTTCAGAAGCATTGGCTGAATAAACCTGATTGGAAATACATAAGAAAACAAAGGTGACTCAATGTACAAGCACTACCTGTTGAACAATGGAATTCGTATTATTACAGATCAAATCCCACATTCTCGATCCGTTTCAGTCGGATTATGGTTTCGTGCCGGTTCAGCTTATGAAAGCCCTGAAGAAAATGGTCTTTCCCATTTTATTGAACATATGCTGTTCAAGGGAACGATGAGAAGAACTGCCAGAAATATAGCCGAGGCCATGGACTCTGTCGGCGGTCAGTTGAATGCATTTACGGCTAAGGAATACACCTGCTTTTATTGCAAAGTAATGGATGAGCATCTTGAATTATCGCTGGATTTACTCTCTGACATGCTTCTTTATTCTCTTTTTGATCCAACGGAGATGGAAAAAGAGAAACAGGTCATATTGGAAGAAATTCATATGTATGATGACTCACCTGAAGATTTGGTTCATGAACTGTTGTCTGAAGCCTTTTTTGGGAATCATCCTCTTGCTAAGCCAATCCTTGGCAGTCCGGAGCGGCTATTGCAGTACAGCAGATCAGATTTATTGGATTTCATGAATAAGTTTTATACCACCGACAACTTGGTTATCGCCATTGCAGGAAATGTTCACGATGAAAAACTGTTACTTTTTCTTGAAAAAAGCTTCGGTCATTGGCAGCAAAGAGGCAGCATTCCACAAGAAGTACCGGCTTCCTTTAATGAACCACGAATTCTTTATGCAAAAAAAGATATTGAGCAATTCCACCTGTCTCTGACCTTCCCGGGAATTGCTTCAAACAATGATTATTTTTATCCCATGTTGGTTATGAATAACCTCTTTGGAGGCGGTATGAGTTCCAGGTTGTTTCAAAAAATACGGGAAGACAGAGGACTGGCTTATTCTATTTTCTCCTATCCGTCGAATTACTTAAGCGACGGTATGTTTAGTATCTATGCGGCTATGAAGCCGGAACAGAGCGAGGAGGTACTGCGCCTCATCCTTGAAGAAATTCTTCTTTTAAAGGAGAAGGGCTTTACAGAGGAAGAGTTCCTTAAGGCTAGAGAACAGCTGAAAGGCAACTATATTCTAGGCAATGAAACAACAGGCAGCAGGATGAATGCCATAGGTAAAACCAAGTTGATGATGGAGAAGGTGTATACCCCTTCTGAAATTATCGAAAAGATCAGCCGAATACAGCCGGAGCAGGTAAATGCAATCATTCAAGAAACCTTTCGATTGGATAAAGCTTGCACCGCTTTGGTAGGCAGTACGGATCAAACGAGTAAAATATGGGAGTTAATCAAAAGAGGTGTTTGACACCTCTATTTTTATGTATTTCTTTATTTTTGTTGGCTTGAGCTTCACCGTTGTAGATGTAACTTTTATATTGCACCATAACCTTTCAGAGCACATATGATGTTATTGATACTCTTGGTAAAAGGTGATTGGATCATGAAGATTACAAGATTAACAATAATCGGTGGAGATAATCGCCAAAAACAGGTTTCCCTTTTGATGGCGGAATCCGGTTTTTACGTGGAAGCATACGGCTTGAACATTCCAATGCATCATAGCAAGATCACAAACCATTCGGAGTTAAATCCGGAACTATTTGAATCAGAAGTGATCATTCTTCCAGTGCCTTATAAGAATCAAAGCGGGGGAATCAACATCAAAGAGCGGCAGGAACATTTGGAGCCTCAATCCTTGTTTCAGCGAATGAAGCCTGAAACCATCGTAATCTATGGAAAGCAAGATCAGGAAATTGTTGATTTATCCAGACAATACTCCATTCATAGCTTTGATATTGTGCAGGAGGAATCCTTTTCCATTTTAAATGCCATACCAACAGCTGAAGGGGCAATACAAAGGGCTATGGAAAAAACGAATTTTACTCTTCATGGATCAAAGGTACTTATTCTGGGATATGGCAGAATTGGACGGGTATTATCGAGAATGCTTCAAGGCATTGGAGCAAAGGTAACAGTAGAGGCCAGAAAAACAGAAGATCTTATCTGGATAGAAGAAAGAGGTTATCATGCTGTGCATTTAGATGAACTGGATCGGATACTCAATGAACAAGACATCATTTTCAATACCGTACCATCTTTGATATTGAACCGTAATCGATTAGAGCAGATAAGAAAGGATTGTGTGATTATCGATCTGGCAAGCAGACCTGGTGGCGTGGATTTTCAAGCAGCAAGAGAAATTGGGATATCTGCCTCCCTTGAACTGGGTCTGCCCGGACTTGTTGCACCGAAAACAGCAGCATCGATTATCTGTCAGGTTACCGATAGAATATTAAAAAAGCATGTGATGTAGAGGATGGGGGTTGATTGCCTTGCTTTTGAATGGAATAAAGATCGGATTTTGCGTTACTGGTTCGTTTTGTACACTTGCTTCGGTGTTGACACAAATGAAAAAGCTGAAGGAGCATGGTGCAGAGCTGCATCCTGTTCTTTCAAATGCAGTTGCTGCCACAGATACACGGTTTACAACAGCAAAAGCCTTTCGGGAACAGGTTGAGGCCATCAGCGGCAGGACAGCAATCGATAGCATTGTTGATGCCGAACCCTTTGGCCCAATTAATAAAATGGACTTAATGCTGATCGCACCATGTACCGGAAATACCCTGGCCAAGCTGGTAAATGCGATTACCGATACACCAGTAACAATGGCAGCAAAGGCACACCTTCGAAACCAAAGACCACTGTTACTTGCAATTGCTACCAATGATGGTCTGGGGAGCAATGCAAAAAACATTGGAATGGCTTTAAACCTAAAAAACGTTTATATGGTCCCATTTCGGCAGGATGATCCGATTAAAAAGCCAAATTCACTGGTTGCGGATATGGAAAAAATAATGGACGCTGCTTTGATGGCATTGAAAAAAATCCAGATTCAGCCTATAATAATCGGGGGAAAAATCTTTAATATAACGCATGATAACAATGCTCGTTGAATGGGAGGCAACCTATGAGAATCATAGTACAGAAATTTGGGGGAACTTCGGTTGCAAAGCCGGAAAACAGAGAAATGGCGGTGCAAAAGATCATCAATGCCCAGAAAAGCGGCTTCAAACCTATTGTTGTGGTATCAGCCATGGGGAGACGTGGCGAACCATACGCAACCGATACCCTGATTGAGTTTCTGCAAAATATCTATAGGGATACCCATGCGAGGGAAATGGACTTTGTGATGTCGATAGGAGAAATCCTTTCCGCTGCAGTTATTGCCACAACCTTAAGGAGCAAAGGATACGATGCCATTGCAGTAACAGGTTGGCAGGCCGGCATTATCACAGACCAGAATCACGGGAATGCTGATGTTCTGGAAGTAAAGCCCGCTTTTCTGCTGCGAGCACTTGAGCAGGGCAAAATACCCGTTGTAGCAGGATTTCAGGGTATTTCGGAAACAAATGATATCACTACCCTGGGTAGAGGAGGAAGTGACACCACTGCCGCTGTGCTGGGAGAAGCAGTAAGTGCAGAGTCCATAGAGATTTATACTGATGTAGACGGAATCATGACTGCCGATCCACGTATTGTAACCAATGCTTCCATGATCCGGTACATTACCTACTCGGAACTATTCCAAATAGCAGATCAGGGGGCTAAGGTCATCCATCCGAAGGCGGTGGAAATTGCCATGCATGCAGGAATACCGGTCAAGATAAAAAATACGATGAGCGATTCACCGGGTACGATGATTTCCGCTTTAGTCGAAAGAAAACAGCAAAGAAAAACCCTGCTGTCAGAACAATTGATTACCAGTATTGCACATATTACCGGAAGAACCCAGATTTCCATAGATACAAAGCAGGGCTTAGAGGAACAAAACGACATCCTGCTTCGGCTGGCTGATCATCAGATCAGCATCGATATTATCAATATCTTTCCTGAAAAAATGGTGTTTACCATAGAAGGAAATGCAACAAAACGAGCCATGGAGGCTTTAAGAGAGAAAGCAGATGCCTGTGAAGTAATAGAAAACTGCAGTAAAGTTTCCGTAGTGGGTGATAGAATGAGAGGTGTTCCTGGAGTCATGTCCCGGATTATCCGAGCTCTGACAGCCAAACAAATAGATGTACTTCAAACCTCCGACTCTCATACTACCATTTCCTGCCTGGTTAAAGGGGAGGATACCATACCTGCCGTTCTTGCCTTGCATGAAGAGTTTAAGCTTTATATACAATAAGAACTTCAATGAGCTGAAAAGCTCATTTTTTCTTTTCGTACGGTTATACTAAGCAAGTGATTGATTATGGAATCATTAAAGCGTAAAAAGTATTGTACGGAGGATATGTTGATTTATGGATAACAACCAACCCCATCCTCAGCAGCCCAATCAACAGGTACAGCTGGGGCAACTAGATAAAGGCCAGCCTGCAGGGAATACGGCTAACAATATAAAAGAATTTGGCAGCACCAGTACCCCTGTTCCTCCAAAAGGTTCGAGTATTCACTGTATGACTATCATCGGTCAGATCGAAGGGCATATGATCCTTCCGCCGCAAAACAAAACAACCAAATACGAACATATTCTACCGCAGCTGGCAGCCATCGAACAAAGTGAAGAAATTGATGGATTGCTGTTGGTTTTAAACACAGTAGGAGGCGATGTTGAAGCTGGTTTGGCTATAGCCGAAATGATCAGCTCCATGTCAAAGCCCTCGGTTTCCCTGATTCTTGGCGGTGGGCACAGCATAGGCGTACCACTGTCGGTGTGTGCTGATTATTCCTATATCGCGTCAACAGCAACCATGACAATTCATCCAATTCGTATGACCGGTATGGTGGTAGGCGGTCCTCAAACATATGAATACTTTAATAAAATGCAGGAGCGAATTTCCAATTTTATTACTGCTCATACCTCGGTTACAAAGGAAAGACTCAATGAACTGCTTTATAACACAAATGAACTGGCAAATGATGTGGGGACGGTGTTGATCGGATCGGATGCTGTAAAAAATGGGTTGATAAAGGAGGTCGGCGGGCTTCAGCAGGCTTTATCAAAGCTAAAGAAACTCATTCAGCAGAAAAAGGAGGGTGTAGAATGATACTGCATACCATTGTTGATCCGGATCTGATCTGGAACAAGGGATCGGTTTGTTATGAGCGAAAGGAGATTACATATAAGGGTGTAAAGCTGGAGGTGATCAGAGCAAACGAAAGCTATGTTGTTGTTAATCGCATTTTTAGCACGGACCTGAGTCATTACCTGGATCCAGACCTGCAGCCTGGGTCAACCATTAAATATACACTTATGTCCCAGAGATAAAGATAAGCTGGGACTTTTTTCATGGTCCTGTGGAAACCAGTCGCAGGAGATGATATAATAAAATGCATCGAATGCTTATCCTGATGCTCCATATTGTTACAGGTACAGGAAGGAAACTGCCCGTCTGCTGGCGAATATGGATAATTGAGGTGGTACTATGAGGAGAAAGAGAAGTAAAACCGCAGCCTCAAAAAGGAGCGGGACGTATGAAATCGCTGGCCTGTTAACTGTTTCCCTGGGTCTTTTTTTTGGGCTGACAATCTACAGTCATGGCTTATCTGCAGGGGTGGTGGGGCAGTTTTTTTACCCTGTGTTAAAGGGGCTCTTTGGCATTGTCTCCTATGTCTTGCCAATCGTTATCGTTATAAGTGGTATTCTTATTATTGCAGCACGTCATAGACAAATTAACCGTTTCAAAATGGCTTTGTCTGTTACAACAATCTATTTGTTTCTTTGTTTTGTTCACCTGCTCTATTTTGAAGAATTTCATACGAGTGGGTTCGTCAGCTTTGTCCTGGATTCCTATGAAAAGGGCAAGCAGGTGGCATCAATCGGAACAGGTGCTGTCTGTGCACCTGTTGTGTACCTATTTTATTCCCTTTTTGGCCTCCCTGGAGCCTTTATCTTTTTTATTACCACCGCGATAGTTGGTCTTTTGCTTTTAACCAATCTTTCCATTAAGAATATGGGAATTCGTATTTTCAGATTCCTGAGGCTGGATCAGGCAGGGAAAGCTCTTAGCAATTTCCGTATTCACCGAAAGGAGAAAAAAAGCAAAGCAGGATTCATACAGACAGCAGACAGGTCACAACCTCATCCGCAACAGGAAGAAAAGCCAAAGGAACTGCCTGAAAGTGATACTGCAACACAGCAGGAAGCTTCTGATTCTGATTTAAAGATAATCGACTTCCAGACGGGCAGGGAAAAAGAAGGCTTGCCCCCAACACCACCAAAATCGGGGGAGAGTAAGCAGCCTGAAATACCGATTCCAGAAATGATATTTCATCAGGAGTCCCTTCCATACATGATCCCGCCAGTTTCACTCTTGCGAGAGGCTTCCGCCAAAAAAAGCGCTTTGTCAACCGAGAAAACAGTCAGAAGCAATGCCAAACTGCTGGAAGAAACGTTGAACAGCTTCGGCGTTTCCGCAAAAGTGGTACAGGTCAGCCGAGGACCGGTCATCACCCGATATGAATTGCAGCCAGCTCCAGGAGTCAAAGTCAGCCGTATTGTCAGCTTGTCTGACGATATCGCTCTGAATCTGGCAGCTCCAGGTGTTCGGATCGAAGCACCTATTCCTGGTAAAGCAGCAATCGGAATTGAAGTACCAAATAAGGATATTGCTCCGGTCCTGTTGCGAGAAGTATTGGAAACCGACAGCTTTTTCAACCATCCATCCAAAGTTGCCTTTGCTCTGGGAAAGGATATTGCCGGGAAAAACATTATTGCAGATATTGCCAAAATGCCTCATCTGCTGATAGCTGGTGCCACTGGATCAGGTAAGAGTGTTTGTCTGAATTCATTGATAGTCAGTATTTTATACAAAGCCACACCGGATGAAGTTCGTTTAATCATGATTGATCCCAAGGTAGTCGAACTCAGCACCTACAATGGCATACCCCATTTATTGATTCCTGTAGTAACCGACCCCAGGAAGGCTGCAGGCGCATTAAACTGGGCGGTTCAGGAAATGGGTTCACGCTATAAAATATTTGCTGAAAAAGGTGTCCGGGATTTTGAGCGTTATAATGAGCAAGTCCAGGAAGGTGATCACAAGCTGCCTCAGATTGTTGTAATCATTGACGAGCTGGCCGATCTGATGATGGTAGCTCCCGGTGATGTAGAGGATGCAATCTGCCGATTGGCTCAAATGGCCAGAGCAGCTGGAATTCACTTGGTTATTGCAACACAACGTCCTTCTGTAGATGTCATTACCGGTGTCATAAAAGCGAACATTCCATCCCGCATTGCTTTTGCTGTTTCTTCCCAAACTGATTCCCGTACCATATTGGACATGGGTGGTGCAGAAAAGCTGCTGGGAAGAGGAGACATGCTATTCTATCCATCCGGTACAAGCAAACCAAAACGAGTGCAGGGTGCATTTATAACAGAAAAGGAAGTAGAAGCCATTGTCTCCTGTATTAAAAATCAAAATGAAGGGCCCAAGTATCAGATGGAAGTTCTGGAGGAAACAGCAGCAGATCAAGATGGGCAGGAAACCGGTTTCGACGATGAACTCCTGCCTGATGCAATTGAAGTCGTGATCGATGCGGGACAAGCTTCTATATCCATGATACAACGCAGACTGCGGGTAGGTTATGCCCGTGCAGCGAGGTTGATTGATGAAATGGAAGTTCGCGGTTTGATTAGTGGTTTTGATGGAAGTAAACCAAGAAATGTATTAATAACAAAAGAAGAATTTGACGAACTCTATAAAGATCTATAATCGAAAGGAGCACTTTATCCCTTGCATAAAAGAGTAGGAATGGTATCCCTGGGCTGTGCTAAAAATCAAGTAGATGCTGAAGTCATGCTGGGGCTTCTCAAAGGCAGAGGGTACGAAATTGTGAATCAGCCTGAAAAAGCGGATATTATCGTGGTCAACACCTGCGGATTTATTGGTCCAGCGAAAGAGGAATCCATACAGGCCATATTGGAACAGGTAAAACATAAAAAACGGGGCAGCTGTGAAACCTTGATCGTAACAGGCTGTCTGGGGCAGCGATACAGTGACGAATTGATGAGGGAAATTCCTGAAGTAGATGCGGTAGTGGGCACCGGGAACTACTCCCGAATTATTGAAGTATTGGACGACATCATTATGGGGCAGAGAAGAGCTTATTTAGGTAATCTGTCTGCTCCCGAAAAAGATGGATTGCCCCGAATGCTCAGCACCATTGGGTCTTCCGCCTACTTAAAAATCGCAGACGGATGTGACAATTTTTGTACTTATTGCATCATCCCACAGTTGAGAGGTCGTTATCGCAGCCGTTCCATTTCTTCCATTATTAAGGAGGCAGAAGGGCTTGTCCAGGACGGTATTCGTGAGCTGGTGGTGATTGCCCAGGACGTTTCCAGATATGGTTTTGACAGCAATGACAAATTCAATTTAATTACTCTTCTGAAAGAACTCTGTCAGATCCCGGGTTTGAAATGGATTCGCTTAATGTACTGCTATCCTGATCGAATCACAGAAGAGTTGATCGACTTAATTGGCAGAGAAGAAAAGATATGCAATTATCTTGATATTCCCATCCAGCATATTAATCAAGATATCTTGTCAAGAATGAACCGAATTTCCGATAGCAAGCAAATACGCAGCCTTCTTGCCATGATAAAGAAACGCATACCGGATATTGTACTGCGTACCTCCCTCATTGTGGGCTTCCCCGGGGAGGGAGAAGCAGAATTTCAAGAATTGATGGATTTTGTTGAAGAAGGCTACTTCCAGCATATAGGGGTATTTCCCTATTCCCAGGAGGAAGGAACCCGAGCGGCAACCTTTTCCAGGCAGGTAGAGGAATCCGTTAAACAGGAGCGAAGGTCTAGATTGCTGTCTATTCAGAAGAGGGTATCCAAGCGCTTGATGAGAGCCAGGCATGGGCAAAGATGCGATGTTTTAATTGAAGGAAGGGAATCCGAAAGCCTTTATTTCGGACGTTCATATGGAGAGTCACCCGGGGTTGATGGACTGGTGTATGTACACAGTTTATCCCCTTTGAGATTAGGAGACTTCGTTCGGACGAGGATTACAAATGTCTTTGACTACGATTTACTGGGGGAAGTTTATGAACTTAGCGAATAAGATTACTATTTTACGGATATTGTTTATTCCGTTGTTCGTTGCAATCCTGCTGATCCCTTTTCCATATCACAATTTTGCAGCGGCTTTTGTATTTCTAATTGCTGCCAGTACGGATAGCCTGGATGGTTATATTGCCAGAAAAAGAAATGAGATTACCAATTTCGGGAAATTCATTGATCCATTGGCTGACAAGCTTCTGGTGTGCTCCGCATTGATCTGCCTGGTGGAAATGGCCAGTGTACCAGCTATAGCAGCGATAATCATCATCAGCCGTGAATTTATTATTACCGGTTTCCGTCTCCTCGCCGTCACAGAAGGCAGTGTGATTGCAGCAAGCTGGTGGGGAAAACTGAAAACCGTAACGCAAATTGTTGCATTGACATCGCTGCTGCTTGACAACTTTCCATTTTATTATATCGGAATTCCTTTTGATCAAATTGCATTGTATCTGTCTGTAACCATTACCATCGTTTCAGGAGTCGACTACATTCTCAAAAATAAAGGCTTATTATCTTTGGAAAATGGAAAGCTTAAATGAATCATGTCGCTCAAAAAGACAGGAGGTTCATATGAATGCAGAAATTATCAGCATCGGCAGTGAATTGCTGTTAGGACAGATTGTAAATACCAATGCACAATTTCTATCACAACAATTGTCTGTTTTGGGTATCGATGTGTATTGGCATACGGTAGTCGGAGACAACCGCATTAGAATTTTGGAAGCCCTTCGCATGGCATCGGATCGATCAGATATCATAATAACAACCGGTGGTCTTGGTCCTACAATGGATGACTTGAGCAAAGAAACCATCACCGAGTTTCTTGGTATGCAGTTGACGATTCATCAACCAAGCTTGAAACGCATTCAGGATTACTTTCAATCCCTGAACAGAAACATGACCGAAAACAATGTGAAGCAGGCTATGTTTCCTAAAGAAGCATTGATTTTACAAAATGATAATGGTACCGCACCAGGTGCTGTCATTGAAAAGGACAACAAGGTTTTTGTCATCCTGCCTGGCCCGCCTGCTGAATTACAGCCCATGTTTCTAAACTATGTGTCTACTTATCTTGCAAAAAAGACAGGAGAGGGGATATTTTCCAAAGTACTGCGTATTTTTGGCATCGGAGAGTCGGTTGTTGAAGAACTTATCAAGGATTTGCTGCAGCAGCAGGAAAATCCCACCATTGCACCACTGGCAAGTGCAGGTGAAGTAAAGCTGCGAATCACTGCAAAAGCTGCGTCCCGGGAACAGGCAGAAGCGTTGATCAGACCTGTTCAGACTGAGGTGGAAAGCAGGTTGGGAGATGCAGTGTATGGCTATGATGATGATACAATGGAAACCATTGTACTGAAATTACTGCGTGAAAGAGGGATGCGTTTGGCTCTGGCGGAATCCTGCACCGGTGGTCATGTTTCAGACTTGATTACAAACGTTCCTGGAGCCTCCGATGTTTTTCTGGAAAGCTGTGTTACATACAGCAACGAATCAAAAGTAGCCCGTTTGGGCGTTTCTCCCGATACATTGAATAAATATGGTGCAGTCAGCCATCAAACAGCCAAAGAAATGGCGGAAGGAATCCGTAAGACCTCCGGATCGGACATTGGAGCAGCCATTACCGGTATTGCGGGTCCAGGAGGTGCAACAGTCGAAAAACCTGTTGGCCTTGTCTTTATGGCAATCGCCGGCTCAGATGGTACGAAAACCAAAGAGTTGCACTTGGGAGGAAACAGGATGCGCATTAAATATAGTTCAGCATTGCAAATGTTAAACTGGCTTAGGTTGTATTTGAAGAAATAAAAACATTATTGACGAACCATATCAGGCTGGTATATAATGACTTAAGAACAAATGTTCGACTTTAAAAAACTAGGGGGTATATGTATGGATAAGAAAAAAGCGTTGGAAATTGCTCTTACCCAAATCGAAAAGCAGTTTGGAAAAGGGTCTATCATGAAACTGGGCGAGTCCACACATTTGAATGTAAGCGCAATTTCCACCGGTGCCCTCGAACTGGATATTGCACTGGGTGTAGGCGGTGTTCCCAGAGGCCGTGTCACCGAAATTTTTGGGCCGGAATCGTCGGGTAAAACCACAGTTGCCCTTCACATTATAGCAGAAGCGCAAAAAAACGGAGGGACTGCAGCATTTATTGATGCCGAACACGCCTTGGATTCCATCTATGCCTCCAAGCTGGGTGTCGATATAGAAAATCTGCTGGTATCACAGCCCGATACCGGTGAACAAGCTCTTGAAATCGTCGAAGCATTGGTACGCAGCAGCGCTATCGATGTGATCGTTATCGATTCAGTAGCTGCTTTGGTACCCAGAGCTGAAATTGAAGGCGAAATGGGGGATTCCCATGTCGGGTTGCAGGCCAGGCTCATGTCCCAGGCTCTCCGTAAGCTCTCCGGAGTCATTAATAAATCCAATACCGCAGCAATTTTCATTAATCAATTAAGAGAGAAGGTTGGCGTTTTATTTGGCAATCCAGAAACCACTCCCGGCGGTCGTGCCCTTAAATTCTATTCTTCTGTCCGATTGGATGTCAGAAGGATTGAGACACTCAAGCAGGGAACGGAAATGGTTGGCAACCGTACCCGGGTCAAGGTGGTAAAAAACAAGGTAGCTCCACCTTTCCGTCAAGCTGAATTTGATATCATATACGGTGAGGGTATTTCAAAAGAAGGTTCCATCCTTGATATGGGAGTCGCTCAAGATATTGTTGAAAAGAGCGGTGCCTGGTATTCCTATGAAGGTACCAGAATCGGTCAGGGCCGCGAAAATGCTCGACAATTCCTGAAAGACAACCCAGAGATGGCTGCAGAAATAGACGCTCGCGTACGTGAGAAGATACTGGCTGTTCATGTTCTAGAAGCAGAATCGGACAATTCAGTTGAGGAATAAACCCATTTGGGTTTATTCTTTTTGTTCGGCCGCCATGGGCGGGCTCTAACGGGTGAAAGTCCCGGGTGCGCCCAGGCAACGAGGAAGCACATAGCTGAACAGCAAGGGTGTCCATCGTGAGGTGGAATCTGAAGGCAGCTGTAGGCAAACCCTTGATCCGACGAACAGGAATCACATAACGGAGCGCACGGCGGTGTGAGAGGCCGGAAATTTCTCATTTAGAGAAATTTTCTCCTAATCGATTTACGATCGTGCAAGTTATGTGCAATTTACTTGACACACCTATTAATTAGTTATAAAATAATCATAAATCACAAGCTTATGGTTTGAGCTTTGTTTGATTTTTTGGTGTAAACAACAATTTGGAATTACACTGGTTTACCGAGTGGTTCCCTTTACTCGGTTTTATTATGCAAATGAAATTCGAAGTAAGATTGAGGAGGTGTACCCCATTCCACTACCATTACAATTACTAATTGTCCTGGTAGTAGCCATTGTATGTCTCGTTGCTGGATACTATTATCGCAAGCGGATCGCTGAAGGAAAGATATCCAGTGCAGAAGATGCCGCTAAAAGAATTGTAGAAGAGGCCCAAAAGCAAGCCGAAGCAACGAAACGTGAAGCCTTGTTGGAGGCAAAGGAAGAAATCCATAAACTGCGAAGTGAAGTAGATCGGGAAAGCCGTGAAAGGCGAAATGAAGCACAAAGAACAGAAAGAAGGCTTCAACAAAAGGAAGAAAACCTTGACAAAAAAATGGATTCCCTGGAAAGCCGCGAAGATTTGTTGAACCGAAGGCAAAAAGAAATTCAAAAGCTGCAGGAGCAGGTTGAAATGCTTCATAAACAGCAGCTTACCGAATTGGAACGTATTTCAGGCTTAACAAGGGATCAGGCCAAAGAGCATTTACTGGAGAATATTGAAAGGGATATCAGTCACGAAATCGCGGTTAAATATCGTGAAATTGAGTCGAGAGCCAAAGAAGAGGCAGACAAAAATGCCCGCAGCATCATTTCATTGGCTATCCAAAAATCAGCTGCCGATCATGTAGCCGAATCCACAGTATCCGTAGTTTCTCTGC
Organism: Clostridiales bacterium; assembly: GCA_012837325.1. Classification (GTDB taxonomy): domain Bacteria; phylum Bacillota; class Clostridia; order Caldicoprobacterales; family DTU083; genus DURK01. The sequence continues at coordinate 36,403 of DURK01000148.1, forward strand.
CTAATGATGAGATGAAAGGACGAATCATAGGCCGTGAAGGAAGAAATATTCGCACTTTGGAAACCGCTACCGGTATTGATTTAATTATTGATGATACCCCTGAAGCAGTAATTCTATCCGGTTTTGACCCAATTAGAAGAGAAGTAGCCCGTATTGCTCTTGAGAAATTAATTGTTGACGGCAGGATTCATCCAGCCCGTATAGAAGAAATGGTGGAAAAGGCCAAAAAAGAAGTTGAAACTCAAATAAGGGAAGAAGGAGAGCAGGCTGTATTTGATATTGGAATACACAATGTTCATCCTGAATTGGTTAGACTTCTGGGCAGGTTGAAGTATCGTACCAGCTATGGTCAAAATGTACTGAAACATTCCATAGAAGTTGCGAACCTTGCCGGAATTATGGCATCCGAGTTGGGAGCCGATGTTAAACTTGCAAAACGAGCAGGTTTGCTGCACGATATAGGAAAAGCAGTTGACCATGAAGTAGAAGGTTCTCATACGCAAATTGGTGCGGATTTGGCAAAGAAATATCGCGAACACTATCAGGTAATTAATGCGATAGCTGCCCACCACGGTGACATTGAAACCACGACCGTGGAAGCTGTGTTGGTGCAGGCTGCAGATGCGGTTTCCGCTGCCAGGCCTGGAGCCAGAAGAGAAACATTGGAAGCATACATCAAGAGATTGGAAAAATTGGAAGACATCGCAAATTCCTTCGCAGGAGTAGAAAAATCCTTTGCTATACAAGCAGGAAGAGAAATCCGAATTATCGTTAAACCTGATAAGGTAAATGATGATCAGGCTGTATTAATGGCTAGAGATATTGTCAAGCAGGTTGAAAAAGAGCTTGAGTATCCAGGACAAATCAAGATTAATGTTATTCGCGAAACGCGAGCTGTTGATTACGCAAAATAAAAGATGTGGTTTTCCACATCTTTTTTTGTTGCCAAAAAGAGGATTATACGAAAAGGATGTAGAATATCTTCATAACAAAGAAAACATCACAATTATATTATCAATATTAACAGCATAATTACGAGTCAAATACATAACACGGGGAGGATCATGATGGATGTATTAAAGGTATCAGCAAAATCCAATCCAAATTCAGTAGCCGGTGCTCTGGCAGGTGTTTTGAGAGAGCGAGGAAGTGCTGAGATGCAGGCAGTAGGTGCCGGTGCGTTGAATCAGGCAGTAAAGGCAGTGGCAATTGCCCGAGGCTTTGTTGCTCCTGGAGGTATTGACTTGATTTGTGTTCCTGCCTTTACGGACATTCTAATTGATGGCGAAGAAAGAACCGCGATCAAACTCATAATTGAACCCAGATAATCTGCACTCTGTGCAGGTTTTTTTATTTAAAGCGTGCATCGGTTGTGCAGGTAAATTGTATTCTGGCAGTTACTGTAGTATTCCAGCCTCTTCACTCTGGATGCCTTTTCAATTTCTTTCCCACATTTCAAGCAAATGTAATGACTCTTATACAATACATCCTCTTGCATTTTTACATTGAGGTTTCCGTACTTTTTCCAGCTTTTCCAACCGGTTTTGCATAGAGCGGTTCTATCATCATAATCAGCGTATACCCAGCGAAGTATCCGGTGAAAGTGAAGCGGATACTTTGTATATTTTACATACTGAGGTAACAACCCCAGGCTGAGAGCATATTCCTGGAATGTTTTCTCAACCCGTGATTGCAGAGGTTCTGCAATTTTCCTGGATCGAAAGTTAACTTTTTTTTCTTCAAGCATCTGTCTGGCCTGATCAAACATATAACCCTGGCAGATTTCCACCATATCATACGATTTCCAATCCAGCTTTTGTAAAAGAGAAAGCACGATTTGACCCGATTTATTCAGATATCTTTTGGTACGGAATAAATTACTTTGGTAATACTCCAAGGGGATAAAATCGTAGACATAGTCTCCTGTTTCTACTCTGATTGCACCTATACAGGTTCCGCCAATGAGACTGCCGCTTCCTGAATCATCTATTTGTATCATTGGCTGACACTCCATTCGTGAAATATAAAATAGTATTTGTAACAATCAGGCAAACTATAATATAATAGTTTTTGAAAACGCGTAAGTAAAGGAGAAAAAATGAAGTTTCTAGTAACAAATGATGATGGGATTCATGCAGAGGGCTTGTTTCAGCTTGCAGCCAGTCTTTCTTCCATTGGCGAAGTAACAATTGTTGCCCCAGATATTGAGAGAAGCGCAACC
>DURK01000149.1 GCA_012837325.1 Clostridiales bacterium
ATACCTCTCCTGCCCGATACGAAGGACTATATCGATCGGGAAGCCCTGTCTAAAATGAAAAAGGGAGTTCGCTTGCTGAACTTTTCGAGGGGCGAACTGGTTAATACTGCAGACTTACTGGAGGCATTGCAGGATGGCACAGTAAGCAGCTATGTTACGGATTTCCCCAATGAGGACTTACTGGCAAATGAAAATGTTGTGCCCATTCCTCACCTTGGTGCTTCCACCCCTGAGTCTGAAGAAAACTGTGCGTTTATGGCTTCTCAGCAGCTCCGAGACTATATTGAAACAGGAGATATTGTGAATTCGGTGAACTTTCCCCATTGTGAGCTGCCCAAGAATGGCAACTTTAGAATCACCGTCGCCCATCGCAATGTTCCAAATATGGTAGGGCAGATTACTTCACTTCTGGCCTCTCGTAATATTAATATTGCAAATATGATGAACAAAAGTAAAAGCAATGCAGCCTATACAATTATTGATATAGACGGCGCTGCACCCGATGATAGCTTATATAACCAGTTAATCGGTATCGACGGGGTAATCAAAGTGAGATTGATACCCTGATCGCACTTTATCGGCTATTTACCAACAGATGCTGCACCTGCGGGCTGCAGCTCTTTTTTTGATTGTTTCTCCTGTAACAGGTTCTGGAAATCGGACACTTGCATGTTGCGGTCATATACCTCCGGAAATCTGGCTTTATTCTCCATAGCTCTTTTCACGGAAGGCAGTTCTTTGATGCTTCCCATAAAAACCGCACCGATCATTTCTTCATCTCGAAATAAAATCTTACGGTATTTGTTTTCTTTTGGTTGATCAATCAATACGATATCTGCTGCGCTGTCGTCAACTACGCAGATGGAAAACATGGTATAATGGAACGCATTCATTACTGTTGCAGCAGCCGGCACATCATATACCCGCCTTATTCCTGCTATGTTGCTGCCGGCTATTTCTCCTTGAAGAGATGCGACCGACCAAAGGCCAGGTATTGCTCCTTGGTATTCAGCTACGTCTCCAGCGGCATAGATATCGGGCAAATTGGTCTCCATTCTATTATTGACAACGATCCCTCTGTTGATCTGAATACCGGTATCCTCTACAAGCTGAATATTCGGGCGGATTCCGGTACAGTGAATTACCATTTCACAGGACTGGGAAAGGTTTTGATCGGTAATAAATCCCTCTACTCTTCTATTCCCTGTTAGCTCCTTCACCTGACTTCCAGTATGAACAACCACCCCATGAGCTTCCACAACTTTTTTCAGGATAGCAGAGGCTCTCTCATCCAGTTGTCTGGACATCAGTTCAGGTAATGCTTCTACGATAGTCACTTTCTTACCCAGTTTGGTAAGACTCCATGCAATTTCCAGACCGAGAATTCCACCGCCAATCATTAAAACCTTTTTTGATTTTTCTGCCTGCTCCAAGATAACCTGGGCATCCAATAAATTTCGCAGGGTAAAGACATTCTCCTTCTCAACTCCCTTGATGGGCAGAACTAGATTGCTGGCACCATTTGCCAGTAACAAGGCAGTATATTCATCAACCGTTCCATCAGACAAATAGATCCTGTGAGCGGACGGATTAATGCGTATCACTTTTTTTTCTTTGTATATGGTTACCTTGTTTTCTTCATACCAGGATTGCTTTTCCACCAGCAAGCTTGATTCCTGAATACCGCTTGCCAAATCCTTGGTAAGGCGGATTCTTTTGTAAGGATAGTAGGTTTCTTCCCCGTATACTGTAATCTTTATATCTTTATTTTGTAACCGGATTGCCTTGATAGCCGAAACACATGCAATTCCAGCACCGATAATTATTATTTTCATTTTTCTTGCTCCTTTCCATTATATTTTATACCCTATTTGTTAATAAAAAAACAATCATATACCAATTTTTTATGATTGTCGAAAATATCATCTAACCAGGAAATAAGGATTTCGGCTGGAATTCCTGATTACAGGCTAACGAAAACCAAATACCGTGCACCATTTTCCTCGCTAGTTCGTCAAATAAAATACAAGGAGTGAAGGATGCTTTCTTGATTCTAAGCTGAGCTATCTTCCTTTAAATCTCCGCGTTCAGTGAGATCTGCAACAATATCCGCAAACATCTTTTCATCGATTTTAAACCAGCGCAGGCAAATAATATAACCAGCTGTGATAAAAATGAGTGGAAGGATCAGCATAGAGGCTTTCATCGTCGTCAACCCTGCACTGGTAACATCGTCTGGCGTTGGTGCAGAATTGATACCGGAGATAATTAATGTAACCCCAATAATGCCATTGCTGATGGCGCCTCCGATTTTGTTGATGAAGGGCTGGATCGAGAAGGTGATGCTTTCGTTTCGACGTCCCAGCTTCCATTGTCCGTACTCTACCGAATCTGCCAGGAACATCAGCATCAGCATTTGAATAAAAGCATCACCTAGAAAAATCAAGATACCTGCTATGCCGATAAAAAACATATCCATGGGAGAGAAGAAAAAGATAAGATATCCCAGAACCACCAGCATCGTTGAGAATGTATACAGCTGCTTCCGGCTGAATTTCCTGGAAAAAAGGTTGAATGAACCAAGAGCCGCAAGCTGGGACACACCTAAAACACCTGCAAATACCGAGTACATGTTTTCATCTTTATAGGCATATTTGAAAAAATATATCCCAAAGCCAGTCGTGGTTACATAACCAATCATAAACAATGCCATGGCAACAGCAACAATCATCAATTGATCATTTTTAATAAGTACAGTGAACATTTCCTTCAAAGATGTTTTCTCTTTTTTTTGACAAAAAGAACGGTTTTCTTTTACACCAAAGAGAGGAAAACCCAGAAAAACCCATGTAATAAGAATAACAGCCACTGCAAAAAGAAACCATGCCTTTTTATCCCCGCCCATTGCGCCTGTAATGGGAAGGATTCCTACAACAACAATGTACATCCCCAAATTGGCACTAATTCTTGCTATTGCACCAATCTTTTCTCTCTCCTTTTGATCAATGGACAAAGAAGGCAGCATGGACCAATAGGCAATATCATTCGCACCGTAAACAAAATCCCAAAGCAGATAGAGGATAACAAAGGAAACAACATATCCTGCACCGGTCAATCCAAAATCCGTAAACAACAGGATGGTCAAAACACCTCCGAAAAATCCTCCTATGGCGATCCAGGGCTTGAATTTTCCAAAGCGGGAATGGGTATTGTCAACCAAATACCCCATTATTGGATCATTCACCGCATCAAACACCCTTAGAATGGTAAATGCACCTGTCATCCACCACATGGTTAAGTCGGGCAGATCCAGAATTTCAGTAAGGTAGACGATTAGATACATGCTGACCATGCTGTAGAGCATGTCTCTGCCAAACGTACCAAGACCGAAAAAGTAACGATTGCGTTTTGTATAGTCTGCCATTGTGCTTCCCCCTGTACTTATCATTTAAATTTGCCTGCCTGAATCGACCTTTTTTCTAAACTCCTCGTCCATCCAGCAGCCAAACAGCTGCTTCGTAGGGTTTCAGCTCCGATGGTGAAGCTTCCTGGTAGTTGGAAATCAATCGCAAGCCAACGGGCAGCACAGTTTTGCGTCTGATCGTTTTTCTGCTCAGGTTGCATTCGATATAAAAAACTTCAAGCTGGTTGCTGCGATAGTAAGTAAGTAAATTTTTTCTCTTCTTATTGATAATTTTGATATCTCCATATATCAGAGCAAGATGCTTTTTTCGCAGTGCAAGCAGCCTGCGGTAAAAATTCAGTACCGAATCTTTGTCATTCATCTGCACGTCAACATTGCAGGTTTTGTAATCATCATCCATACATATCCAAGGCTCGTGATCGGAAAAGCCGGC